>NZ_JAAKVF010000018.1:0-105429 GCF_049175515.1 Aeromonas sp. 600479
CGTGGAAGATGGCCAGAAGGTCACCCTGACCGTGACCGACGTGAACGGCAAGTCGGTGACCTTCGAGGCGACCGTGACCGGCGGCAAGTTCAGCACCACCGTGAACCTGGGCGCCAGCGGCCTGGCGGATGGCAAGTTCACCGTGAAGGCGGACGTGACCGACCAGGCGGGCAACCCGGCGAGCGACAGCGAGAATGCGATCCTGGACAGCGTAGCTTCCTCAGCACCGACCGTGACCATCGTTGATGACACCAATAATGACCAAATGCTGACCAAGGCCGAGATTGGCAATGATCAGATCCAGGTTCGGGCAGAGGTCAATCATGCTGACTTGGTTGCGGGTGGCAAGGTGACGCTGACTATCAACAATGGCGGGGTGAACAGCACTGTCCAATTGACGCTCAAGGCCGATGGCACCCTGCTGGCAAGCAATGGCAAGAGCTACGGCTATCAGAACGGCACCATCAGCTGGACGGAGACGACCCCGGCCAACGGCAAGTCGTTGACGGTGACGGCAACCCAGACTGACAAGGCGGGCAACGTCTCACTGCCGGGCAGCGACAACGCGCAGATCCTGAATGAAGCGCCGGAGACAGTGAATAAACAGGCAAACGGTCAGGAAGATGCCGCCAGCATCGCCATTCCGACCCTCAGTGGCAGCGACATTGATGGCAACGTGGTGAGTTTCACCATCAAGAGCCTGCCTGCCAACGGCATCCTCTATCTGAACGGGGTGGCGGTGACCGTGGATCAGAGCATTGCGGTGGCGGACGCCGGCAAGCTCACCTTCACTCCGAATGCGAACTGGAACGGCAACACCAGCTTCAACTATGCGGCGGTAGACAACGACGGCGCCGTGGATGCGAGTCCCGCAACCGTGACCATCAAGGTGGATGCGGTCAACGATCTGCCGACGCTGAGCATCTCCAACGGGGTTGTCGTCTCTGAAGAGGGGTTGGCAAACGGCATTGCCGACACGGTCGGCAACCCGGATACCACCAATGCCATCAAGGCGTCGGGTACCCTCTCGGTGGGCGACATCGACAGCAGCACACTCAACATTTCCCTGAATGGACCGGCCGGGCTGACGTCCGGTGGGGCCAAGGTCCAGTGGAGCTGGGATGCGGGCAGCAAGACGCTGGTTGGCTACACAGGAGTGATTGGCGGCGCCGATTACAAGGCGGTGGTCGAGGTCAAGCTGACGGCACCCAATGCCAGTGGAAAGGGAGAGTGGACCTATGACGTGACCCTCAAGGGTCCCCTCGACCACGGGGATACGACCTCGGAAGACAAGTTGTCGTTCCAGCTGGATGTGGAGGTCTCCGATGGCAGCGGCGTCACCAAGGACAAGCTGGATGTCAGCGTTGAGGACGACTCCCCCATTGCCGACAACAGCGATGCCGTTTCCGTGGTGAAGACCGATATTCCGAACGTGCTGACCGGGCTCTTTGACCTGACCAAGTACAGTGGCAACCAGAGCACTCTGAACATGGCGGGCTTTACTATCAGCGCCCTGGGCTTCAAGTCGGCAACAGACTCCTCACTGGTAACGGCGGTGGTCAACGGTTCCAGCTCGGGGCTGGGGGTGGCCAGCGGAGCTGCGCCTTACCACAACCTCGCCAACGAGATTGACTTCCGTCACTTTGCTGACGGATCGTCCGCCTCCGAGCAGTTGATCGTCAGGCTGGATGCAGGCAAGGTTGCCTACGGCGCCAACATCAAGTTCAGCAAGATGTTTGGCGGCGAGCTCGAGAGCGGGGTCGTGGAGTTCTATCGCGGTGGTGTACTGATCAGTACCCTGGTATTCAACTCCAACGCATCGGGTGGGGAGTTCAACCAGAACTTCCAGGTGCAGCAGGGTGGCTTTGATACCATGGTGATCAAGGCGACCAACAACGGCAACATCAATACCTCCGACAACAGCGACTTCACCGTACAGAGCATCGAGTTCCTCGGTTCCAACACGGTGCAGGCAATCGCCTATGGTTCCGGCACCGTGACCCCGCAGTGGGGGGCGGACGGCAAGGGCTCCATCGGGCTGGTAATGGACCCGGCAACCTTCGAAAATGGTCTGCGAACGGCTTCCGGTTCTGCCATCGCCATCACCGCCAGCGGCGCCAATACCCTGGTCGGGAAGGATGCGGACGGCAACCTCGTCTTCAAGCTGGAGTTTACGCCGGCCACAGGCAAGTGGGAGTTCTTCCAGTATCAGCGTATGTCCAAACCTCTGGGTGATGGTGACATCGACTTCCAGATCCGGGTGGTGGATGGTGACGGCGACGCCAGCATTGGCTCCTTTGCAACCAAGCCTCTCTTCACGCCGCTGGTTCAGGGAGTTTCCAGCGAGAGCGTAACCGAAGGGGGCAATCTGCTGCACAAAGTCACCCTGTCAGATGCGACCCAGGAAGCGACTGAATACGATTTCGCCATTCGTGGTTCGGGCAACAACCCCGCCTCCAACCAAGATTGGGGCAATGCCCAGTTCAGCAATGGCGTGACCTATAACAGCACTACCGGCAAGATCACAGTACCAGCCGGCGTGTCGGACTTCACTGTGACCATCCCGACGGTGAACGATCGCTTGGTCGAAACGAACGAGACCCTCTCGGTGACCATCGGTGGGCAGAGCGGGACCGGCACCATAGTGGACAACGATCGGGCGCCGGTGACCACGGGTGGCTACAGTGCCGGCAAGGAGGACACGCCACTGGTGCTGAAGTGGGCCCAGTTTGGTGCCAGCGATGATCAGGCCGCTTCTGACCTGAGCGTGCAGATCAACACCCTGCCGCTGAGCGGCAAGCTGGAATGCCTGAACGCTGCTGGCCAGTGGATTGCGGTGAAGGTGGGGGATCTTGTCTCCTACGCCGATATCGACAGCGGCCATCTGCGCTTTGTGCCTAGCCTCAATGAATCCAGCAGCAATGCCCTCAATGGTGGCGGTACGACGACGGGCAACCAGCAAGGGGACTACGCCAATCTGGGTTACCAGATCAGCGATGGTGCCAACCTGAGTAACTCAGGCAAGCTGGTGATCGATATCACGGCGGTCGCGGACAAGCCGGTGGTCGACATCAGCCTGACGGGCAACGGCGTCCCGCTTTATACCCAGTACCCGTCGTCCGGCATCTCCACCGGGGCGTTCCAGAGCGGCAACTTCAACAAGGGCAACTTTGGCATCACCAATAGTCTGACCGACAGCACCACCAGTCAGGATCAAGTGGTGGGTGGCAACGGCAATGACTACATCGTCAGCGTTAAGGGTGGCGGCGATTACTTCGTCGGCGGTGCTGGCAATGACGTGCTGGTCGGTGGTAACTCCACCTCAGGTGACACCCTCGACGGCGGTACCGGCAACGATATCCTGGTGGCCGGGCTGGGTGGCGATACCCTGTTTGGCGGTGCCGGTACCGACCTGGCCGTACTGATGGGCTCGCGTGCCAACTATGTCATCGAGCGCAGAAGTGATGGCGGCTTCAACTTCCTGGTGAAGGAGAGCGGCGTCACCATCAGCAAGTCGCTCTACGACATCGAGCAGGTGCAGTTTGATGACGGTATCTACCAGTTCAACCAGACCGACGGCACCCTGACGGCGGTACAGCCGAGCGTGGTGGATTACCCGCTCGAGATCACTGCTTCCCTGACTGACCGGGATGGTAGCGAGCAGTTCGACAGCCTGGTGCTGACCGGCATGCCGACGGGGTCGACCCTCTATCAGGGCTCCACCGCGCTCGGTACCGTGGGGGCCAATGGCACGCTGACGCTGAGCGGTCTGTGGAACCAGAGTGCACTGGACATCAAACTGACCGGTCTGACCCTGCGGGTGCCGGGCAGCAGTGCCGGCCAGTTCGACCTCAAGGTTGAAGCCATCGCCAAGGAAGTGGCGACCGATCAGACCAGCAGCGCATCGGATCAGGACTCGATCCGCATGAGCTACTTCCTTTCTACCGAAGGGGAGCCGGGCGATCAGAACCGCACCTATGGCAGCGAACACAATATTGTGGTCGGGGATCTGGATGGCAGCGTGGTGCTGCCGGGCCAGAACTACAACATCGCCTTTATGATCGACAGCTCGGGCAGTATCGGCACCAGCGCCATGAACACCATCAAGAGCCAGCTGGCACAGATCTTCGCCAGCCTCAAGGCGAGCGCAGGTAGCGAAGGGGCTGGTACAGTCAACATCATGCTGGTTGACTTTGATGCTCTGTCGAATGCCAGTATTAGTGTGAACCTGAAAGACAGCAATGCCTTGAATCAGCTGCAGGCTGTAATCGATTCCATGAGTAGCGGAGGGGGTACCAACTATGAAGATGTGTTCAAGACGGTTGCCAACTGGTTCAGTAGTTCTACGGCTCAAAGTAACAGTAATGCCAAGAATCTGACCTATTTCATTACCGATGGTCAGCCGACTTATTACCTCGGTAACGAAGGTTCCAACCCGAGGGTATTGAATTTCTCAGGTAGCAACTATGACGTCTATCTCAACAGTCTGCTTGGTGGCACCTATATTCCGGGTCGGGTATATAGCTCCAATGGCTACACCATCATCGATAGCGCTGGCCGAGTGTATGCCGATGGTAGATACAGCAACCCGATTGGTTTTATGCGTCCGGATGGTAGAGGGGGATATACCTACTCAACACTGGATGGTGATGGCGGCACTACCTCCAGCTCAACTATCAATAACTCGGTAGCAGGTTTTGGGCTGCTTACAGGGATGGGGGTTACGGTAGAAGCGATCGGACTGGGGGCCAACATCTCCTACAACGATCTCAAGTCCTACGACTCTGACGGCGTCATCATGACCGGCGTCAACGCCAGCGATTTGGCCAACGCTATTCTGGGCACGTCGGTGAACAACCTGCCGGGCAGTGACCGGATCGACGGCGGTGCTGGCGACGATATCCTGTTCGGGGATGCCATCCACTTCGCCGGTATCAATGGTGAAGGCTACGCGGCCATCAAGCAGTATGTGGCCGGCAAGCTGGGCGCAGGCTCGGTGACCGATGCCCAGGTCCATGACTACATCACGGACCATGCCAGCGAGTTCGATCAGTCCTCCAGCAATGACAAGGCGGACGTGCTAATTGGTGGGGATGGCAACGACATCCTGTTCGGTCAGGGGGGCGATGACTTCCTGTTCGGTGGTGCCGGCAACGACATCCTGTTCGGTGGTGCCGGCAACGACACCCTGTATGGCGAGAGCGGTAACGATACCCTGTACGGTGGCAGTGGCAACGATACCCTGTTTGGTGGAATCGGCGACGATAACCTGATCGGCGGTCTGGGCAATGACATCCTGGTCGGCGGGCTTGGCAATGACATCCTCAAGGGGGATGGCGGTGCCGATACCTTCACCTGGCTGCAGGGCGACACAGCCGCAGGCAGCGTTGCCAAGGATTACGTGGTCGACTTCTCCAAGGCGGAAGGTGACAAGCTGGATCTGAGCGACCTGCTGGATCACGATGGTTCTCGTAACCAGAACGATCTGAAGAGCCTGCTGTCGGTGTTCCAGGACAATGAGGGGGTACATCTACAGGTCAAGGAGAGCAGTACTGCGCCGGTGACTCAGGAGATTGTACTGATGAACCATACCTTCGATAGTCTGACGGGGGGGGCCGGTACCACTGCCAACCAGGTGATCGATTACATGTTGACTAACAACATGCTCGATATCGACAAGTAAGCCCAACTCGGGGCAATAAAAAAGCGGCAGAGTAATCTGCCGCTTTTTTTATCTTTGCAGGTAAGTGAAATCAGTTGCCGAGGGTGGCGAACAGGCTCTGCTCCAGAGAGCCGCGGGAGACACAGACCGGCTTGATGGACGGGGCTGGTACGCGCTCGCCTGAGGATTCAACAAAGAACAGCTCGGTGTTGCCCTTGACGTTGACAGTGGCCACGCTGCTGTTGCCGCTCTGGGTGATGATCAGGTTGATCTGCAGGTTCGGGTTGCCCAGTGCTACTTTTGAACCCATGGTACCGCAGTCCAGCCACTCCAGTCCGTCGGCTGATTGGTTGACATTGGCGGTCATCAGGCCGGCACCGCGCTGACTGTTTTCGATGGTGAGGCCGTGATCGGTGAACCATTTCTCGGCGCGAGCCCATACCAGATCCACCGGGATCGCCATCTCCTGGGTATTGTTGGTCGCTTTGGCGACCGGCGGATTGTAGCGATACTCCTCACCACCGTTATTGTCACCAGCACAACCCGCCAGCAACAGCGCCAATGCGCACCCCATCATCTTTTTCATCTTGCTTCTCTCGTCCATTTATCAGGCCATTGGCCAACCGGTGCCTATTATCACCTGAGCGACAACCTCTGTCAGCATGCGTGCTGCATCGGTGTGAACGAAGGGGTTACCGGGGGTGCTTTACAAAATTGGTTTGCTATCATAGATTTGCTCGAAATTCCTCCATAAGCGCCTCTGTGACCAACATGCTTACCCCGGATCTGCTGCAGCAGATCATCGACCAGTTGCCAATGAGTATCTTTTGTCGTGATAGGCATGGTCGCTACCTGTTTGCCAATCGTGAATTTGCCATTGAGGCCAGGCTGGGTTCACCCGCCGAGGTGGTCGGCAAGAGTGATGCAGAGATGCCATGGGGTGATGTATTTCGCATTGAGGATGCGCAGTTGCTGACGGGGGGGGGTCCCTTGCTTCATCAACAGTTGCACTGCAACCGGGGCGGTGAGACCTGCTGGATGGAGGTGCACAAGATCCCGCTTTACACGGCTCAGGGTGAGCCATATGCCGTATTCGGAATGGTCAACGAGATTGCCCAGCGCAAGCACCTGGAACAGACGGTCAAAAAACAGCAGTTGTTGCAGCGTTTTCTGCTCGATGCCATCCCTGACCTGATCCGTTTCGATGATCACAACGGGGTGTTGCTGGAGTGTAACCAGGCATTTCTCGACTTTATTGGTCAGGGGGCGGATGAGGTGCTGGGTCAGCAGATACCATATCGGTTGGCGGCCCCCCAAGGGATGGGCCGCGGCGAATGTTGCCTGCTGGATGCCAGCGGGCAGGGGCGGCACATGGAGATCACCCGGGTCGATGTCCCCGATGGTGATGGTCACTCCCTCGGGATCCTGACGCTGGGACGCGATATCACCGGCTTGCGGACCACCCAGGCGCAGTTGCAGCAGGAGCAGCACTACGACAGCCTCACTGGGCTGCTCAAACTCTCCCGTTTCTTGCAGACCAGCCGCCATTTGGGGGGCCGCAGCGCCACGCTGGTGCTGGTCGATCTGCACCACTTTCGTGAGGTTAACGATCGTTTCGGGATCCGGATTGCCGATCGCCTGCTGAGCCAGGTGGCCAAGCGACTACAGCAGTTGGTTCCGCCGCGAACCCTGCTTTGCCGTGTGGCTGCCGATGACTTTTGTCTGCTACTTCCCGAGTTCAACGAGCCTTTGCTGGAGTGGAACCAGCATCTGCAGCAGCAGTTGATGGAGTTCTATCAGGTGGAAGAGCATCGTATCCAGATCCCGGTGTTTCTGGGGTTGGCTCAGGGGCGGGCAAACGATGCCGAGCGGTTGCTTAGCCACGCCGAAGCAGCGTTGGCGCAGGGCAAGCGGCAGCAGCAGTACTGCACCCTGTTTGATCCTTATCTGCAGGCGAGACTTAAGCGGCGCCAGCTGATCGCCGCCCAGTTGCCGCTCGCCATCAAGTCATCCCAGCTGATTGCCGTCTATCAACCCATTATCAGCAGCACAACCCATCAGCTTTGTGGCGCAGAATTACTTTGCCGCTGGCCGCATCCTGAACTTGGCATGATCTCGCCGGAAGAGTTCATTCCACTGGCGGAAGAGATGGGGATCATCGGCCAACTTGGTCAGCTGATGCTGGAGTTGGGGTGTGCTCAGTTGGCCCAGTGGCAAACCGCTCGGTCGGATATGGTGCTCTCCATCAACCTTTCGCCGTTGCAGTTTCGTGATCCGGCGCTCTGCAAGCTGGTGCAGGGCTGCATTGCCCGTCATGGTCTGAATGCAGGCCAGCTGGAGCTGGAGATCACTGAAGGAGTCTTGATGGAGAATGCCGATGAGATTGAGACCAACCTGGATAACCTGATCGCCGCCGGTTTTCAACTGGCCATCGATGATTTCGGTACCGGGTATTGCTCGCTGGCCTATCTGCCAAGGCTCAAGGTCGCCACGCTCAAGCTGGATCGCAGCTTCACCCAGGGGTTGGTCAGCAACAGTGCCACCACCGCCATCGTGCGATCGGTCATCGGACTTGGCCATGAGCTGGGGATCCGCATTACTGCAGAAGGGGTGGAAACCGTCGAGCAGCAGTTGTGGCTGACCCAGGCGGGTTGTGATCGGCTACAGGGCTATCTGTTCAGCCCTCCGTTGCCGCCCGACCAGTTTGCCGCCAGTTATTTGTGACAGTCTGCAATAACAGAGAGGCCACCCACAGGTGGCCTCTCTGTTTGTGGCAGGGATCAATCCTGAAAGTAGGTGCCCCAGCCATCGTAGTCCACCCCGTATTTTTCCAGGATGGGCAGCATCTTTTCGATATCGGCAACGATGGCTTCGACATCCAGTTTGCACTCGATGGTGGCATCGAAGCAGAAGATGGTGGCGCCGTCATCCAGCTCCATCTCTTCGGCATCGGTCACTTCAAATCCGGCCTTGAACAGGTCAACCGCTGCTTTTTCCAAACGGTCGAAATCCTGGCAGGCGAAGTGGTGCTCGATGTCGTAATCCGCATCGGGATTGCTGCCATCGGCCAGCAGTTCGTTGACGATCTCGGTGGTCTCATCATGCCACTCTTGCATATTCAGACTCATGTTGCCTCCAGGCGGTATCATTGCGGCAAAGCATACTCGCAGAGTGGATTCGGCTCAATGTGGCTGACCTGCTGACCCTCTAATTTCTATCATATTGACGCTGCCTGTAGGCATGCAGGGGCCAGCAAGTGTGGGAAAAGGGACTGAAATGGGTGATATATGGCCATGGCGTTCAGTTGTTGAGCGAACGCGCTTTTTATCGTGCCATCATGGTTGACACTCTGCGCAGGAAAGGGTTTAATGCGCGCCGTTGCCCAGATAGCTCAGTCGGTAGAGCAGGGGATTGAAAATCCCCATGACAGTTTCCATACCACAGCTCTGGATAGCACACCCCACAAGGCTTCGCTTTCAATGCGAGGCCTTTTTGTTATGCGTCTCTGGTCAATCTCTGGCAAGGTTGCTCACCGAGCTCGGGATTAATAATCCCCGCCTCCTGCTCCGCTGCTTCATCTGACAACCGATAGCAAAGTACGCCTCCCTCCCCTGAAATGACTCCCACTTCTTACAAACAACACGTGCCCTCCCTGCCAACTCTACGTTATACAGGTTGTGTCGTGAGCCGAATCCCGGTTATCGCAGAGGGGCTGCTTCCCGGACAGTCATGGAAGATACTGTGGACCCCATGGCCCTCATTGAGTTATGTGCCGAATCTTGTTAGCGTTAATCCATACTGTTTACATAGATATAGAGTAGGCATAAGGAGCCAATGATATGGCATTTATCAAGATGGCAACTCGTTTTGGTACGCAGAGTTTTTACAGTAATGGCCAATTAATTGGCTTAACGTGTCCGAATGCATATGGTATGGGCAGTATTACTTATGCGCCTTTTGAAGCATCCCCGGTTGAGCGAACAATGGAACATCAGGATGGAACCGCTTCCCATTTTGATGGACAAGGACATATGACAGGAACCAGTTATCAAGATCAACTAGGGAAGGTGCGAATAAGCGGGGAAATTCTTCTCGGCTGACTCAGTCATTTCATTTCTTCATGTTTGAGCCGATTTTTTCTCCCGTAAATGCCTTGAATCAGCCTATTTAGACCGTTTCTTCGCCATTTAAGGCGTTATTCCCAGTTTTTAGTGAGATCTCTCCCACTGACGTATCATTTGGTCCGCCCGAAACAGGTTGGCCAGCGTGAATAACATCGCCAGTTGGTTATCGTTTTTCAGCAACCCCTTGTATCTGGCTTTCACGAAGCCGAACTGTCGCTTGATGATGCGAAACGGGTGCTCCACCTTGGCCCGGATGCTGGCTTTCATGTATTCGATGTTGATGGCCGTTTTGTTCTTGCGTGGATGCTGTTTCAAGGTTCTTACCTTGCCGGGGCGCTCGGCGATCAGCCAGTCCACATCCACCTCGGCCAGCTCCTCGCGCTGTGGCGCCCCTTGGTAGCCGGCATCGGCTGAGACAAATTGCTCCTCTCCATGCAGCAGATTACCCAGCTGATTGAGGTCATGCTCGTTGGCCGCGGTGGTGACTAGGCTGTGGGTCAGGCCACTCTTGGCATCGACACCAATGTGGGCCTTCATGCCAAAGTGCCACTGATTGCCTTTCTTGGTCTGATGCATCTCCGGATCGCGTTGCTGCTCTTTGTTCTTGGTCGAGCTGGGAGCCTCAATGATGGTGGCATCGACCAAGGTGCCTTGAGTCATCATGACGCCTGCTTCGGCCAGCCAGCGATTGATGGTCTTGAACAATTGGCGGGCCAGTTGATGCTGCTCCAGCAGGTGGCGGAAATTCATGATGGTGGTGCGGTCCGGCAAGGCGCTATCCAGGGATAACCGGGCAAACAGACGCATGGAGGCGATTTCGTACAGAGCATCTTCCATCGCGCCATCGCTCAGGTTGTACCAATGTTGCATGCAGTGAATGCGTAGCATGGTTTCCAGCGGATAAGGTCGCCGGCCATTACCAGCCTTGGGATAAAACGGCTCGATGACTTCCACCATGTTTTGCCATGGCAGAATCTGCTCCATGCGGGACAAGAAAATCTCTTTATCTGGTCTGACGGCGCTTACTGCTGAATTCACTGTCGGCGAAGGTGAGCTGATGACTCATGATGAACCCTTTTTCATGGCTCCAGATGACAAACATGATCTCATATCAGGGACTTGTTCGCACCTTCCCTAGGCGTTATCGTGAGACTCGTTAGAGCCATAACGAGCAACCATTATTTGCCCATTGAATTCAAGATATGTAAACAAGTGCTTACCACTTTCAATACCAAACGAATCAAACTTGACTCCATACACAATAGAGTCAAGTAGCTTTCGTTGATTACATATACATCCACTAAGAGTCATGTTTTTCCCTATTTCAATATCATCAAAGAATATTTGAATTTCTTGACCCATTTTTAAATGGTATTGAAAATGCTTTACTATAAAAGCACATCCATATGTTGATATATCGATAAGCTTAAGTGGTAACCTTACTCCCTCACCAACGATAGACCATCCAAAAATAGAGACTGGATAACGAGCCTCCTTGCGGATATGATTCACTGTAATATATTCTGGCACATCAGTTGTTATAATAGCTGGCTCGGTTCCAACCTTATCAATCACTCCATCAAAATAAACGATGGAGCCAATTCCTTTCTCACATAAAACGGAGGCATGAACTTTGTATCCGGGGTGGCATATAGAAAGCATCTCATCCCGACTGGCTGATGGGAAAGAAAAGTACAGGCGGGGCTGTCTATCCATACCAACAAAAAAAGCAGAAAGTCTTTTTGTCGTTCCTGTAGGTTGTCTAATTTGTATTCCCGCCTTACTAGAAGGATTAAGGTGTAATAAGATATCAGACCCAATAATAATGTACCCAGAGTCCTTTATTTCCCTCAGTTTCTTTTTTACAGTTTTCACTGGCACCTCATATAAAGAAAAACATATTATTGCATGTGACATCAAAAAAAATATTCTTCAAATCATATTTCATATTCCAGGGCGAAGTTAATAACTATTTTTATCTGTATGCCACCACAGCCAGGATATGATACTCAGGATTCATACAATTCACATAGCTCAACCTGCAGTTTTTTCAGGATGAAATTTCCGACATAGCTACCGGCGACAGCAGCAAGGCGCTTTTGGACACCTTCTGTTACTCGGTCTTCTACGTATGTTTCCCATGCCGTTAGTGCCATGACCAGCCCCGCGCGCTTCAAGACTTCGGCGTTTGGTGGCGGAGGATTTGCGTTCATGGCGTCAAAGTGAGCAAGGAGTTCTTCGGCGTCTTTTATTCCGTGCTCGAATGCGGTTTTGGCAAGGGACATCTTGTAATCTCTGACAGTGATTAGATGGAAGGCGGTACTAATCCGTTAACAGAGCCTTCCATATAACTCCGCCCCATTTTCATCACCGCCAAGCAAAAATCAAAATTAAATCATAGCATTACCAGTCTACCTCTGACGCTCAAACGCATTCGTTTGCCCCCCTATATTTGCGCTATCACTACCACTGTATAAAAAAACAGCTGACAAGTCAGTCCACTGGGATAATCGCTGCCTCCTAACGTGGTCGCATGGCTCCCGAGTTGTGCCTAAGCTACCGCTCCTGAATTACAACCTTCAGTCTGCTGTTTTTTACCTAGGGCGTTTCTCCAGCCTGGCTCATGGGTGATTCAGGAGAGGCAGTTCCAAACGATTATCCTAGCGCTTCAGATAGATGACACAAAAGAGGGGAATTGTAGTTTTCTGAGCAAGATCAACAAACTAATCCGAATTAGAGGGTGATGGACAGCATCAACACGCGGGAAGCCCTCACTTTCCCTGCATGGCCTTTTTCAAAATCACCGCTCATCCGCTATCAATTGCTGGTCATCCTGATTTCCTGCTCTCCCATTCCCGTAAAAGCCCAATCCTCAAACATATATGAATCTCTGGATAACCCATGACCATTCCGGTCCGGGAACATCCAAGGAGAACATCCATGTCTGAACTTTCATTGTTCGATGCCATTGGCGAAGGCAAAAACGCGACTCAGGATTATCTGGATACCCTGTCGCGGGCACTGCTGCGCCATCATCAACTGGTCAAAGCTATCCGCATCCACGGTCGTTATGTACCGGAATCATTGCCAATGCCCGGTCTGCCGGTATTGGTTGCCATCTTCAGTCACACCAACACTTACACCTTGCACCAACTGCCCTCTAATCAGATAGGGCAGTTGGTGCTGTCGATTGCTCGCTTTTCCGGTCAGGCTACCCATGACCTGGACAACGGCATTTTTGAAGAGATCTGGAATATGGGTGACAGCAGCTTTACCACGGACAGCGCCGAGCAGGCCGTCTACTGGTTGCCGTTACCGGAGCGCTGGATTGCTCTGGAGGGCACACAAGTGGCGCTGCACGATAAAGACCATCCGGTGTTCAAGTTGCTCAACGTCACCGCCCGGAACACTGGTCCGGTCCTGGATATCTGCGATGGCGTGGTCAGTCTGGCGCTAGAGTCAGAGTGGGATGGGGAGTGGGTCGCATGACCGAGATCAACCGCTCCTCGCTACTCGCCAAGCTCAAGCATATCAAGGGCATGAAGCTGCTGGTTGAGCAGGCCGTCTTGCTCTACCTGTTGATGGCTGACGAGCAGACGCCTGTGTGGGTCAAGACCATCGTGGTCAGCGCACTCGCCTATTTGCTCTGTCCGGTCGATGCCGTACCGGACTTTATCCCCGGCGTGGGGCTCACCGATGACCTGGGGGTCATTAGCGGTGCCATTGCCTCGTTAGGCAGTTATATCCATCAAGGTCATCGCAGCAAAGCGGCTGACTTCTTCAAGTAATCCCTTCAGAAGGAATTTCATTATGGCTAAAGCCACACAACCGGCAGCGTCGGCTGCTCCGGTCTGGACTGTTATTAAATCCTCCAAGGCCCCGAAGATCAGCGCTCGGGCCAGTGGTTTGCTGCACTACGACGTGGGCAAGAACGATGAAGGTCGCTACGCCCTTCGCATTACCGCCAACGACACGGGCGGCCTGTTCAGCAAGCACTGGTTATCGCTCGATGACATCCTGGCACTACTGGACATCCTCAAGGATGCGCCATTCAAATCGGTAGCGCTCAAGGCGCTGTTTGTTCGAGGCAGTGCCAATAACCACGGTTTCCTCGCCGCCATCCTGCGATCTGAAAAGTTGCTGGTCGCCGCCGAGCCCAACTCGCCGTTCCACCGGGTCGGCCTATCCCTCAGCGACTGGTCAACTCAGTTGGATGAACCGGCCAATATGGATAAACAGGCTCGCAAGGGAAAAGCCAAGGGGCAGAAGGGCCAAGATGACACGACCGATGAGATAACCATCGAGAAAGGCAATGAGCCCCCGTTTTTGGAAACAGCCAACGACCAGGCCGGTTTGTCAGACATGATGGATGAGACAGGGGGTGAAGTTGAAACCGCAGACCCGGCGGCCAGTGAGGAGGCCCAACAATGAGCAACCGTGACATAGCACTGAACTGGCAGGGGCTCCCTCTGCCGGTTTCACGCCAGTTCGCAGTATGTCTGACCGACCTGCTGAACACGCACCATCCCACATGGCCCCAAGCCCGTGCTGTCACGATGAACTTTCGTGATCCGGGTTATGGTCCGGAGAGTGGTGGCTTTCATCCGGTGGAAATCCGTCTACAACGCCGAGGAAATCTATGGTCCTTGGTCTATATGACGGACTTTTCCTATGTCGGCATGGGTGACTATGCCGAATTGGCTAAGGAGGTTGATTTTGACTTCTCAAGCCAGGAAGGGCTGATTGCCTATGCGCATGTGGTGCCGTTGTCTGAGTTGGGTGAGTTCTATGAATTATGGGAGGGCAATTTCCTCACCTACCTGTCGCTGGGTGTCTATGCGATCACGGTAGCCACTGAATGATCCCTCCCTATTAATGCGCAAATTTCGCGGGTTCACGGGGTTGGCGTCGATTTACCCAATCTCTCCAAGGGAAAAACGCGCCCCGTTTCCCCCCGTTTGTGCGGGGCGGGCACGGGGCTTGCCGTGAATATGCGGGGCAACCCGACCAATTCATTAACTCACCCATTTTTCCGCAAATTTCGCGGGTTCACGGGGTTGAGATGGAAAAGTCTAATCACTCAAAGGGAAAAACGCGCCCCGTTTCCCCCCGTTTGTGCGGGGCGGACACGGGGCTCGGTAGCATTTTTACGGGATCGGACCGGGTAGCGACCGGGGCGGCCATCTGTTCACTCACCTTTCCCGCGTTGTCATCGTGCCGGGCCAACCAGGCCAAGGCGCGATGAGCAACGACCATTTTGATCGCCAAGCCAGAGACGGGGATTAGACCTCCTTTCCACTGTGAAGGGGGCCTATGCCGTGTCTAACCAGCTCACATGTTGAGGAGCGAACCATGAACGAAACACCTACCCGATTTAAATTCACCAATCGGCGGATTGCCGATCTGCCTCCTAACCCAGATGACGCTCGCAGTACCGAAGCGGAGTATTCCGATACCGACGTGACCGGTCTGCGCTGTCTGGTGGGCAAAGGGGAAGGCCGCCGCAAGTTCCTGCTGCGCTATCAAATACATGGGCGCAAACGGGCGATTGCCCTCGGGCACTATCCCACATTGGATGTCAGCGCGGCTCGTAAGCTCGCGCTCGACTACAAACGCAAGATCGCCGAAGGCGTTGACCCGCAACAGGTCAAGGAGGACAAGCGCAACCAGAAGACCCTGAGCAATTTGTTTCAGGAGGATTATCTCCCCTATCTGCAATCGAGAAATCGCAGTTGGAAAACGGATGAACATCGCTTTCGTAATCACCTACGGCCAATCTTCGGCAATCTGATACCGGAAGAGATCACCGTTACGCGCATCCAGAACATGCAACAGATGTTGCTCAAGCGCCTCACTCCGGCCACCTGCAATCGCGTCTTGGCATTGCTCAAGGCCATCATGACCTGGGCAGCCCGTGCCGGGCTGATTAAAGAGAATCCCGCAGCCCTGGTGTCGTTGCTGCGAGAGAACAATCGGCGCGAACGCTACTTCACTCCAGATGAAATCCGTCGCCTGTTCCGGGCTGCTGATCAGCATGAGAGTTTCTATACCGGTCAGTACGTCAAGATGTTGCTGCTCACCGGCTTGCGCCGGGCCGAGCTGGCAAGGGCCAAATGGCAGCACTACAACAAGGAGGACAAGACCCTATATATTCCACACACCAAGAACGGCCATAGCCGTGTGTTGCACCTGAACCATATGGCGGTGGAGCTGTTGAACTACTTACCGGTGACACAGGGAAATCCCTATCTGTTTCCAGGCAAGCGGCAAGGGCAGCCATTGCAAAATCCCACCAAGGGTTTTCAGCGAATGCTGGCGCGAGCCGGCATAGATAAGGAGGGGGTTTGTCTGCACACCTGCCGTCATTCGGTCGCGGCGCTGATTGTCTCCAACGGCGGCACCTTGTTTGATGTGCAATCCCAGCTAGGCCACCGGAGCAGTCAGACATCACTGCGTTATGCTCACCTGCATAACACTCGGATGCAACAGACCAGCCAGAAAATAGCCAACTGCATCCATGATGCCCTGACCAGCTCTGTACCATCCAAGCCGTTGCCACTTCCCGAAGAGGGCGAGTGGGTTCAGGCCAGCTAGAAACATCGGTATCTCACGGCTGGGTGAGATACCGATATCACGGTTTAGCCGCCCGAGGCGTGGTGTTAGCTCACCAACAGCGACAACCTGCCCTGACCGGCCTTCCTGGGCCACTCAACCGCTTCTCACCGGTTGCTCACAAAGCTCCTTACCCATCTACATAGCAGTGAGAGCTTGTACCTGAATGACCTGACCACCGAGTACAGCCTCTCCACTCGAAGGATGATCACTCAACATCTTGACGCTGCCCCAGCCCTCCCAAAAACTCAACAAGTGACACATATCATATTAATTTTTAAAAGAAATTTGCTCATTAACCTCACCCCTGATATTTATTATGGTTATATTTTTCGGCAGGCATCAGGAGCTACCGAACATGGCAACTTATCCAATTCCACAAGATGAAGCAGAGCGACTCAATCTACTACACGCTCTCAACATTCTCGATACCCCGTCAGAAGAGGCTTTTGATCGCATAACTCGATTGGTTGCACACATTTTAGATGTCCCGATTGCATTGGTTTCACTGGTCGACACTGACCGACAGTGGTTCAAGTCGCGGATAGGTATTGATGCAAATGAAACCCCACGAGAAGTTGCTTTTTGTGCTCACGCCATAACGCAAACAACACCGCTGATCGTGACAGACACAACGCAAGACTCGCGTTTCATGAGTAATGCTCTCGTAACGGGAAATCCGAATATTCGCTTCTATGCAGGTGTGCCTTTACGTAGTATCGGCGGGCTATCAATTGGCACATTATGTGCCATCGATTCCAAACCTAGACAATTAAGTCCTGATGAGATAAGCATTCTGGTTGACCTTGCCGCACTCGTTAGCAAAGAAATGCAAATGCGTGAAGCGATGCTTTTGAGTCATGCGCGTTCCGAGCAAGCCATACAAGCCTTGGAGGATGTCGAAGCGCGTTTCAGGACTATATTCGAACGTGCGGGTGTAGGTATTGCGATGGTTGCGCCAGACGGCGGATGGTTGCGTGTCAACGATGCGTTATGCCAAATTGTCGGTTACAGCCAAGATGAGCTCCTCAAGCTCACATTTCAGGATATAACCCACCCAGACGATTTAAATACCGATTTGTCCCTTTTACAGCAATTAATTAATAATGACATCGACCATTATCAGCTGGAAAAACGTTACATCACTAAATCAGGGCGTTCTGTTTGGATAGACCTGATAGTCACCAAGAAATTGAGCATTAACGGTGAGCTAGAGTATTTCATCTCAATTATTAAAAATATACAGGAGCAAAAAGAAGCAGAAGCATCCTTGGCTAAGTTACATAAAGAATTGGAGAGTCGAGTAGAAACAAGAACAAAAGACCTACAATTAGCTAATGAAATGCTGTCCGCCTCTATCGCTCAGCAGCTTCGATTTGAGCAAGAGTTACGTCGACGCGAAGCTGAATTACAAATGGTGCTCCAAAACGCCAACGATGCTTACGTATGCATTGATCACCACGGCGTGATCCGCGACTGGAATCAACAAGCAGAACATACCTTCGGTTGGAGCCGCGAAGAGGCAATTGGCCGCCCACTGGATGAAACGATCATCCCGGCCCAAATGCGTGATGCTCATAAAACAGGGTTGGCACGCTATCTGGCTACCGGTAAGCACCATGTCCTCAATCAACATATCGAGCTGACTGCTGTACGCCGCGATGGCATGACCTTACCTGTTGAGGTCCGGATTAGCCCCTTATTCATTGATGGAAAAACAATTTTTAGTGCGTTCCTGCATGATATCACCGAGCGTAAACAGGCCGAAGCAATCCGTGAATACGAAGCCACTCACGACGCGCTAACTGGATTGTATAACCGGCGTGGTATGTTCAACTTGTTGCCAGCAGCAATAGCCCGCGCCAAGCGGACTCAGACATCTTTAGCGTTACTTTATATCGACCTTGATGGCTTCAAGCAAATCAACGATACACACGGTCATGATGCCGGCGATTCCGTATTACGTGTCATAGGAACTCGCTTACAGGAAAACATTAGACAAACGGATACAGCAGTACGTTTAGGCGGTGACGAATTTACGATCGTGTTGGAGAACGTTAAGCACGGGACTCCCGATGTCAATATGCTGGCGCAGAAGATATTGGAGGCCATCCAACAGCCGATACAACTCGATTCAACAACAGCTGTTATCAGTGCCAGTATCGGCATAGCAATCCATCATGCTGACGATATAATCAATGCCGATCAACTGATTAGCCAAGCTGACTCTGCGATGTACGAAGCCAAGAACGCAGGTAAGGCCCGTGTGTGCGTACATAAGTGACAATATGCCGACATAACAACGGTGTCTGACAATCAAGTCAGATACCGCTTATCGTTATTGAGTCACCTGAGAACCAGTTTTCGCTAACTCCCTCCACCAACTGCCACAACCTCACCGAACGGGTCTTTCTGGCCCGCTCAACCGCTTCTCGCCGGTTGATAACAAAACCCCTCTACTGATGACAAAAAACCATCGCCGATGATGGGTTTTGCGAAAAACTGACTGCCAGCCAATTCGTCACGCCGTGTCGCGGCCTGTTTGGATAATCCGCGACACGGTTATTCCCCTTCTGTGATGGTATGCACGAACACGACAAGATTGCTCAGCGCCTCGGTATGCTCCTCACCCGCCTCTACAGCGGTGAGAAGCTACACCTGAGTGATCTGGCCACCGAGTACAACGTCACCGTGCGCACCCTGCAGCGGGATTTCAATCAACGCCTCAACTATCTACCGATAGAGCACCGCAGCCAGCAATACTGGCTGGATCCTGAGTTTCTCAATCACAAGAACGACAGAAAACTGCGAAAGCTGGCCGAACAGTTGGGTATCACCGACCTGTTCCCCCGCGCCAGTGAACATCGTCTGGGTCAGGTGCTGGACAGAGACACCCCAAGCCTCTTCGCCATCAAGGGATTCGATGCCCAGTCTACCGACTCACTGAGCCACCAGTTACCGGTATTAGAGCAGGCAATGACCCAGCATCTGCAATGCTGGCTCATCACCAAAGACCAGCGCAAGCAGCTGTTTAGCCCCTATCAGCTCGTCAACTACAAGGGCACCTGGCACTTGGTCGGCGTCAGCGAGGGGAGATTGCAAGCCTATCCGCTGAGCAACATCACACTGGTTGAGCTATCGCAACAGACCTTTACCCGTGATGCGCTCATTCAACGACAAATCGATACCGACCCGACGCTCTGGCGCTCCGGCATGATCGAGGTGCTCCTCAAGGCCAGTGCCGCCATCGCCATCAACTTTCAGTATCGCCCGTTGCTGCCTGAGCAAGAGATTGTCAAAACCCTGGATGACGGTGCGCTGTTATTGAGCAGTCGCGTACTCGATGCCAATCAAATTCTGCCCGTCATCAAATCCTGGATGCCGGGGCTCACCGTGATCTCGCCCGGTTTTATCCATGAGCAGATCGTCCGTGATTTACGCCATCTATTGACCCTGATGAGTCAGGCTCCACCCTGATTCATTTGTGACAAAGATCCCAGTTTATACATCTGGCGACAGCGCCTGACATGCCGCGACACCACCTGTCGCCGCAGTTTTGCATTGTCGTCAACCATCAAGCAGTAGCAATCCAAGGAGTGATGCATGAGTAAAATGATCCAAATGAAAGAGTCCACCGCAAAGCGCGAGGTGAAGCAGGAATACGGCCTGACCGAAACGGATGGCCAGGCTTTCTGGGATCGGGTGAACCGGGTGATCGGTGAATCCCGAGAGGAAGTCGATAATGAAGACCGCGTTCCTGCCGGATATGAAGTATATCGATAACGTCAACGCGTACATGTTAGTTGGTCATTAGTTGACTCCTGTGAGCGATATCTGCCACGAAACGCTCGTAACGACAAAGCGGCCAGTTCTACTGGCCTCTTTTTTTGGACCGTTCGACAGCACAGGCTGAGATCACACCAGTGAGCAATACCGGGGTAATCCCCGCATGGCTAGGCACCAGTATCGCGGTTTAGCGACCCAATGAGCCGTTTTGGCTGCGCCGCCCTCCAAACCTCCGCAACAAGATCATCCTGGCCTTCTCGGCCTGCTAAAACGTTCCTCCCTTTGCTGCCTGCTTTTGCCACCGGATTCCATAAAAGCAAAGGGGCCAGTTCGCACTGGCCCCCCTTACTCTTAAAACTGCTCGATGTGTGTCGTCTCCTCCGGTGTTTCCGATGTGGGGGGGGCGCTGATGCTGCCCGCCTTGCTGTTTGAGAATCGGCTAAAAATTCGCTTTGATGGTTCGCATTTTGGCAGCGACCCCTTCAGGCTGTCACTCTCTCCGGCATGGCTACTGACGACCTCACCAGTACTGCCAAACAATCGATTCAAATAGAACGAGTAAACGCCACTATCCACACCCGCTACCTTGATCTTTCTTACATAGCGGTCTGGTGCATACCTCTCAAGATACTGGTTATCGAACAACCATGCTTTAACAGCTTCACCCATGCTCGGAACCAGTTTGTCGAACTGCTCCTTAAAGATGTAACACCGTTCGCCTTCTATGAAGCCTAGGAGCTCCCTCGTTACAACGGCTGGCTTGCCAAGGTGAATTTTATGTCGTTGGAGCGCTACCGTATTCTTGAATTGGGTAGCGGCTCGGGTGACGTCATCCAGTTGCTCCTCCAAGGACGCAACCCAGCGATTGGCACCCTCAAGCACGGCGGCCTCCACCTCATTCTCGGTATAGGGCAACACACCCAGCTCGATACTATACAAGCCGGTAGCCAGCGTGATAGCGAAGAAATCCAGGCCACGACGAACCAGAGGTGAATCCATCGCGCCATTGACCATCTGCATCAGGCGCTCGGCACACTCATGAACCCGGTTGCGAACTAACTCTTGCAAAGCCTCATAAGAAGTGGCCTCCGGCAAGTTCAACAGCCCTTGTGCCAAAGCCGGAAGGGCTGTGCCGTAGTATTGACCACAGGCCGCTTTGAGTTGGTCAATCCGGGCTTTGGCTTGGGCCAGGGTTTCGTCGGGCAATTTCGCATCATCGGGGTGAACCTCGATGTTGAGCATCCGCACATAGACACCGGAATTGGCGCTGCCACCCGTTTTCCTCAGATAGTCATCTGTGCTGAGTTCACCAGTGGATATAATACAGAGGATGGCTGAGTCTTGATCCTCCTTCTCATCCCCACCCGTTTCACACCTTCCTTTGGTTTTCCCATTGGATAGGGCATAGATGGTTCCGTCGAAATTTTTGCTGTTGTGTGACCCAAGCTCATCCAGTACTAACCCCATACCGTGGTGACTTTTTGCCACAGCAAACAGCCAATTCGTCGTGCCATGCCACTTCCTGATAGCAGACCCACCATCTTTGCTTGGGTCAGTAGCTCGTCCTACGACACTCTGTGCCATCTGCGCCCGAGTCGTCTTGCCGCCTGAGCTGAGCCCATGCAAGTGAACAATAACCGTCCCCTCCTTCAGGAGGTTCAACAATACATTCCCAAGCATCGCCAAAATCGGAAAAATCATGTTAGTGAGCTGCCGGACAGGCCCAGCCACATGCTCTTGCCATTCCAGCAAGGTGCCTTGTGCTCTCAGTTGCGGCAATGCTTTACGGATTTGATAGCTGAGCTTGGTTTCCGGGGTTCCAATGTTCCGCTGTAGCACGGTCTCATGCGATATATAGATCAACTTTCCAGAGATAAATCCAGCCTGCTCAACGCGATAAATTGGCTCAATTGAGTTCCATCTTGAGCAGTGGTTCATAAACCGAGAAAGCTGCCGATCGTCATGACCATAATACCCAACACGTAGCTCACCCAACTGGACCTTGACCCTTTTCAAGTCATGCAGGACATCATCAAGCAGGACTGTAAAGACATGTGGCTTACCATCATAGCCAATGCAGACCAACACCAACCCTTTGAACTGATTGTTATTATCAATAATGCAATTGAGCGGAAGGATTAACGTATCGAACAGCTCAACGGGCTTCCTTCCTTCAAGGTTCACCACTTTCAGGTCAGGGCTAACAACGTAGTGCTCGGGTAACAGACTGGATTTCATCCATGTTTGGAGTTCATCAATGGTATACGACAGATGAGTACCATCCGACCTGATGGGACGCTCAGAAGAGCCCTTCCCCTGATTAAGGGCTAGCCCCTCTTCGGATGCCAGATAGGTCGCTTCTTGAGACCACTGATGGATACGCGCCAGTTCTTGCAGCGCTAAGTTTTGATGGCTGCAATAGGGTTCGTTGGGCACTAATAAAGCTGACTCTGATGGCCGAACTACCGGAGCGATAGCAGAGACAGGCACTGATTCTGGCGCGGATGCCTCCTGAATGGGGCCTAATGCCGAACCTGTCGGCGATACACCCTGACCAGCACTATTGGGGGCTCCTAGAGACCCATTACGGGACTCCTCAATAGAACGGAAACGATTCTGTTTGCAGTTATCATTTGTTTTTGAAAGACTCATAATTCTCTATGGGGGAGGCTCCCTCCCCCATCTCCTAAAGTTGGTTAGCAGGTGAGGTTGGGGAGGTCCCAGACGGTGTGAAGTGCGTCAACGGCCTTGACCAACGTCTTATCGTGGTACCTGGCGTACCTTTCAGTCATCCGAGGAGAGCTGTGGCCCAAGACTTTCTGCAAGACATCGAGCGAACAGCCCTTGTTCAGCAGTGAAGTCGCGACGGTATGACGGGCATCGTGGATGCGTACCTCTGTTAGCCCACAATCATTGCAGACTCGGTACCAATACCGACGTGGTTCTGAAATTTGAGAGACACCGTCCTGGCCTCGAAACAGCAGACCAGTCGTGCCATGGCGCTGGAGTTGAAGTCGAATTAACCCCAGAGCGAATTGATTAAGCGGTATTAACCTTTCCCGACCAGACTTACTGGTAGGTAGGTACGCTATCTGTCGATTGAGATCGCAATCTTGCAGCTTTAGAGCTCTGGCTTCTCCCATCCGGGAGCCCGTTGCGAACAGGAAGAGCAACAGACGAGCCTTTTCTTCGTCAATGTCTTCCATCAAGCGAGCGACCAGCTTATTGACTGTCTCATCGGGTAAGCCCTTGGGAGGCAGGACAGGCTCGTATTTGGCGGGTATACCTGCTGCGGGAGACGATTTGAGTATGCCGCGCTCCACTGCGAAGGTCGCAATAGCCTTAATCTGCGCTAGGTAGCGATTCACCGTAGCAACAGATTTGGTTTTAGCTTGCTCCGCTTGAAAGCGCTCGATGTCATCACGAATGACACGGTTCAGTGGCTTGTGCCCTAAAGCTGCTACGATTGGCTTTATACGGGACTTTATAGTCCTGATAGAACGATGAGTTTCCTGCACTGTGGGTAGGTAATCATCATAAATGAAGCGCTCTACCGATAAACTAGCGCGATAGGCTTGCTTGAATCCATCAGGATCTGTGATGAGCTCCGCCATCAGTTTACGTGCTTTATCGCGTATCACTTTGAGGCTAGCCTCACTGGTGCTCGCGATCCTAAACCGATAACGCTGATTGTTTCTGTGCACATTGAAGTAGCCGACCCTGGCACCAGATTGATATGTGACCCATGCGAGCCAAGGGACGTACTCGTCTTTCACCTCTTTTTGTTTGGAGACGTGTTCTCCACACGACCCCAGTCTGCTTTTAGCAGTTGGCGTTGACACTTCGCTGCTCACAACTACCTCTCTAACCATAACCGCCGGGATTGACGGTTATGGGAGGCATTTTGCATTTTCATAGCCAAAGAACAACCGCTCAAAAAATGAGCAAGGCATTGATATTTAATGCATTTTTTATGTGTGAAGGTTCTGAAGGCCGTCTGGAGAGGCGATTCAGAGGCAAATTTCAGATCCCGCTTTGGAGACCGACTTTCTGAATCTCGTGACAAACGCTCCTGATTTGCTGGGATGATCGTGATTTGCCTACATAAAAACACTTGTCGATTGAGTCCTTTTGCGAGGTGTAACCAAAATTCATTTTTGTGATGTTTATCACAATAAATTTAAGTTTCCCCGCCGAAACACCATCACTTCTCTTCTTCACAGGGACGCTGAGGAGCTGACGACCGGAGGTACAGAGGCAGCGACACAGCAAACCCTGTCTGGTCAATTTCTGGTAACTTTTCAGCGCACAAAAAACATGCAGGTTAGTTCATCCGTTTTTTGACAAAAAATGGGCTCACGTGTTGGAGGCTCGGGATGGGTGAGAGAGCGAAAAGGCAATTCTATAAAGGGAAAAATCCTCGATAGGAGAACCTACCGACAACCGGATCCCGGTGTTGGGTCAGGAGCTCCTTGCACACTATCTCGCCACTTAGTTCACCCTATGCAAAAACATGCCAGAAACTGGGTCTACAAGGTTGACACCCCAGTCCAGAAAGGGTTTAATGCGCGCCGTTGCCCAGATAGCTCAGTCGGTAGAGCAGGGGATTGAAAATCCCCGTGTCGGCGGTTCGATTCCGTCTCTGGGCACCACAATTCCTCCTTAGTTCAGTCGGTAGAACGGCGGACTGTTAATCCGTATGTCACTGGTTCAAGTCCAGTAGGAGGAGCCAAATTCGAAAAGCCCGCTCAATCGAGCGGGCTTTTTCATTTCTAGTTGCTGTTGCATGCCGCCAAAAAGAGCGTCGCACCACAGGTGGCACTGAACAACAGCATTCCGGTCTGCAGCATGTTGCCAGGGCAGGGCTTCTTTTCTCTTTTTCTGGCCCTGATCCACTTCGGTTTCATCACGTTTCCTTATCCATTTTGTCGCACTCCTGTGCAGGCTCGCCATCTTTGTTGAATGGCGCGATGGCGTCAATCTCCCTCGCAAAACAATTAATTCAGCACAGTTGAACCGTGTCTTCTCTGGAGATGTTTCGACCTTTAAGCCATTGTAAACATTTTGGAAAACCGGAGTGACCCTGGTGCAGGGCGGGGATATGATGAGATCAATGATGTTCCCATCCTGACGGAGAGATCCCAGATGAACAGCCCCTTGAGCTATGTACTGGACGGCATCCACTGCGAGCCGCACTTTTTTAACGTTCCCCTCGATCATGATGAGCTGGATGGCGACAGCATTACCCTGTTTGGCCGCACCCTCTGTCGCAAAGACAAGCTCGATGAGAAGCTACCCTGGCTGCTGTTTCTGCAAGGAGGGCCGGGATTCGGGGCGCCGCGCCCGACGGCCAATAGTGGTTGGCTCAAGCGGGCGTTGCAGGAGTTCAGAGTGCTGCTGCTGGATCAGCGTGGCACCGGGATGTCGAGCCCCATCCATGGACATACTCTGGCCAATATGACACCTGTCGAACAGGCAGAGTATCTCAGCCATTTTCGCGCTGATAGCATCGTACATGATGCCGAGTTCATCCGGCAGGAGCTGAGTCCCAAGCATCGCTGGAGCTTGCTTGGTCAGAGTTTTGGCGGCTTCTGCTGCCTGACTTATCTCTCGCTCTTTCCCGACAGCCTGCGGGAGGTCTATATCACCGGCGGTATAGCGCCAATTGGTCGCAGTGCCGAGGAGGTCTACCGCGCCACCTACCAGCGGGTGGCCGACAAGAACCACGCCTTCTTCGCCCGCTTCCCCCACGCTCAGGGGATTGCCAACCGGCTGGCTAACCATCTGCACCAGCATGATGTGCGGCTGCCCAACGGCCAGCGCCTGACGGTGGAGCAGTTCCAGCAGCAAGGGCTGGATCTCGGTGCTACGGGGGCCTTCGAGGAACTCTATTACCTGCTGGAAGAGGCTTTTATCGGCGACAAGCTGAGTCCGGCCTTTCTCTATCAGGTGCAGAGCATGCAGCCATTCAACACCAACCCGCTGTTTGCCATCCTGCACGAGGCTATCTACGCCGAGGGGGAGGCGACTCGCTGGGCGGCGGATCGGGTCAGAGGGGAATTCCCGGCGGTGAACTGGGCACCTGGAAAGGATTTCGCCTTCACCGGCGAGATGGTTTACCCCTGGATGTTCGAGCAGTTCCGCGAGTTGCTGCCCCTGAAAGAGGCGGCTCATCTGCTGGCCAACAAGGCGGACTGGGGCACGCTCTATGACCCGGCCAAGCTTGCCCGCAACAAGGTGCCGGTAGCCTGCGCCGTCTATGCCGAGGATATGTATGTGGAGTTTGACTACAGTCGCGAGACCCTGCGTGGCCTGGGTAGCAGCCGTGCCTGGATCACCAACGAGTATGAGCACAACGGTTTGCGCGCCGATGGTGAAGCTATTCTTGATCGTCTGATCGCGTTGAATCGAGACCGTTAATTGCCGTTATCTGCAACCCGCGCGGGAGTTTGGACTCCCGCGCGGGTTGTTATGAAAGCGTGACTCCCTGAACCTTGGCCCGCGTCACCTGACGATGAGAGGATAGCGGGCTGATTAATTTCCCCCTCTTTCACTGTTTCTGCCGATCCCTCACCATATACTTGCCAAACGACTCTGAATTGAGCGGCAGTCAAATCGATTGACCAGCCCTTGCTCGTTACCATTAGAAAGTCGCTCTACCGCTCTGTATCCCGCGTATCAGATATGCCATCTCTGCATGCCCCACTATCAGGGGGATGGGATGGTTGTGCTTTTCAATCAAGATAAGGATGTATGATGAGAAAGTCTCTGTTGGCCTGCTCCCTGTTGCTGTGCCCTGTCGTGTTTGCTGCCGCCCCCCATTGGGAATATAGCGGTGAGGCGGGGCCTGCCCACTGGGCCAAGCTGACCCCTGAGTTTGGTCAGTGTGCGGGCAGCAATCAGTCGCCGGTTGACCTGAGCGGATTGGTCGAGGCCAAACTGGCCCCGCTGGTACTCCACTATCAGGCGGGTGGCAACACAGTGGTCAACAACGGTCATACCGTGCAGGTCGGTTATGCCCCGGGCAGCACCTTGCAACTCGATGGCACCACGTTTGAACTCAAGCAGTTTCACTTCCACGCCCCGAGTGAGAACCTCATCGAGGGCAAATCCTATCCGCTGGAAGGGCATTTGGTACACGTCAGTGACAAGGGAGAGATCGCCGTGGTGGCGGTGATGTTCGAGGCTGGCAAGGCCAATCCGGCACTGGCGGCAGCCTGGGGTGAACTACCGGCCAAGGTGGGGGAGATCCACACCCTCAAGGCACCGCTCTCTGCTGAGCAACTACTGCCCGAGAATCGTGACTACTATCGCTTCAGCGGCTCCCTTACTACGCCTCCATGCTCGGAAGGAGTGCGCTGGCTGGTGATGAAGCAGCCGGTTGAGGTCAGTCAGGCCCAGATCGACGCCTTCAAGGCGGTGATGCACCACCCCAACAACCGGCCGGTGCAACCGCTCAATGGGCGCGTGGTCCTGCAATAACACAGCGTTGCAATAGCACAGTAGATAGCAAAAACAACAAGAGGGCCGTCAGGCCCTCTTTTACATGGCGAGGTATCGGTGTGCGATTACAGGCTGGCAGCGATGCGGGCGCCGAGGGCCGCGTTGTTCAGTACCAGCTGGATGTTGGCTGCCAGCGAGTTGCCGCCGGTCAGTTCGCAGACGCGGGCCAGCAGGAAGGGGGTTGACGCCTTGCCCTTGATCCCCTGCTCGTCCGCTTCATGGAGCGCTCGGGCGATGGCCGCGTCGATATCGGCTTTCGGCATGGCGTGTGCGGTCGGGATGGGGTTGGCCACTACGGCGCCGCCCGCCAGTCCCAGCTCCCACTTGAGGCGCAGCGCCTCGGCGATGGCTGCCGGGGTATCGAGGCGATAGTCAACCTTGAAGCCGCTCTCGCGGGTGTAGAAGGCGGGCAGCTCGCCCGTTTGATAGCCGATCACCGGCACGCCCTGGGTCTCCAGATACTCCAGCGTCAGGCCGATATCGAGGATCGACTTGGCACCGGCGCAGACTACGGCCACCGGCGTTTGTGCCAGCTCCTGCAGGTCGGCTGAGATATCGAAGGTCTCCTGCGCACCGCGATGTACCCCGCCAATGCCACCGGTGGCAAAGACCCGGATCCCCGCCATGGCGGCGATGATCATGGTGGAGGCGACGGTGGTGGCGCCCATTCCCTTGCGTGCCAGCACGAACGGAATATCCCGGCGGCTGCACTTGGTTACGTCGTGGCCTGCCCGGCCCAGCGCTTCCAGAGCCCCCGCATCGAGACCCACCTTGAGGCGGCCGTCGAGGATGGCGATAGTGGCTGGAATAGCGCCGTTATCGCGTACCACTTGCTCTACCTGACGGGCCGTCTCCACGTTCTGCGGATAGGGCATGCCGTGGGAGATAATGGTGGATTCGAGGGCAACGACCGGTTTGCCAGCGGCCAGCGCGGCAGCAACTTCCGGTTGGATATCGAGGTAAGTATTCAGCATGGGTACTCCTCCAGTATGCGGTCAACGGCGGTTTTGCAGAGACCGGAAAAAACGGTATCGGAACAATTGACGGTGAGGGCGGCACAGCCCAGGGCAAAACGGGTGGTCTGTGTGATATCGAGATCTTGCAGCCAGGCGTGGGCGAGGCCGGCCATAAAGGCATCCCCGCCACCGGTGACGTTGAGCACCGGGCTGCCCAGTATCGGCAGGTGGCCCTGCTGCTCGCCGTCGCTATAGAAGATCCCCTGCTCACCCAGACTGAGGAACAATCGCTTGACTCCGGCGCGGTGGAACCAGGCGGCTACCATGGGCCAAGAGTCTGGCCCGGCGATGGTCATGCCACACAACTGTTCGGCTTCGCTGCGATTGGGTTTGAGGGTGTGGATCTTGCCGAGCCAGGGGCGGATCTTCTCCACCTTGGCCACCGAGACGGTATCGACAAAGATGGCGTGATCCCCCTGTCGTTCGAACAGCCAGTCGAGGGTGTGGATGGCCAGATTGGTGTCGAGCACCCAGAGCTTGGCACCCCCGAGAAAGCCGCCAAGGGGGGTCAGGCGGGCAGGGGTGAGCTGCTCTATGATAGCCATGTCGTTAATGGCGCAGCTCATTTCACCGCTCCCATCGTGAATGCTGAGGTAGCAGGAGGTCGCGTGACCATCGAGCACCAGGGTCTGGCGTACATCGACGCCGGCTCGTTGACTCACCTCTAGCAGATGGTGACCATACTGGTCGTTGCCGACGGCAGTCAGCAACCGGGTATCGCTCCCTAATCGCGCCAGATTCTCGGCGATATTGCGGCCGACACCACCGGCTGAAGTGCGCACTTTGCCCGGGTTGGAGTCACCGAGCAGCAGGTTGTCGTGGCTGGTACCGCATATATCCATATTGGCACCGCCGATCACGACTACATAGGGCCCCTCTCGCAGTACATAGCCTCTGCCCTGCACATATCCCTGCCGGATCAGGCTGGAGATATGGCTGGCCAGCGCAGAGCGGCTAATGCCGAGGTTGTCGGCCAGATCCTGCTGGGCAATCATGGGATCCTGACGCAACAGGGCGAGGATCTCTTGTTCACGCTCGGTCATAGACAAATATCCATTTAAAAACGTTTGTCTATTATTGCTGATAAACGTTTTCTAGCTATCGAGTTATACAAAATTTGTCGGTTCGCGCACAAAAAAACGTCATGTGGGTTGGTTGGTGAACGGGTAAGCGGCCGAAGTATTTTTCACCGGGCTGGCGTTCCATTGCGGCTTATAATGGCCGCAGCAAGATTAAGAGGAGAGATAATGGAAAAGAGTGCATTCTGCTGTGTGGGGCTGGTCAATCCCAAGTCCCCGGAAAATGTCGGCTCGGTGATGCGGGCTGCGGGTTGCTACGGAGTGGATGAGGTCTACTACACCGGCAACCGATTCGAGCTGGCACGCCGCTTTGCCACTGATACCAAGCAGATGGTGGAGAAGATCCCGCTGCTCGGGGTGGATGACCTGATGGCGTTTATCCCGCAAGGTTGTGTGCCCGTGGTGGTCGATCTGATCGACGGAGCCACGCCGCTCCCGGACTACGTTCATCCGGAGCGTGCCTTCTATATCTTCGGACCGGAGGATGGCACACTCGATCCCGCACTCTACGGGGCGGTGAAAGATGTGGTTTATGTGCCGACCCGGGGTTGCATGAATCTGGCTGCCTCGGTCAATGTGATCCTCTATGATCGGTTGGCCAAGGGAATGAGGGGAGAGTAATTAGCGCAACGCTATCACTCAGTTGCAGGGCTGGTCGCCACTTTCTGCTCCAGCTCTTTGATAAAACCCTGATAGTAGTCATAGAGCTGATAGTGCTTATAGATCTCTGCCAAAGCCCCGCTGCGGATCAACTGAACCATCTCCTTATCCCAGAGCTGCAACATCCGGTTGCCTTGCTGGGTATTGGCAAAGATGGGATAGGTCGGGATCCAGCGCAGGAAGACACGATGCAGCTCGGGAGGGATAGCCTCATCCACATAGAGCACGCCGGCAGTCAGGTAATAACGATAACGCTCTTTACCGAGCAGTTGCAGAGCCAGCTCATCGCTATCAATTTCATGCCACAGCATGTTGACCGTAATGTATTTGTCGAATGCCCAGCCTCGTTGCCATATCACGGTTTGCCCTTCCAGACTTTGCTCTCCCTGCCACTGGGGCTGCCATTTTTTGAGCATGAATACGGTCAGGTCATCGGCTGATGCCGCATAGCGAGGCTGTTGTACGCCGGAGACTTCATCGCGATATACCCCCATGGCGATATCTCCTCCTTTTTTAGCAATAATCGCGAGGGCACGCTTATAGGGCACAATATGGGGGATGACCTGGTAACCGTGAGGCTGGTAGATGGCTCGCACCAGATCAAGATAAAGGCCTTTGCCATCCTTTTGACAAAAACCGGGCCAATCATCGCAATAAACGTCAATAGACTCTGCCCGGCAATTAACCGCAGTACACAGACAACAGAGCAACAGACAGATGCGTAGCATGGTCAGAGCTGGCCTCATTGGGGTAGAGGAAAAACACTCATGACCTACTTTATACCATGGCATTGATGGTGACGGCGTACAGAAAAAATCCATGATGTTCATTTTGCGACAGGGTCGAGGGTTATTTTCAATCTGATGGTTATGATGGTCTCAAGATTCAATAGCACCCCAATCAGTAGAGGAGACTGCGTTATGCCATCGATCAAAACTCTGCTTTGTCCTGTCGATTTTTCCCAAATGTCCCGGACTGTACTCGACTATGCCGTATTCATGGCGCAGAGCCATCAGGCCCAGCTCAAGCTGATCCATGTCGTTGACCAACTACACGGCTTTGACAGTTACAAAATTCTTCATATGACCGCTGTTGAGATCACTCACGAAATGGAGCGTCAGGCCAGAACCCAACTCAAGGAACTGATTGCAACCCTCCCTATCCCGGCTACGTTTGACATTCGTTTTGGCCGAGCGGCGGATGAAATCATTATTCAGGCCAAGGAAGACGAGGTTGAACTTATCGTCATGGGCAGCCACGGTCGTTCCGGTATCAGTCATCTGCTGGTAGGCAGCGTTGCCGAGTCCGTGGTGCGTCATGCTCCGTGTCCGGTACTGGTGGTGCGCCAATGATTCACTGTATAGCAACACAATAAAAAACAAGGCCAGCAAGAGCTGGCCTTGTTTTTTATTGTGTTACTGCTAGCCGTGAGCGTAGATGACACTTCCCCCTTTTATGGTATCTATGATGGCCCTGGCCTGCTCCTTTGGCAGGGCTGGGCAGCCCCAGCTGCGGCCCAGTCTGTCATGTTTACGCAGATGGTTTGGGCTGGCATAGGCGGCGCCGTGTACTACGATTGCGCGTTTGCGGGCATTGCAATTTTTGCCTGGTGACAAGCCATCAAGTCGAAGTGAATAGCCATGTTTGCCCAGATAGGTCTCTGCTGTGCGGTATACTCCGAGAGAGCTTTGCCGGGAGTTGAGCTGATTGGAGAAGCGTTCCGCGGCCAGTTCGCCGGAGTTTCGGCCATGACTGACCCAGGTGTGATAAAGCAGTTTGTGGCGTTTCATGTCGATTACGAACAGCCTGCGTTGAGTCGAAGGCTTGCTGTAATCAATGATGGTCAGGATGGTTTTTTGCTTGCTGCGTACGCTTTGATAGCTGACAAGGGCTTTTTGAAAGGTTTGTCTGTCGAGTTTACCGGCAAGTCCAAGCTGCTGGTAGAGATGGCGCTCACTACTGGCTGCGCTATTCCCGCTCCAGCCGATGCTCACCAGCAACAGTAACACTGACCATAGTGGCCTCCACCGTTTTCCGAGTAACTCTGTCATCCTTGATCCCCTCTTTGCGCATCCTTGCCTGTCAAACGGGCTGAAATTACAGCTATCCGCTCGATAGTTATATGCAAGACCATGAAAACGCGCAATAAAAAAACGGCCGCAGAGCGGCCGGAAGAAAATAAAATAGTAGACATAGATATTACAGGGTATAACTGACTTCCAATCACTTGGAAGCAGTAGTGCAGAGCAACAGCAGCAACAGTGTTATCGCTGTTATTGCTCAGATAGTTGGTGGCATAGCCACCAACTGAATCGAGCTGGTTCAGTTTTCAATCCGAGCTTAAGCCGAATCATACAGCGGTAGATACGTACTCGGCGTAACCAGCATCGATATTCTTCTAGTTCCCACTTTCTGGTATGACCGATAGTTGTTCCGACATTTTTGGTGGAAACTTTTTCATTACTATATCAAAGAACAGAGGCACGAAAAAAATAGCTAGAATAGTTGCTGTGATCATGCCACCGATGACACCTGTACCAATAGCATGGCGACTGTTGGCTCCAGCACCTGAACTGATTGCTAATGGCAAAACACCCAGCAAGAAAGCCAAAGATGTCATGAGAATTGGCCGTAGACGCTGTCGAGCAGCTTCAATAACTGCTGATTGTAAATTAGCACCTTGTGCATAAAGGTCTTTTGCAAACTCAACTATTAAGATTGCGTTCTTAGCTGACAGGCCAATTGTCGTTAATAGACCAACTTGAAAATAGACATCATTTTCAAGCCCGCGCACATATGTTGCAACTAATGCACCAATTACGCCTAATGGTACTACTAATATAACAGAAGTAGGAATTGTCCAACTTTCATAAAGTGCTGCAAGGCACAGAAAAACAAAGAGTATGGAAATAGCATAAAGATACGGTGCTTGTGATCCCGACTTTTGCTCTTCCAGTGATAATCCTGTCCAAGAGACGGTAATACCATTGGGCAATTTTTCGGCTATTTCTTCAACGGCCTTCATGGCGTCACCGGTACTATAGCCAGGGGCTGCCTCACCAACGATTTCGACTGCAGAGTAACCATCATAACGTTCTAACCTCGGCGATGCCACCTTCCAACGGGTGGACGCAAAGGAAGAGAAAGGCACCATATCTCCTTTACTGTTACGAATATACCATAGGTTAAGATCATCGGGAGTCATTCGATAATTTGGTTCCGCTTGCATGATTACTTGTTTTTGGCGGCCACGGTCAATGAAATCATCGATATAACTACTACCCCAACCTGTTGATAGAGTTTCATTAATATCATCAATACTGACACCTTGTGCGATTGCTTTTTCATAATCAATATCGATAATAAACTGAGGGCTATCTTTCATCCCATTAGCTCTTACATTTGCTAGTCGAGGATCCTTGTTGGCATTCTCCAGAAATGTTTTTTCTAGATTCATTAGTTCATTGTGCCCCAGATTTGAACGATCTTGCAAAAAGAAGTCAAAACCAGAAGATGTTCCCAAGCCACGAATAGCTGGTTGATTGAAAGCCATTACATTGGCTTCCTTTATTGAGGAGAAATATTTGTTGGCTCGTTTTATTATGCTATCAACCTGATCGTCTTCATTTTTACGAAGGTCCCATGGTTGTAGTTTTACAAATGCCATTCCCATATTTTGCCCGCGACCAGAGAAGTTAAATCCATGTACAGCTAGCATCATCTGCACATTATTTTTTTCTTCGCTGGAAAAATAATTGTTTACTTTTTCCAGGGTAGCCTGAGTCTGTTTTAGATTGGCTCCATCAGGAAGCTGAATAGATACAAAAAATGAACCCTGGTCTTCCGTAGGCAAGAACGATGATGGTAATACCTTAAATAAACCAAGCATTACGCATAGCAGTAAAACATAGATGAGAGTAAACGTTCCTCCTCTTTTAAGTATTTGTACCAGGCCAGTTTCGTAGTTGATTGTCATTCTCTCAAAATATATGTTGAAAGTCTCAAAAAATTTATTTCTTGTCGAGCTGTCATGTGTTGCTTTTAATAATGTTGCACAGAGGGCTGGCGTAAAAACCATAGATGTAATTACAGATAGCCCCATGGCTGCAACGATAGTAAGTGAAAATTGACGATATATAACACCAGTTGAACCACCAAAGAAAGCCATAGGAATAAAGACAGCGCTTAATACTAGTGAGATACCAACTAGTGCACCTGTGATTTGATCCATGGATTTGCGAGTCGCCTCAATAGGAGAAAGTGACTCCTCCGTCATTAAACGCTCGACATTTTCTACGACGACAATTGCATCATCGACCAGCAAACCGATAGCCAGTACTAATCCAAACATGCTAAGGGTGTTAATACTGAACCCCATAACCGACATAATCCCGAATGTACCTAATAGTACTACTGGAACTGTAAGGGTTGGAATCAAGGTTGCACGAAAATTTTGCAAAAACAGATACATGATAAGAAACACAAGGATGACAGCTTCAAATAGTGTTTCTACAACCTCTTCAATTGATAACTTTACAAATGGCGTCGTGTCGTTAGGATACTCCAATTTATAATCCATTGGGAATTGTTGAGACAATTCATCCAGTTTTTCACGTACCAGCTTTGATGTAAGCATCTCGTTCGCACCAGATGCCAGTTTTATACCTACTGCTGCCGTAGCTTGGCCGTTTAATAATGAAGATGTGTCAAAAGATTCGCTATTTAATTCTACTCTTGCAATATCTTTCAATTTTACATTTTTACCATCAGTTTTTGCCAAAACTACAATGTTCTCAAATTGCTCGCTGGTATTCAAACGACCGCGACCAACAATCGTTGCACTGAAGTCTTGAGCTGATGTGGCTGGTGCTCCACCGAGCTGACCAAAGGATACTTGAGAATTTTGGGATTTAATAGCTTTTTTAATATCAGCAACAGATAAGTTAAGCTGTGCCAATTTATTAGGATCAAGCCAGATACGCATGGCATATTGGCTACCGAATACTTGTAGCTCTCCAACACCGTTGACCCGGCCTAGTGGTTCATAAATATTATTTAATAAGTAGTCTGAAAGATCTGCCCGGCTGACTTTTGGATTGCTGGAGGTAATTGATGCAATCATTAGAAAAGAGTCGGATGTTTTTTTAACCATGACACCCTGTTGTCTTACTGCATCAGGTAAATGAGCCTCAACAGTTTTTAACTGATTTTGTACCTGCACCTGAGCGATATCAGGATCGGTTCCTGGTTCAAAGGTTAGTTGAGTGACACCATTACCATTCGAATCACTCGTTGACTTTATATACATCAGATTATCGATACCAAGCATTTTCCGCTCAATATTCTGAGTTACTGTATTCTCTACAGTTTCAGCCGACGCACCGGGGTAACTTGTAGTAATTCGAACTACTGGGGGGGCGATATCAGGGTATTGCTCTATAGGCATAAAGATAATGGATAATATGCCTGAGAGCATTATTATTATGGCTAAAACCCAAGCAAAAATAGGGCGATCTATAAAAAAACGAGCCATGTGATAGATACTCCGGCCTTAGTTATAAAGGTATGGTTTTACTAAATCACCAGGATTGATTTTTTGAATCCCTTCAACAATAACTTTATCAATGCTTGACAAACCAGATGTAACAGTCCAATTAGAACCAGTCATTTTACCTAGCGACACATTTTTTATTGCAACATGATTATCTTTGGTTAGTGTCATTACAAATGCTTCTCCGCGAGGAGTCCTCTGTATTGCTTTCTGGGGTATTAAAAAGCTGTCCTTTAATGAACCCTCTTTTATTGAAGCTTTGACAAACATGCCCGGTAGTAATTTGTGTTCCGGATTCGGCACTGTTACACGAACCAATACCATACCTGTATCTTGGTCAACACTAATGTCAGAAAATTTTATACTGCCAAGATGAGGGTAATCGGTATCATTCATTAGTGATATTTTTACATTATTTCCTGTTGAGCTAAGGTTAGTGATTTTTCCTTTGCTTACGGCGTTTTCTAGATTGATGAGGTCAGTAGATGACTGATTCACGTTAATATAGACATGATCAAGTTGTTGTATAGATGCAAGCGCTGCCGTTTGGTTGGCGGTGACCAGCGCGCCCTCAGTGATATTCGAGCGACCGATTTTTCCGCTGATAGGGGCTCGTACATTTGTATAACCAAGATTTATTTCAGCTTCATCTAGTGCTGCTTTAGCAGCCATGACGGCAGCTTTTGCCTGTTGCCAAGCTGAGTGATTCTTATCATAATCTTGTTTACTTATAAGATGTTTGCTTAAAATATATTTAAATCGTTCATCTTGCAGTCTCAGCATCTCTTCATTAGCCTGTTCTTTTGCTAATTCAGCTTTGAGTTTTTTGACTGTTGCCTCATATGGTGTTGGATCAATCTGATACAGTATTTGTCCTTTTTTTATATCAGCACCTTCTTCAAAGAAACGCTTTAAAATTATTCCATCAACTCTGGGCCTTACTTCAGAGACACGCTCTGCTTCAACTCTACCAACTAAACTTGTAATGACAGGGATGTTTTCATTAACTAAGTTAATATAACTAACCTCAGTAGGTAAGGTACTTATAGATGGCGTGTTAGTATTTCTATTGCATCCACTGAGTAGTGCTGAGCAGCTAAAAATAACAAAGGATAACAATAGAGTATGTTTTCTATACATGCATTTATTACCTGGCTGATAAAAATATGGGTGGCAAGAAGATATAACCTTATGACTGTAAGTGAACAGCAGAAATCATCCTTGGCGATATTTAATACTTGATAGATATATTCTGTATTAATTTACAAAATCAAGTATGCTCATTAATTATTAAAGTGTAACCAAGATATGTGTTATGAATGTGTTTATCTGTAGCAAATTGTGTCAGCAATTAATTGATGATTGTTTTTAAAGACAAAAAGAAAAAGCAAAAAAAATGCCGGATGACCGGCATTTTTTATTTTAATGCTATCTGTAATTAGAAGTTATATTCCATGGAGATAGCTACGATATCATCTGTCGGCTGACCATATTTGCTATAGCCACTCATGGAACCATCATCCAGCAGATTCATTTTATAATCTACAAAGGTAGTGAAATTCTCGGTGAAGTAATATCTTACGGACAGGTCAATATATTCGTTAAGGCGGCCGCTAATATTGTTAGAGGTGTCTTTTACATCTTCTCTAATGTAAGCTGCGATGGGTTCAAAGTCGCCAGCACGATATTTTGCTACGGCTTCATAACCATTGCTCTCTGCAGCAAAACCATTGTTTACGATAGACTGATATTCACCATGAGAGTAGTTGACTGCCATGTAGAAACCGCTATTGGTATAGCTAATTGCACCACCAACAAGTTTGGCATCATGGTCGCCACCAAACGATGAATAGTTTCTTTGATCGTTAGTTTTCTTGGCTTGGTTATAAGCAACACCCAAACCGAGACCATTATCAAAGTTGTAAGTAGCTGATGTGGCGAAACCGTTACCAGTCCCCATCAAATGATTACCAGAATTGGTAAAACGGTCATTATTTTGAGCTTTACCTTCACCGGTAAACTGAGCACCCAAGGAGAGGCCATCGTATGTATAGATGTACTGAAGCAGACCGTTGCTACGTCCAGTACCAAATAGATCGTTTACTTTACCAAGGCCATCACCACCAAATTCTGGCATGATATCAGTGGTGTTCTTTACTGCTTTATCGAACAAACCATCTTGACGACCATAGACTAACGTTCCGAAAGTATCATGCTTCATACCTGCATAGGCATAACGCAGTTCATCGTTGTCAGAGCCAGAGGTTGGCAAGTTATACTCAGCGAAACCAAAAGCATTTAGCTCATTATTGATAGCCGTTTCACCGTTAACATGCAGGCGAAAATAGCTTGAATCACCACGGAGATCTTTGTTACCGGAGGCATAATATTCACCGTTTACTCGGCCACCAATATCCAGCTTAGTACCATTTTGATTAATAACAGTGGCTGCTTGAGCGCCGCTGGCCAGTACTAAGCTGGTGATGGCCATAGTCAGTGCAGATTTTTTCATATCCATGTTTCCTCTGATGTAAACACTTCCGAACCTGTGATCGGCTCTATGGAAATCGGAAAGGGTCCGATAACCACACGGTAGGCGCCTGAACCTTGACTGGGCCTGAATCTGTCGCCGTTTAATTGAGCGGGGAAGGGGGCTGGAAATATCAGAAAAGACATTTTTGAAGTAGGTGAAAAGCAATTAAATTCAATGTGTTATTATCATTTTAATTTTTATGTATTTCGACATTCCTCATCAACCAAGCCGATAAAGCAAGTTGTGAGCTGTGTCACGGCTGATAGTGCCAACGCTTTTCTGGATAGCAGACGGCACACAACCTGTAGCACTTTGTGAACCTGGTTGTCTGCTATCTTGCATGAGCATGTATTGCGCCATAATGCTCAGGTTCTCCATCCGTTTTTTGCTGACAAATAGTTAGATTGGAGATCCGGAGTGCTGATGAGTTCACTAACATGACCTGCTCGTGCCACTCTTGAGCTGGTTGAAAGGGCGGTTGAAGTGGTGAGAATGGTGGTTGCCTATGTGATATGCCCAGCGCTGATGCTGTAGGTAGTCTGGCTTGCGATACCCAGTTTTGGATACAGCACATATACCCACCTAGTACTCCGCAGATTGCTTAAGGTACTTGCTGTCAAGGAGCTAGCAGGTCCATCCCGTGTTTCCTGCACGTAACCATATAAGAATGGGCTAGTTTACCCTGACAGCCATAACGCGTCGGCGTCTGCCAGCATATCAACTCACCAGTTTTGCTCTATCCGATAAAGGGCAGTTTAAAAATCGGTGAGTCTCACTCCTCGTCCCATCGGTGCTCCATGTATAAGGTCAGCCATATTCAGGCTGTAATACTGGAAACATTGCACGTTATCTGATGAACAATACCTTGTTTATATCTGCTGCAACAGTGAGGAATTGCGCCAAAATAAGCCAACGCCAGGGGGGCGTGACAGCGCCTCAGTTTGTTACACCTCCCTGTGTACCCGCACTGATGACGACGCTATCCTGGAAACCCAGCCCCTTTGAGTGTCTTGCCAGGTAGTCAACTTGCTTTTTGCCACAGGGTCAGCAGCAGATCCTGTTCCAGTTCATCCGGACCCTGTTGAGCGAAAGCGTGACGCTGCTCACCGGTTGCCCGCCAGCCGAGACGGCTGGTCTCCAGAATAAAGCTGCGCATGGCCTGATCCATGGTGAAGCTGAACTGGCAGCGCTGTTGAGCCATCAAATTGAGGCCGTCGAGGGTTGGCCAGCTGAGGGGGTGTTCCATGCTCACCGGATTGAGGCTGACCCGCAGTTGCCACTGATGGCGCGGGCCCGGCTGCAGATAGAGCAGATAGCCACCGGGGGCCAGCCAGCTAACAAGCTGTTCGGTCTTGACCTTGAGATCGTTGACCAGCAACACCTGAACCGAGCCTGGTTGCAGCGGCGCACGGGCGGGATCGGCAATGACAAATTGACCGTCCGGCTGCGCTTTTTTTGCAGCAAAGATGGTGTTTTTGGCGATATCAATCCCGGCAAACTGCCAGCCGGGCAGGCGCTCTGCCAGAGCACGGCAGTAGTAGCCTTCACCGCACCCGAGATGGATCAACTCTTGCGGGGCCAGCGGAGAGAGCAGGGAGGCCATTGCTTCAACCAGCGGCAGTTGGTGTCCGGCTTCCAGGAAATGGTGCTTGGCGCGCATCAGGGCGCGGCTGTCGCTGTCTTTGGGGTTTTTCTTGCCGGGAATGAGATCCAGATAACCTTCCGGTGCCGGATCGAAGTGATGTTTGTTGTCGCAATAGCGCCCCTGGGAGGCTTCATGAAGATGGAGCGGGCTGCGGCAACGGGGACATTGAAGGTGCATAGTAACTCTCTGGGCGAATGCCGGAACAGTGAAAGGCGTTCGGGATTATAGGGGAGAGGATCGAAAAAGGCTGCCGTAGCAGCCTTTTTTATCCCAAGGCCTCAGCCAGGCCTGCGGACGGGTCATCAGCGAGTGCCAAATACCACAATGGTCTTGCCGTGAGCAGAGATGAGCTCCTGCTCTTCCAGCATCTTCAGGATGCGGCCCACGGTTTCACGGGAGCAGCCGACGATCTGGCCGATCTCCTGACGGGTGATCTTGATCTGCATGCCATCCGGGTGGGTCATGGCATCCGGCTGTTTGGCCAGGTTGAGCAGGGTCTGGGCGATCCGGCCAGTCACATCCAGGAAGGCGAGGTTACCCACTTTCTGGCTGGTGTGTTGCAGGCGCTTGGCCATCTGGCCAGAGAGACGCATCAGAATGTCCGGGTTGACCTGGATCAGCTGGCGGAACTTCTTGTAGGAGATCTCTGCCACTTCGCAAGAGCCTTTGGCGCGAACCCAGGCGGAGCGCTCGGGATTCTCGTTCTCCTCGAACATCCCCATCTCGCCCAGGAAATCGCCCTGGTTCAGATAGGAGAGGATCATCTCTTTGCCCTCATCGTCCTTGATCAAGACGGCCACAGTGCCCTTGACGATGTAGTAGAGGGTCTCCGCTTTTTCACCCGCATGGATCAGGGTGCTCTTGGCGGGATACTTATGAATGTGGCAGTGCGACAAGAACCATTCCAGGGTGGGATCGCTTTGCGGTTTGCCAATGACCATGAGAATTCCTCTGTAGTGTCTTTTTATGGACTTGTGCGTCCGGGCAAGCTGCCAATCTTGCCATTCCTTGTATTGGTCGCAGTAGGATAAGAGCCTTTGCCTGTGCTGACAAGGCTTTGCGGGCTTTTGACAGAGCCCTTTGAGTAATGCCTGCTGCGCCGCTTCGGCCATTCTAGGGAAGATAGAGGTCGGAGATGTTGATTTTGATCTATTTCCATCCCAACTCCCCCTGTTCGGCAGAGATAAGCGACTGGGTTATGCTAGGGATCCATCATCACGATTAACAGGAGAGAGTGCGAGATGAAAGCCAAGGTCAGCTGGGTGGAAGGGATGAAGTTTGTGGGTGAGAGTGAATCCGGTCACAAGGTGATCCTGGATGGTGCCAACCCCGGTGAGGGGGCCAGCCCGATGGAGATGATCCTGCTGGCGGTCGGTGGCTGTAGCTCCATTGATGTGGTCTCGATCCTCGAAAAAGCGCGCCAGTCGGTGACCGCTTGTCATGTCGATGTCAGTGGCGAACGGGTTGATAGCGTGCCCCGGGTTTTCGAGAAGATTAATCTGCACTTCGTGGTGACCGGCAAGGGATTAGCGGAGAAGCAGGTGGCCAGAGCGGTCGATCTGTCGATGGAAAAATACTGTTCTGTTTCCCTGATGTTGGAAAAAGCGGTACAAATTACCCATAGTTATCAAATTGTTGAAGCTTGATAACGATTGTTTCGTTGGTACCCTGGCATAAGGCCGTCACATGAGGCCACTGCACAAGGCCATGACATAAAGCCATTACATAAGGAAAGTGCAATGAAAAAATTGATCGCTCTGCTTCCCCTTTTGGGCCTGGCGGCGTGCAGCAGCCCGCAACCTACCCAGTATCAATACAGCCAATACCAGTGTGGCGAAGAGATGCTGGCCGTTACCTATGATGCCCAGGCTGATATGGTGCAGTTCCCCTATGCCGGTGTTTACCACAAGCTGGCGCGTGTGGAGTCAGAGTCTGGCGCCAAATATTCTGACGGCCTGACCACCTTCTGGAATCAGGAAAAACAAGCTCTCCTTACCCAGAAAGGGGTGACGCTGCTGACCTGTACGCTGAAGTAATCCCGGTGTGTTCCCGCAAGAAGAGCGGCTTGTCATTCGACAAGCCGCTCTTCTTATTAAAAGCATCAACAAAAATGATGAGGACGTCAGTGGGTTGGTACTGGTGCCAGCAGTTTGGCCGCGAGCTGTTGGCTGAGAGCCTGGCGCTGGTTATCGGCAATGGCGACATCGCTGGCCAGCGAGATGGCGCTACTCCAGACGGCTTTCTGGGTTTTGCGGTCGAGTAGCACGATGGCCAGGGTGCCCTTGCGCTGATCCGGTGTGGCCTGCACCCCGGGCGTCATGCCAAGGCGGGAAAAAATCTGTCCATCGCTGATATCCTTGTTACCCGCTACACCGATAGCGACCCAGAGATCCGCTTCATCAAGAGGAACGCTCTGCCACCCCTTGCCATTGAGTTCTTTACTGACCGCATTCTGGATGGGTTCCAGCCATCCTTCGGCCTGATCGCCGGCAAACTGATATTGTTCAGCCAGTGCGTAGCGCGGAGTGGCGCCGAAGGTCCAGTCACCGAGCGAGCGAGCCACCATGGTTCCGGGCTCAAACGTTGGTGCTGACGGCCCGCTACTGCAGCCACCCAGCAGGGCAAGTAGCACCACAGAGAGAGAGGCAAAGCGCATCATAAGCTCCTTTGTATCAGGTGATTTTGCCCGTTTCGAGCAGTTGCTGGATCAGTGGCTTGAGGATCAGCTCCATGGCAAACCCCATCTTGCCGCCCGGCACGACGATGGTATTGATCCGCGACATGAATGATCCATCGATCATTGACAACAGGTAGGGAAAATCAACCTGTTTTATGCCACGAAACCGGATCACCAGCATACTCTCGTCCAGACTCGGGATCACCTTGGCGCTGAAGGGGTTGGAGGTATCCACCGTCGGTACTCGCTGAAAGTTTATATGGGTACGGGAGAACTGCGGGGTAATGAAGTTGATGTAATCATCCATGGAACGGACGATGGAGTCGGTCACTGCCTCACGGGAGTGGCCACGCTCCGAGGTATCGCGAATGAGCTTCTGGATCCATTCCAGGTTGACGATGGGCACCACGCCGATGAGAAAGTCAACGTGGCGGGCCACATTGTGATCCTCGGTGACCACACCGCCGTGTAACCCTTCGTAGAACAACAGGTCGGTATCGTTCGGCAAATGCTGCCAGGGGGTAAAGGTGCCGGGCATCTGGTTGAAGGGGACCGCCTCGTCAAAGCTGTGCAGATAGCGGCGATATTGACCGGTGCCATCCTGGCCATAGCCCTGGAAGAAGCTCTCCAGCAAGCCGAAGTCATTGGCCTCGGGGCCAAAATAGCTGATGTGGCGTCCCTGCTCGCGCGCCTTGCGGATTGCCACGTCCATCTCGGGGCGGGTATAGCGGTGAAAACTGTCACCTTCTACCACGGCCGCCTGATAACCCAGCTGGTGGAACATAGATCTAAAGGCAATGGTGGAGGTAGACGTACCGGCACCGGACGACCCGGTGACGGCGATAATGGGATGCTTGGCCGACATAGAATGCTCTCTTCCTTGGGAGTTTCGTTATACGGGCGTGAACCCGAGATGGTCAAGACGGCTCGTTGAAACGATCACGCGGCACAATATTGACCGATTCATGCAACTCGCTATAGACGATCACGGCGATGCCTTGCTGTAATTGAGTCCTTACCATAGCGACCTTAGCCTCAAGCGGCACATCATGTTCGCCATATTCGGTGCCTTCCTGCAGCACAAAGTGCTCGATCAGGTTGGTCAGGGTATCGGCATCCAATGCTTGCCAGGGGATTATCATGAAGGGATCTCGATGCAAAAGGGTATAACTGTCAGCTATTGTTGTGCGCAATAAAATGAGTGCAACCTCTTTTTACGCGTTTCGTGGAGTGTGAGACATGTTGTCTGAAGAGCAACGCCGGGCCCCCTCAACGATGTCGGCTCACATGGATCTTGCTCGCCGGCAGGCTATCAGTCGCGGCATGGTCTGGTTCTGGCTGTTGAACTGGCTGGTGGTGCTGTTTCTTGCGATACGCTACCAGGTCTACAGTCAGGCGGGCCTGGCCAGTGATGGTGCTCTACCATGGCGTTTTCAGAGTGAGTTGGGTTTTGTCATGGTAGTGCTACTGCTACTGCCGGTTGCAGCCCTGCTCTGCAACCATATGCAGGATCGAGTCTGGCTATGGTGCGCACTGGTCGTAATGTTGGTCTGGGGGGGCGTCTGGACGCTACATATCTTCACCATTGGTGAAGTTGAGCTGCGGGGAGGTGCAAGCTATGCCAACGGGATCATGCGCCTCAATTTACTGGCCGCGCTGATCGCGTTCTATCCCGACCGACGCGTGCTGTATGCCTATCTCAGTGTACCGTTGCTATTTGGCGTTGCGCGCTTGTGGTGGCTGGAGGTGGATTTTCCCCAGCTTTATCTGCTTGAAGTGGTATGTACCATCATGGCGCTGGAGGTTGGCCGCCGGATGCTGCATCGCTGGTTTGAGTTGGCCGTAATTCGCGAGCATGACAATCTGGCTCTGTTGCGGCGCCTCGATGCACTGGCCAAGCAGGATCCACTGACCGGTCTTGCCAACCGGCGCCACTTCAGTCAGGAGCTCGAACGTTGCATAGCCCATAGTCAGTCGAGCAGCACTCCGCTTGCCCTTATCCTCATTGATGTGGACTACTTCAAGCGCTTTAACGATCACTATGGCCATCAGGCGGGAGATGTCTGCCTGCGGGAAGTGGCGCAGTTGATGATGCGTGTGGTGCGCAGTGAGGCGGAGCTGGCTGCCCGTTACGGCGGTGAGGAGTTTGTGTTGCTGCTACCCGATGCCGATAGTCAGGGCGCAGCTAAGGTAGCGCAGCGGTTGCAGGATGGGCTGGCTGAAGTGCAGCTTGAGCATCTGGCATCCGACGTCGCCGATCGGGTGACCATCAGTCAGGGGATCGCAGCACTGGGAAACGGGGAGAGTGGCGAGCAGCTACTGGAGCGGGCCGATCAGGCGCTCTATCGGGCCAAGGAGTTGGGACGCAATCAGTTCTGTGTTGCAGAGTGACTCTGTTCGGCAATCCAGCGGCTGATCCGCTCATCCAGCCAAAACCGTGGCCGCCAGGGCGTGCCGTGCAGAAAGCCGACATGGCCGCCGCGCTGGCTCAGCTCATAGCGCACCGTGGGCGAGAGTTGCTCCGGCCGTGGAATGACGGCGTGTGACATAAAAGGGTCGTCGGCGGCGTGGATGATCAGGGTCGGGATCGCGATCTGGCGCAGCAGGGGAAGGCCGGAGCAGTTCTGGTAGTAGTGGGTTGCACTGTGAAAGCCGTGCAGTGGCGCGGTGACCAGCTCGTCAAAATCACGCAGGGTGGCAATCTGCTCTACTTGCTGGGGTTGCCAGCGTTCACTCGCTTTCTGCTGCTGGCTGATTTTGTTGAGCAGATTGCGGCGCATGGTACGCAGCAGATAGTTCTGGTAGACCTTCGAGAAGCCCTGATTGACCCGCTCGGCGCAGCTCGCCAGTTGCAGCGGGGCCGAGACCACCACCGCCGCTTTCAATGCCGCAGGACAGGCTCGCGCCAGCAGATTGACCAGCATATTGCCACCCAGTGAAAAGCCGATGGCGATCAGCGGTTTGCCCGGGAAGCGCCGGCTCAGCTCGGCAATCAGCTCCTGCGCATCACCGATGGCGCCGGAGTGATAGGCTTGCAGGTGGCGATTGGGCTCGCCACTGCAACCGCGAAAGTGCATCAACACAGCCTCTCTGCCTTCTTGCTGCAGGTGGGCGAACAATCCCTTGGCATAGTGGGAGTGAATGCTCCCCTCCAGCCCGTGAAACACCACTACCAGCGGCCGTTCATCAAGGCTGACTTCCCCGCTCCAGGCGAGGTCGACAAAGTCCCCGTCCTGCAGTTCAAAACGCTCAGCCACAAAACGGGCAGGGGGGCGGCGCAGCCATTTGGGCAATATGGTCTGCAGATGAGGATTGCGGGCCCACCAGGGGGCGTGGAAGTGGCTCTCGGTCAGCATGGGGTCAGCCGGTCAGTGTCGAAGATAAAGAGGACGGGAGAAGTGACCTCCCGCCAGTCATTGGTTTATTTCAGCAGGCGATCGTGATGTTCGGCGCCGCGCAGCATGGCCTGGATCAGCTCGTTGGCCTCGAACTTGGTCAGCGCCTCATGGGCCCCCACCTGATGGGCACGCTCCACACTGATCTCGCTGGAGAGCGAGGTGTGGAGGATGATGTAGGCTCCCGCCAGTTTGCTGTCGCTCTGTACCTCGAAGGCCAGCTCGTAGCCATCAAGCCCCGGCATCTCGATATCGCTCACCAGAATGTCGATAGGGGTCTTCTGGCTGGCCCGTTGCTGCATCAGGGTCAGTGCATCCTTGCCATTGGTACAGACCTCATAGGGGATATTGATGTAGTCGAGGGCGGCCATCAGCTGACGGCGGGCAACCGAGGAGTCATCAACCAGCAGGATCCGCATCGGCTTGATCCGCTCCCGCTGCACATCGGTCAGTACCGGATAGAGGTGGCTCGGATCGTCCGGATAGACCCGGGAGAGGATCAGCTCCACGTCCAGCAACTGGATCAGCTGGTCATTGACCCGGGTTACACCGGTTACGAAGACATTGTGGCCGAGGGCGGCGGGAGGTGATTCGATATCGCGCCAGTTGCACTCGGTGATCTTGTCGATACCCCGTACCAGAAAGCCCACCAGGGTACGGCGGCAGTCGGTGATGATGATGAAGCAATGGGGCATCTCCTCCTTGCTGATGGGGCGATAACCCACCGCCATCGCCATGTCGATCACCGGAATGGTGGAACCGCGCATGTTGGCGGCCCCCAACACGGTCGGATGCGAGTGTGGCATGGCGGTCAGCTGGGTGTAAGGGACTATCTCCTTCACCTTGAGAGTACCGATGGCAAAGGATTGCTGGGCCGAAAGGTGAAACAGCAACATGCCTTGGGATTGATTGGCTTTGCTCGTCATGGCAGATGTCCTGTTGGTCGAAACGTTGGCAGTCACTTCAGGTCTCTAGCATAAAGGATTACGGTGGGGATGGCCCTTCCTTGTTAACGACCATCTGGCAAAAAACTGGACTCGTTCAGCCAATTTAGTTGGCGCATTCACACCGGCATCCGGTTATTGATCACCATCTTCGCCAACTCCCCACTGCTGGCAGGCTGCTTGCAATGAGGCCTCATCGGCATAACCCAGCTTGCTGGCCACCTGCGCGGGTTTGCTGCCGCCCTTGAGCAATCTGAGCGCCTGTAGAAGTTGCCACTGTTGTTGCAATTTACTCCCTTCCATCGGCGCATCGGCTTGTTGTGCCCACTGTTGCAGAGACTCCGGCTGGCCATTGGCCAGCGCTTGCCAGCAAGCTTGCAGCTCACCATAACCCTGCTGGCTGATGGCGCACTGTTGCAGCTCATCCAGGATCACCTGCAGTCGCTGACCGTAGGCCCCTTGCCACTCTTTCGGACGTTGCCACCGGGCTAGCGAGTCGAGCAGGGCATCGAGCAGCGGGGTCGTCTGCAGCCAGCCTGCCTGCTGCGGCTGAGCCACGCGCAAAGAGACATTCAGCTGATCGTACTCGCAACCGCTGAGGGGGCTGAAGGCGGCGAGGGCATCGGCGCAGAGCCAGAAGCTGCTGCCTGCCGGCAGCAATAGCTCATGTTGGCCCAGTCTCAGCAGCGCGGCGCCCCGGGTGATCCGCAACAGCTGCCCGACCGGAGTTCGTTTGCGGTTGCCGGCGTGCAGGCCCTGGCAGGAAAAATGGTGATACTCGATGGCGTGATGCATGTAAAAACCCTGATATGATGCTGCCTGGAGGTAACAAATATGGAAACCAGACGTAAAAAACGCTTCATTGCCGGTGCAGTCTGCCCGGCGTGCGGCAAGTTGGACAACATGATGCTGTATCTGGAGCATGGAGTCGAGAAGGTGACCTGCGTCGCCTGTGGCGATACCCAGGTACAAACGCCTGCCGAGGTCGACAAGCAGACTCGCGAGGCGGAAGAGGTGATCGGGGTGTTTCGCCCCTGATAAGGGAACGGCGGGTGGAATGAGGGTCTCCTTGCTGACGCTGTTGCCGTTTTTTTCGTCACTCAGTGGCGCCGCACGGCATATGCGCGGCCCGCTTTTTAGGGTATTCTGAGCCCGTTTTTTTCTATCCGCAGGATCCTGACATGAAAGTAGCTCCTCTGAGCGTGGTTACGCTGGAATACACAGTCACCGACGAGCACGGTGAAGTCATCGACAGCACTGTCGGCAAAGAGCCGCTGGTCTATCTGCACGGCACCCGTTACCTGGTCTCAGGCCTGGAAGCCGAGCTGGAAGGTCGCGCGGTAGGTGAAGCCTTCGAAGTGACTCTGGCACCGAGCCAGGCCTACGGCGAATATGACGAGACACTGGTACAAGAAGTACCGGGCGAGCTGTTCGATGGCATGGAAGTCTCCGAAGGGGATACTTTTGTGGCTGAAACCGACGATGGCCACCGTCCGGTGACCGTGGTTGAAGTGTCCGAAGAGTTCGTCAAGGTGGATGGCAACCATCCGCTGGCTGGTGTGACTCTGGGCTTCAAGGTCGAGATCAAGGACGTGCGTGCTGCCACTGCCGAAGAGCTGGCTCACGGCCACGTTCACGGTGCCGGTGGTTGCGGTCACGATCACGGTCATGACCACGATCACGGCGGCTGCTGTGGTGGTCATGGTCACGACCATGATGAGGATCACGGCCAGGGCGGTTGCTGCGGCGGTGCTGGCCACGGTCACGATCATGGCCACGACCACGGTGATGACCATGGTCACGGCGGTTGCTGCGGTGGTGGCGGTTGTGGTGGCAAGGGTCATCACCACTGATCACGGCCAGGCCGATGATAAAAAACCCGCGATAATCGCGGGTTTTTTATTGGCTGACAGTGGTGCCAAGCCATGTCGCCAGACCAGAGATAGCGCCGGTTCAGTAGTGCGGCGGAGGGGTCTCTTCGGCCATGCTGGCAATCTGGCTGGGTTGTACGCTTTGCAGTTTGTCGATCAGCAGCTGGATCTGGTATTTGAGTCGATCGAGTTCACGGCCCTGGGTGGTTACCTCGTCGTTGAGCTGCTCTATGGTGTACTCCGCATAGGCGAGACGGGTTTCCAGGGTTTCGATGCGATCGTTAAGTTGCTGACTCATGGGCCTTCGGGTCCTTACTTGATTGTCCAGATTTCGGCCAGACCACTGGAGCTGGCACTGACAAGGTGGCTATTGTCGCGCAAAGCGACGCCGTAGACTACTGCGCTGGGCGGTTTCACCTTGGGTTGCGGCGAGACGCGCCAGCTCTGCAGCAGGGCACCATCGCTCACTTGCCACAGCGAGAGCTGACGGGAAGGGGCGCCGGTGATGAGCCACTTGCCATCGTTGGCAAAGCGGGCGCTGGTGTAAACCTCGAAGCGGTGATCATATTGCAGCTGACTCACCTCCTTGCCGGTTTTCAGATCCCAGATGCTGGCCCGGCTGCTGTCGGCGGTGAAGGCGTAGCGGCCGCTCGGCTCCAGTCTGGCCATGATCACCCGGCCACCATGGTTGAAGCGCCAGATCACCTGCCCGCTACGGGTATCCCACAGATAGGCGCTATAGTCGTTGCCGCCGGTCAGGGCATAGCGACCGTTAGCGGAGAGATCCACCGTATTGACCTGCTCGGTGTGCCCCAGAAACTGCAGGCGACGACCGCTTCGGGTATCGAGCCACTCAGCTTTGCCATCTTCCCGCCCGATCAGCACATAACGACCGTCGGCAGAGAGCGCGATGTCCCTCAGCCTGGATTCAGGAAGTGAGTAGTAGCCTTGTGATTGCCCGTCGCTCAGCCGCCAGGTTGCAAAGGTATCGGGGGTGGCGGTGACGGCATGGCTGTTGCCTTCGGAAAAACGGGTAATGAATACCAGATCATCCGCCGAGTCGGATTGCTTCCAGCGCCAGCGTTGACGGTTATGTTCCAGATCCCAGACGATGATGCCCTGGCTGATGCTGGAGACGATGGCCTGCTTGCCATCACTGGAGAGATCTGCGGTCAGCAGACCCGTGCTGGCGAGGGGCATTTGCTGGTTGGGTTGGGAGCTCTGCTCGCAACCGGTGAGCATTAAACAGAGGCTCACCAGATAAATGGCACTTTTTATCATTTTTGCGGTCTCACGCTTTTGTTACCTGCGATCACGGCGTTAGTATAAGGCGCTTATCACGATAAACCTCTCATTTCACGATGGAACCGAGAGCGGTATTTGGAGTTTGGAGAAACTGATGAACAAATTTCTGAAGGTGTCCCTGTTGGCGGCGGCGGTTGCCGTCGGTCTGACTGCTTGCCAAAAAGACGAGAAGCCTGCTGCGGCCAATACCGCCGAAGTGAAGGCAGAAGCCAGCAAGCCGGCAGAGGCGACCAAGGCCGAAGCCAAGAGCTTTGAAGAGCAATCTGGCTACGCAATTGGCCTCTCCATGGGTCGTTACATCGCCAATACCCTGGAGCGTCAGCAGGAACTGGGCATCAAACTGGACAACGCCGTGATCCTGAAAGGGGTGACCGACGGTCTGGGCAAAGAAGCCAAGATGACTGATGAAGAGATCCAGAAGGTACTGCAGGATTACGATGCCAAGATCAACGAGCTGACCAAGGCCAAGGCCGAGAAAGACGCCGTTGAGAATCTGAAGAAGGGTGAAGAGTTCCTGGCTGCAAACGCCAAGAAAGAGGGTGTGAAGAGCACTGAATCCGGCCTGCAATACGTGGTCGAGAAGATGGGCACTGGTGCCAAGCCGAAATCTACCGACATCGTCAAGGTGCACTACACCGGTACCCTGACCGACGGCACCAAGTTCGACAGCTCCGTCGATCGCGGCGAGCCGGCTACCTTCCCGCTCAACCAGGTTATCCCGGGTTGGACTGAAGGCGTACAGCTGATGCCGGTTGGCTCCAAGTTCAAGTTCTTCCTGCCGTCCAAGCTGGCCTATGGCGAGCACGGTGCAGGCTCCATCCCGGCGAACGCCGTGCTGGTGTTTGACGTTGAGCTGCTGGCTATCGAGAAGCCGACTGCTGATGACGCCAAGAAGTAATCCCTTCTTGTAGTTAAAAACGGCTCCTTAAGGAGCCGTTTTTACTTGTGTATTCCCTGCAATCGCGGGATAACAGAGTTGTCTTGGCGTTGGGTTTGCGCGCGAAAATAAGGCAAAATAGATCGCAGAATCAAATACAAGGATGAGTCCAGTGGCTGAAAATAAATCGCGTGTCCTACTGGTGGAAGATACCCGTAGTCTGGCGGTGGTCTATGAACAGTACCTGCGCCAGGAGGGGTATGAGGTGGTGCTGGCCGACTGTGGTCAACAAGCGTTGGCGCAGTTGCTGGCAAGTCCTCCCCCCGTGGTGCTGCTGGATCTGGAGCTGCCGGATATGTCCGGTATGGATATTCTGCAAATGATCACCGAACAGCAATTGCCCTGCTCGGTGGTGGTGATCACCGCCCACGGCTCGGTGGATGTGGCGGTGGAGGCGATGCGCCTCGGTGCCTTCGATTTTCTGACCAAGCCGTTTGACAGCAAGCGGCTCTGCGCCACCGTCCGCAATGCCTTGAAACACCAGCAGTTGAGCTCGCTGGTTGCCCACTATCGGGAGAACTTCGAGCGCTGCTCCTTCTTCGGTTTTATCGGTGCCTCCATGGCGATGCAGGCGGTCTATCGCATCATCGAGAGCGCGGCGCCCAGCAAGGCGACCGTCTTTATCACTGGCGAGAGCGGCACCGGCAAAGAGGTGTGTGCCGAGGCGATTCACCAGTGCAGTCCCCGCAGCGAGCAGCCCTTTATTGCCCTCAACTGCGCCGCCATTCCCCACGATTTGATGGAGAGCGAGATCTTCGGTCATGTGAAGGGCTCTTTTACCGGCGCCCAGGGGGATCGCAAGGGGGCAGCCAGTCTGGCTGATGGCGGTACCCTGTTTCTCGACGAGATCTGCGAGATGGACCTGGATCTGCAGAGTAAGTTGCTGCGCTTTATTCAGACCGGCACAGTGCAGCGAGTCGGCAGTGGCAAGCTCGAGACGGTGGATGTCCGCTTTATCTGCGCCACCAACCGGGATCCGCTGGTCGAGGTAAAAGCGGGCCGTTTTCGCGAGGATCTCTACTATCGGCTCCACGTCATTCCCCTCACCCTGCCGCCGCTGCGGGAGCGGGGCGAGGATATCCTGCTGCTGGCGCGTACCCTGCTGCAGAGCTACGCCAAGGAGGAGAACAAACGCTTCAAGGATTTCGATGTCGAGGCGGCGCGAGTGCTGCTCGACTACCCCTGGCCTGGCAACGTACGCGAGCTGCAAAACGTGGTGCGCAATATCGTGGTGCTCAACGACAAGGAGCTGGTGAGCCCGGATATTCTGCCGCCACCGCTCAATGGGGTTCGCCCCCAACTGCCGGCTGCGATTGCGGCAGCGGTGGCATCGGCTCCGGCCGCCACCGGAGTGGCCAACGGGCCTATCCGCCCGCTCTGGCTGGTGGAAAAAGAGGTGATCGAACAGGCCATCGCCAGCTGTGACGGCAACATTCCCAAAGCGGCGGCCCTGCTCGAGATCAGCCCCTCCACCATTTACCGTAAAAAGCAGGGGTGGGAAGAGTCCAATCGGGCCTGAACCATCTTGCCAGCAGAAAGGGCGGCTAGCGTGCCGCCCTTGCTATTTTGGGGATCAGAGTTTGGCGAGGCGCTTGAGGCGGGTCAGCCGCTCCCCCTCGTTGGCGCTGAACCAGCGGTCCTGTGACAGCAGAAACCAGGCGCGGGAGAAGTATTCCGCGGCCAGCGGATCGTCCAGCACCAAGGCATTCTCCCCCAGCTCCTCGAACAGATAACCATCCTCAGGTTCGCCAGCCTCGGCCATATCGGCCTTGAGCTGGTGCAGCTCTGCCAGCGCCTGCTGGTGCTGACCCTGGGCCCGGGTCAGGCGAGCCAGACTCCAGCGGGCGATAAACGCCTTGGCCGGCTGGTTATGTTGCAGATGCCAGGCCAGGCACTTCTGTTGCTGGATTTTCGCCTCCTCGAAGCGGCCCAGTTCGAACAGGGTCCAGCCCTGATTGTTGTAAAGGGGGGCCAGCCAGCCGCGCACCTTCTCGTCACTGCTGCGTTCCGCCAGCTCCATCGCCAGTTGATGCCAGCGGCTCTGCTCTTCCAGCGGTGCGGCGATGGCGATCATGTGGGCGGCGTCGATAGCAAGATAGGTCTCCTTCTCCTTGAGCCCCCATTGCCAAGCTTGTTCAAACAGCGGTTTGGCACTGGCTTTGTCGCCCGCCGAGTTAAAGGTGCGGCCTCGCTCCAGCAGGGCCCGGATCCGTGCTCTGGGGGTTTGATCGGTGAGGCGAGGCTCTATCTCGTCGAGTTGCTGGTGGGCTTCGGCAAATTGGCGCTGCAGCGAATGGGTACGGGCAATTTGGGTCAGCAACTCCAGTTCGAGTTGCAGGTCGGCGGCGGCGCGCGCTTCGGGAAGAAGGGTGTGAAAACGAAGGGCGCTGGCGGCGGGATCCTGATAATCCCACAGCGCCATGAAATCGGGCGGATTGTCCATCTGGCCTCCTTGCTGGTTATCCTGTCACCAAGATGCCTGCCGGCCATTATTTGTACAAGGGGCGCCCGTCACAGAGCGCCCCTTGAGTCATGTTAACGGCTGTGGCCAGTTGGTCAGTAGACCATGGCCAGGCTCATCAGCATCAGACCGAGGGCGGCAAAGGCCCCCTCCTTGATGGCGAGCCGTGGCACCAGCGCCTTGGGCAGGGCCGGAAACAGGCTCAGGGCAAAGCCAAGGCCCGGCATCAACCAGTGGAATGCCGGATCGCGCAGGGCGGGATCGGCGGCTCCATTGATGATGATCAGCAAAATAAACAGGGTGAAGGCCGGCAGGATAAACCAGCGTACCCCACCGGCGGCGACCGCCCGCAGCGGCGAAATGCGATAGAGCAGCATGGTCACAAGGAACAGAACAAAAGGGGCCAGCAGATAGAGCGGAGCGGGGTTCATAACATCTTTCCTGAAAACTGATCGTCAAAAAACCGGTTGTCCGGTGCAAGAGGCGCGGGATTTAACCACTCTTCGCAGGTAATCACCAGCAGCCCGGGCCCGGGCTGTGAAGAGGATCCCGGATAAAGGTTTGCTAGCGCGTCTTAGTGCGACCAGAACCAGGCTGCTGCAAATCCCAGCCAGCTCAACACCAGCAAGATCCAGGGAAGGAGATGCTGATGGCTTACTTCAACCAGTTCAAGCTGATCGTCTTGCACTTCGGTTTGGGGCGTGCCCTGTGGCTGCCTGGCTTTGGCCTGCCATTTTTTCTGGCGGCTTGCTTCGCGGGCCCGCGCCTTCATCTGCTTCTTGTATTCGTCGATGCCTTTCTGGATCCCTTGCGCAATAAGCTGGGTCTGCTCTTTGGTCTGCCCCGGCTTCTGGTTGGCACGGGCAATTTTCATCGCCTCCTGCTGGGTCTCGGGGGAAATCTTGTCGTACTTGGCCATCAACTCTCTCCTCGGGCATGGTTGGCTGGGGAGTATGCCATAAAGGGGCGTATACGTGGCGCCACCTTGATAACAAGGCGTTGCAAGTGAGTGACATCTCAACGAAAAACTCTAGAAATCAATAAGAAGCTCTATGTTGGGGTGAAGATCACAATTAACGGAATTTGTGAGTCATCGATGAAAAACGGTCATCTGTAGTTTGTTATATTGGCGCCCGACCGGCTGGATAAGGTCATTAAATAACAAAACAATCAAGGTGATATGGATATGAATAATAACTTCATCAAAGGCGGCGTGGCACTGGCCGTGCTTGCTGCACTGACTGGCTGTAATACCTCGAGCAATGACACCGTTGCACCCTGCACCGAAAATGTCTGCAAACTGACCATCCTGCACACCAACGATACCCACGGCCGTTTCTGGCACAACGCCGAAAATGAGTATGGTATGGCTGCCCAGAAGACTCTGGTCGAGCAGCTGCGTAGCGAGGCCAAGGCTGCTGGCAGCGAGGTGTTGGTGCTCTCCGGTGGTGACGTGAATACCGGGGTGCCGGAGTCCGATCTGCAGGATGCCGAGCCTGACTTCGTCGGCATGAACAGCATTCGCTACGATGCGATGGCGGTGGGCAACCATGAATTCGACAACCCCCTCAGCGTGCTGGAAAAGCAGCGTAAGTGGGCTCAGTTCCCCATGCTCTCGGCCAACATCTATGACAAGGCCAGCGGTAAACACTACTTTGACCCCTACAAGGTGTTCAAGCTGGAGAGCGGCCTCAAGGTCGCCGTGCTGGGGCTGACTACCGAGGATACCGCCCAGCTGGTGGATCCCAACAACGTGCAGACCCTGGAGTTCCGCGATCCGACCAGCGAGGCGGCCAAGCTGGGCAAACAGATCCGTGACAACAAGGAGGCCAATCTGGTCTTTGCCATCACCCACATGGGCCACTATGCCGATGGTCAGCACGGTAGCAACGCGCCGGGCGATGTAGAGATGGCTCGTGCGCTGCCGGCAGGGACTCTGGATGCCATCATTGGTGGTCACTCCCAGAATCCGGTCTGTATGGAACCGGGCACCACCAACAAGTACGCCAATTTCAAACCGGGTGATAACTGCCAGCCAGATCAGCAAAACGGTACCTGGATCATGCAGGCTCACGAGTGGGGCAAGTATGTGGGCCGCGCCCAGTTTGACTACCAGAATGGCAAGCTGACCCTGACCAGCTATGACCTGATCCCGGTCAACCTGATCAAGCGCAATGCCAAGGGCGAGGCGATCGATGCCAACGGTGCCGTGACCAAGGACCCGGCCAACATGGTGTTGATCCAGGATGAGATCACCAAGGACCCCGAGCTGTATAACACCCTGCTGGGTTATCAGGAGAAAGGTCAGCAAGAGCTGAATGTCGTCATTGGCTCGGCAGATGGCTTGCTGGTTGGTGATCGCAACTCGGTTCGCAACAAACAGACCAACCTGGGTCGTCTCATCACCACGGCGACCAGCAGCAAGCTGGGGGTCGACTTTGGTATCGTCAATTCAGGTGGTGTGCGTGACAGCATCCCGGCCGGTGATATCACCTACCGCAGCGTGCTGCTGGTGCACCCGTTTGGCAACACGGTCAACAAGGCGGCCATGAAGGGGAGTGATCTGGCGACCTATCTGGGCCAGGTGGCAACCAAGACCCGCAATACCGGTGGTTATGCCCAGTTTGGCGGTATCAACATGGCGGTGGATTGCCAAGCCAAGAGCGTCAATATCACCAGTATCGGTGGCAAGGCGTTTGATCCGGCAGCAACCTACAGCTTCGCGATCCCGAGCTTCAGCGCCTCCGGTGGTGACGGCTATCCGAAGATCGATACCATCAATGCCGGGTTGGTCGATGCTGCCGTGCTGAAAGAGTTCATCGAAATCAAGAAGACCATCAACGTGGCCGATTATCAGCCAGGCAATGAGGTGAGCTATCTGAACTCAACGTCTACCGAAGGGTGTAACTGATTCGTCAGCGGGGCGCATAGCCCCAGATGTGATCCGAAAGGGCAGCCGGTGGCTGCCCTTTGTCGTTGTTTGGGTGGCGGTTACAACTCTTCAATCATCAATGACGATAGCCATCGCCTGTATGAGGTGAGGGGATGAAATGAAAAGAGGCAGCCCGTGGGCCGCCTCTTGCGTAGTGACAATCTAAACCTTACAGCTGTTCGATACCGACGATATGCCAGGGGGCATTGTTCTTGGCCAGATCGCGCTCGAGGTGCCACACCTCTTTAATGTCTTCCTCGACCTGCTCCTGACGGTCCATGTAGCGGCCGCTGAAGCGCACGCTTACCTGAGCCCAGTCGCTGCCGTAGTCGGCGCGTACCAGCTGGGTATCGACGTACATCACTTCGGTGTGCTGGTCGCCAGTCAGTTCGGCGCGCTCGGCTTTGAGCTGTTCAAACAGCTCGGGGCTGACGTACTCGCGCACCTTTTCCAGATCGTTCTTGTTCCACGCCTCTTGCAGGGTGCGATAGTGATCGCGGGCACCGGCCAGGAAGCTGTTCATGTCAAAGCCTGGCGGCAGGCGGAACGGCACATCGCTGTCGGCAAAGCCGGTGGCTTGCGGTGCGCTGTTGCTCTGCTCAAACTGCTGCGGGGCCGTGGATTGCGGTGGCTGATAGCCCGCATAGGCTGCCTGTTGTGGCTGTGGTGTCGCGACCTTGCCCTTGCGCAGGGTACGGATCAGGAAGACGGCACCCAGCGCCAGCAGGGCGATCAGCAGGAAGTCCATTCCTTGCAGACCTTCAAAGGCACCGCTGCCCAGCAGGTAGGCAAACAGGCCGCCAGCCAGCAGGCCGCCCAGCAGGCCACCCATCATGCCGCTCTTTTTCGGCGGCGTCTGGGCATTCAGTGTCGGATTCTTGTTGTCGACCGGTTTGGCCGCAGGCTGGGCCGGCGCAGTTTTGTAACTTTTACCAAAGGATTTGCCGCCGCCAAATTTCTTGGCTTCGGCGTGAGGTGCCCCCAGGCCAATGGCCAGGATCACGGCAAACAGGGTCAGCATCTTTTTCATTTTGACTCTTTTCACTCTCGTCTGTGGGTGGGGCATGCTCCGCTTTGGCAAGCTCAGCAAGGCGCATGGCAGGCTGCCTGTCCCTAATTGTGTCGCAGCTTGTATTCATCAATATCACCTCTGGCATGAATTATTCATGAACGAGGTAGCCGCGATGCGGCGTCAAACAAGAGGAGTAAACCGGATGAAAAGCAGAAGATTGAGTCGCAAGGAGCGCAAAATGCGAAGCAAAATCAAAATGGTCAAGGTAGAGCAGACTCTGGTTTGGCCCTTTATGATGGTATGAGCCGCCAGATAGGGCTCGCCGTAGTTGGCTTTCTTTTGTAAAATTCCCGTCCCCTTCCCGCTGCGGTTTTTATGTGTATGGCAGAGCAAGTGACGGCGAAAAAAGACGCCAAGACACAACAGCTGAAAGTTCCTCCCCACTCTTTTGAGGCCGAACAGTCCGTACTGGGCGGCCTGATGCTGGATAATGATGCCTGGGATCGGGTTGCCGAACGGGTGATCGATCAGGATTTCTACAGCCGTCCGCACCGGTTGATCTTCCAGGCCATGACCCGCCTCTCCAACGCGGGCAACCCCATCGACCTCATCACCCTGCAGGAGGAGCTGGAGCGCTCCGAACAGCTGGAAGAGGCGGGTGGCTTCGCCTATCTGGTGGAGATCGCCAAGAACACCCCGAGTGCCGCCAACATCAACGCCTACGCCGAAATCGTGCGCGAGCGAGCGGTGGTGCGGGAGATGATCTCGGTCGCCAACGAGATAGTCGAAGCGGGCTACGAGCCGCAAGGCCGTACATCAGGCGATCTGCTGGATCTTGCCGAGAGCAAGGTATTCAAGATTGCCGAGCAGCGCACCAGCGCCAACGAGGGGCCCCAGCCCCTGAAGCTCATCCTCGAGCAGACCGTCGACAAGATTGAAGAGCTGTTCAAGACGCCGCACAACGGGGTGACCGGGGTATCGAGCGGTTACAACGATCTCGACAAGATGACCGCCGGTTTGCAGCGTTCGGATTTGATCATCGTTGCGGCCCGTCCCTCCATGGGCAAGACCACCTTTGCCATGAACCTCTGTGAGCATGCGGCCCTCACGGCCGACAAGCCGGTGCTTATCTTCTCGCTGGAGATGCCCTCCGAGCAGATCATCATGCGTATGCTCGCCTCGGTCGGTCGTATCGACCAGACCAAGGTGCGTACCGGTCAGCTCGACGACGAGGATTGGGCACGCCTCTCCTCCACCATGGGATTGCTGCTGGAGAAGGGCAAGATGTATATCGATGACGCCTCCGGCCTCACTCCGACCGATGTACGTTCCCGTGCCCGTCGGGTGGCACGCGAGCACGGTGGCCTATCCATGATCATGGTGGACTACCTGCAGCTGATGCGGGTGCCGGCGCTCTCTGACAACCGTACCCTGGAGATCGGCGAGATCTCCCGCTCCCTCAAGGCCTTGGCGAAAGAGCTGCAGTGCCCGGTGGTGGCGCTCTCCCAGTTGAACCGAAGCCTGGAACAGCGGGCCGACAAGCGCCCGGTCAACTCGGACCTTCGTGAATCGGGTTCCATCGAGCAGGATGCGGATTTGATCATGTTTATCTATCGTGATGAGGTTTATCACGATGACAGCCCGGACAAGGGGATTGCCGAGATCATTATCGGCAAGCAGCGTAACGGCCCCATCGGCCGGGTGCGCCTCACCTTCCAGGGTCAGTTCTCCCGGTTCGACAACTACGCCGGTCCGGCGTTTGACGACGATTATTGATAAGTAACAATCATGGCAATCCTGTGGTCAGGATTGCCACCACCGCTCTGACCCGCTTGCCATTCACTGCAAGGCAGCCCGTCAGAGCCTGTTTTCCCGGTTCGACAATTATGCCGGTCCGGCCTTCGACGACGATAAGTGAGTGGCGGTCTTCTGCCCGATGAGGGGGAGACCATTTGTGCCCTCGTAAGGGAAAACCATGAAAGCGGCTACTGCCCAAATCAACACTGCGGCCTTGCGCCACAACCTCGCCGTGGTCAAGCGCCACGCTCCCGCTTGCAAGATCATCGCTGTGGTCAAGGCCAACGCCTATGGCCACGGACTGCTGCCGGTCGCTCGCACCCTGGTGGATGCGGATGCCTATGCGGTGGCCCGTATCGAAGAGGCGCTGATGCTGCGCTCCTGCGCCGTGGTCAAACCCATCGTGCTGCTGGAGGGATTCTTCTCTGCCGACGATCTGCCGGTGCTGGCGGCCAACAACCTGCAGACGGCGGTTCACACCTGGGAGCAGCTCGAAGCGCTGGAGCAGGTTGAGCTGCCAGCGCCCGTGGTTGCCTGGCTCAAGCTCGACACCGGCATGCATCGCCTCGGGGTACGTGCCGACGAGATGCCCGCCTTTATCGAACGACTCGGCAAGTGCAAGAACGTGGTGCAGCCGTTCAACATCATGACCCACTTCAGCCGCTCCGATGAGCTGGAGCAGCCCACCACCCGCGAGCAGATCGACTTGTTCAGCAAGTTGACCGCACCGCTGGCGGGCGAGCGGGCCATGGCCAACTCGGCGGGCATTCTGGCCTGGCCAGACTCCCACTGCGACTGGGTTCGCCCCGGCGTCATCCTCTATGGCGTGTCGCCGTTCCCTAACACGGTGGCAGCCGATTACGACCTGCAACCGGTGATGACCTTGAAGACCCAGCTGATTGCGGTGCGGGATCACAAGGCGGGCGAGCCGGTGGGCTACGGCGCCAACTGGGTGGCGGATCGCGATACCCGGCTCGGGGTGATCGCCATCGGCTATGGTGACGGCTATCCGCGCATGGCGCCCAACGGCACTTCCGTGCTGATCAACGGTCGCATCGTGCCGCTGGTGGGGCGTGTCTCCATGGATATGAGCACGGTCGATCTCGGGCCTGGCGCCACCGACAAGCCCGGCGACGAGGCGGTACTGTGGGGCGAGGGGTTGCCGGTGGAGCGGGTGGCCGACGAGATTGGCACCATCCCCTACGAACTCATCACCAAGCTCACCTCCCGCGTCTTTATGGAGTACGTCTGATGTGGCAGCAGTGCCTGCTGACGTTGAAGCCCCGTTCGCGGGGCTTTCATCTGGTGACGGACGAGCTGGTGGCCAAGCTGCCGATGCTGACGGATTACCGGGTCGGCATGGCGCACCTGCTGCTGCAACACACTTCCGCCTCGCTCACTCTCAACGAGAACTGCGATCCGAGTGTGCGCAGCGATATGGAGGCCCATCTGCACCGGTTGGCGCCGGAGGATGCCCCCTACTATCGCCACACCTATGAGGGGCCGGATGACATGCCCGCCCACATCAAATCCTCCCTGCTCGGGGTGAGCCTGCTGCTGCCGATCCGTGATGGTCAGCTGGCGCTCGGCACCTGGCAGGGGATCTGGCTTGGCGAACATCGCGTCGATGGCGGTGCCCGCAAGGTGCTGGTGACCCTGCAGGGTGAGTAATCAGGCTGCAACCAGCCGAAAGATGACGATAAAAAGAGGGATGGCATTGAGCCATCCCTCTTTTGTTTTAACGGTTTCGCGAGCTATCCGCCTGCCAGTGGCGCGGTGCTCTGCGTGGCTCAGCCGACCTTGAAGGGGGTCAGCTCGGCCAGCGGGGCGGCGTCCATAAAGGCTTGCGGCTCCTGACCCTGTTTGAAGATCTTGAAGTCCTGCTCACGGGCGCTCCAGTACTCAACGGTATCGCCGCTGATCTGCAGCAGACTCGCTTCGCGCAGGGCCACCACGTATTCGCTCGGGTTGATGGCGCAGAACTCGGCCAGACGCTCGTCGCGGGTTTCGCCCATGTGTCCGCTGATGCTGGCATCCAGATAGTGCGGGTTGATTTGCAGCGGGAACAGGCCCAGCGCGGGCAGCACGGCGGCGTTGCAGACCGGCATGTCGTTGGTGGTGCGGATGCTCGGGGTCGCCACGTTGCAACCGGCGCTCCAGCCCACATAGGGGACGCCCCGTTCGCGCACGGCACGCTGGATCGGCACGATCAGGCCGTTTTCATGCAGCATCTGGTTGAGGCGCCAGGTGTTGCCGCCACTGATAAAGATGGCGTCGGCCTGATTGACGGCCGCGACCGGATCATCGAAGTGGTGAATGCTGATGGTCTCGATCCCGAGGCTCTCTGTAAGTTCGTTGGCGCGGGCATCCCAGTCGCTGCGGATCACCGCGTAGGGGATGAGCAGGATGCGCTTGACCTGTTTGCGCGCGAGCAGGCTTTGAACCCGATCGCGGGCCCAGCCGAGCAGACCCGGAAATTCGTTGGCTTTACCATTGCTTAGTAGAAGCAGTTCCATCAAATCGTTCCTCAAAAAGTGAAAGCGGAGGAGGGAGGGCCACCGTATCCGCCGTGCGGCCGGATGGCAAGAGGAGGCATGCTACCACCATTGGCGCGGTGGTTCTGTGATCGCGAGGCCCATTCAAAGGCCATGGAGGAGTTATGGATGGATAATCCAATGGCAGGGCGGTGGATTAACGAGCAGTGTTCAGCTCGCCACCCATCGCCAATAAAAGACCCCACCGCAGCGGGGTCATGGCAGAGTTAGTCGAGTTTGAGATCGACCCATACCATGCGGTGATCCGAACTGACTCCCTTGGCGATGCCGAGTTTCGCGTCATAGACCAGGTGATAACCGGCCTCGAAGCTGGCAGGCCAGAAGACGCCGCTCTTGACCGCGTTGAGGTTGGCGGAGGGGATGACGTGATCCAGCTGCAGCACGCTGGAGTTGGTGATGCGTTCCGGGTTGGGGCGAGTGAGGTTGCGTTTGCAGTCGGCCCCCTTGCTGACACACTCCGGGCCCCCTTCGCTGACCGGGATCAGGGTGCCATTGGTGATGGCCTGATTCATCAGCGGGTTGTTAAGGAGATCCTGAATGGCGGTCAGGTCACCGTCACCGGTGAGCGGATCGGCGTTGAGATCACCCGCGATAACGAACTTGGCGTTTTTGGCCAGCCCACCCTTGGTGCCCTTGTCATCGGTCATGTAGTTGAGACCCTTGACGTAATCATTCCAGAAGGCGATCTCGGCGCGGTTGTGCTTGACGGTGTGACGCGCCGCGTTGGCAAAGATCGGCGGGGTCGGGTGGGAGATCAGGAAGTGGATCACCTCTTCCCCTTTCTCGGTCTTGATCCGTACCGGCACATCGGCGTGGTTCTTGGAGGAGAGCGGGTACTGCTGCCAGGCTGCGTCTGAATACCAGGCATCACCACACTGGCGGCTGGCCGGGATCTTGACCTTGGGATTGTTGCAGTCATCGATGATGGGGTTCTGCTCGCCCGGCATATCCTTCCACTTGAAGTTCTGGAAGGTGCGGATCTGCTTGGTGTCAATGGGATATTTGGACATCACCGCAAAGGCGTACTGGCCGTGATAGTTGCCAAAGCCCCAGGCATCGTCGGGGCCGCTGTTGACCTTGCCATCCAGATTGAGGTCATAACCGCTCATCAGGCCGGTGTTGGTGGCGAAGTTCTGCATCACCGGATAGCTGATGGCCGTCACCTCTGCGTGCTGGGCGTGAGCCAGATAGTTGTCGTTGAAGGCTTTCAGATCGGCGGTGCTCTCGCCTTTGCCGTCGTTGTCGAACTCGTTGAGCAGGAACACATCCGGGCGGGTGCGCTGGATGATCTCCGCCACGTTGCGGATCTGCTGCACGTTCTTGGCTTTGGTTTCAGTGGCGCCGCTCAGGCTCCCTTCGGCGAGGCGGGCCAGCAGGGCATCCTGCTCGGTGCGGGTCAGCGCCAGCTCACCGGTCAGCATACCGGCGGCAGTGCGGTCAAAAGAGAGGTTGAAGGTGGCAAAACGAACCATGGGATCAGCTGCCTTTGAGTCGTTGTCGCTGTTGCAGCCAGCCAGCATCCCGAGGGAGATGGCGGCAGCCAGTAGGGTCTTGTTGATATTCTTCATTGTAATTATTCCGTAGCATCAATGAGTTATGCCTTCTGTGAGGCGGCGTCATTATAAGTAGACGGTGATGCTGCGGGGGTTTTGCCTGAGCAAAGTGTGAGGATATTCACACCACATATCTGGCGATGATGAATGTTAGCAGGGCGATATGGGGTGTGAAAAACCGGTTTTTACGCTGCAGTTTCCGGGATGAATGGCGCGCTTCCAGCCGTTACCGCACTCTGAATTTGTCACACCACCATCGGCAGGCCGCTCTCGGGGTGGTGGATCACCTGTGCCGGATAGTCATAGAGACGGGCGATCAGCTCAGGGGTCAGCACCCCGGCAGGCGTGCCATCGGCCATCAGCTTGCCCCGCTCCAGCATCACCAGCCGATCGGCATAGCGCGCCGCCAGATTGAGGTCGTGTAGCACCACCAGCACAGCTGTATTGCGGCTGGCGAGGGCGCGCGCCATGGTGAGCAGCTGGTGCTGGTATTTCAGATCCAGCGCCGAGGTGGGTTCGTCGAGCAGCAGCAAGCGGGGTTGCTCGGCCTGCTCGGTCGGGGAGGGGGCTTGCCAAATCTGCGCCAGCACCCGGGCAAACTGCACCCGCTGCCGCTCGCCGCCGGAGAGCCCGGGATAGAGCCGCTTGGCCAGATGCTCGACCCCGGCGTGGGTCATGGCCGCAGCCACAATCTCGTCGCGCCGCGCCGCCGGTTCACTGTGTGGCAGGCGCCCCATGGCGACCACTTCCTCGCAGAGAAAGGGGAAGTTGAGGGAGGAGCTTTGCGGCAATACCCCGAGCCGGTGGGCAAGCTGGCTGCTGTCCCACTGCTGGCGATCCGCGCCAAACAGGGTGATGGAGCCCTCATATTCCAGCTCGCCGGTCAGGCACTTGAGTAGCGAGCTCTTGCCCGCCCCGTTGGGGCCGAGTAGCGCGGTGAGGGTGCCGCTCTCGAGACTAAGATCGAGCCCATCCAGGATCTGGCGCTGGCCACGGCGCAGGCTGAGTCGTGTGCAGCTCAACAGGGGGGAGGAGAGTGAGGATGAGAGTGGTTGCATAACAGTCCGTATCACAGGGCGCGGCGGCCTTTTACCAGCAGCCAGATGAAGAAGGGGGCGCCGAGCAGGGCGGTGATGATGCCCACCGGCAGCTCGGCGGGGGCCAGCAGGGTGCGCGCCAGCATATCGGCTGCCAGCAGCAGGGCGGCGCCAAGCAGGGCCGAGAGCGGCAGCAACCTGACATGGTTGGGGCCCGCCAGCAGGCGCACCAGATGGGGCACTACCAGCCCGACGAAGCCGATCATCCCCGATACCGCCACCGCCACCCCGACGCCCGCCGCGGTGAGCAGAATCAGGCGACGCTTGAGGGATTGCACATTGACCCCAAGATGACGGGCCTCTCCTTCCCCCAGCAGCAGGGCGTTGAGGGGATTGGCATCGCGCATAAAGAGCCACAGCAGGGCCGCCAGGGTGAGCAGGGCCAGCGCCACATCGGCCGGTTTGCCTGCCGCCAGCGTTCCCATCTGCCACAGGCTCAGGTTGCGCAGCATCTGATCGTCCGCCAGATAGGTGAGCAGGCCGATCACTGCACCGGAGAGCGCCGTGATGGCGACCCCGGCCAGCAGCATGACGGTCACCGAGGTGCCGCCCTCCCGGGTGCCGAGCAGATAGACCAGGGTGGTGGTCAGCGCACCGCCGAGAAAAGCGAGCAGCGGCAGCAGGCCAACCCCGATGGTGGCTTGCAGCTGCTGGCCGAGGGGGGCCAGCAGCACGATGGCGAGCGCCGCGCCGAGCGCCGCACCGCCGGAGACCCCTATGATGCCGGGGTCAGCCAGAGGGTTGCGAAACAGCCCCTGCATCACGGCGCCACAGAGCCCGAGAATTCCCCCCACTGCGATGCAGAGCAGGGTTCTCGGCAGGCGAATTTCTTGCACGATCAGCAGTTTGTGCGACTCAATCCCGCTCTCCTGCCCGGCAAACAGCGCCCGTAGACTCTCGCCCAGGGTGAGGGTCATGGGGCCGGTTGCCAGCGAACCGAGCAGCAACAGTGCCAGTGCGGCCGTGGTGAAGGCCAACAGCCAGGAGAGGGGTAACCGCATCATGACCCCTGCTTGATCCACTGGGCGATCTGGTTCGCCTGTTGCAGGGAGTTGAGGCTCAGGCCCCCTTGCAGGGCGTGACCGTCGATGGCGTGAATGGCGTTACGCTTGCCAGCCGGGGTGGCGGCCAGGGCGGGCACTTCTGCCAGCACCTTGGCCGGATCGGCATATTGCTGCCAGTCACGACCGCTAACCAGCACCAGATCGGGCTGCATCTCGATGAGGGATTCGGCGGATACCGGCTTGTAGTTGCGTAACTCGGCGACCGGATTGATGCCGCCCGCCAGCGATATCAGCGCGCTGGCAGTGGTGTCCCCCCCGGCGATGCTGGTGGGTTGCCCCTTGTGCAGCAGCAGGAAGGCGACCTTGAGCGGTTTGTTCTGTTTGGCTTGCGCCGCCAGCTGAGCAGTCTGAGCCTGGATCTCAGCCTTCAGGCGATTACCAGCTGCTTTATCGCCCAGCAGGCTGGCGAGGGTGTCGATACGCTGGTTGAGGTTGGCGAGGGTCGGCGCGGTATCCAGCACTTCCACCTTGACCCCGGCACGACGCAGCTGATCCAGGGTCGGGGCCGGGCCCATCTCGTCGCTGCCCACCAGTCGGGTGGGGGAGAGGCTCAGGATCCCTTCGGCGGCCAGCGCCCGGTGATAACCCACCTTGGGCAACCCTTTTGGCAAGGGGCTGCTGATATCGGTGGCGATCAGGCTCGATTCACCGCCAAGGGCCAGAATGAGTTCTGTGGTGGCGGGGCCGATACTGACGATACGCTCTTTCTGTCCGTCGGCGGCAACGGCAGAGAAGGGGGACAGTGAACTGCAGAGCAGGGTGATGGCGAGGGCAAGACGACGGCCCATGCTAACCTCCGAAGGGGTGAATAAAACGGGTGTGCCGCCGAGAATATCAAGGCTTTGGAAAAAATGCACTGATAATGATAGCAATTATCAATTGCATTGGTTCCAGTGCTTTATTAGAGTAGCCGCCATGATAAACAGCGGGACGACCTGGTCCCGCAAAGGGAGAAAACATGAGCATTGCACAACGCATTCACGCGCTGCTGGAGCAGGATCCCGGCGCTCATCCGTCCACCCTGGCGGCCCAGCTCGCCATCAGCGAATGGGAGGTGGTTCGCCATCTGCCCGCCGAGCTGGTGACCCTGCTGCCCGCCGATCGCGCACAAGGTCTGCTGGAAGATCTGGCCGACTGGGGCCCGGTGACCACCATCGTCGAATCAGAAGGTTCCATCTTCGAGGTAAAAGCCCCCTTCCCGAAAGGCAAGGACGCACGCGGCTACTACAACCTGATGGGCCGCGACGGTGAGCTGCATGGTCACCTCAAGCTCGACAACGTGGCGGGGATTGCGCTGGTCAGCAAGCTGTTCATGGGCAAGGAGGGGCACTCCTTCCAGTTCTTCGGTCACTCCGGCCGCTGCATTTTCAAGGTCTATCTGGGTCGCGACGAGAAACGCCAGCTGCTGGCCGATCAGGTCACCCGTTTTATGGCGCTGCGCCACAACTCTCAAGAGGAAGTCAAAGCATGAGTGAACGTCAGGAGCGTCTGCAGAACCGCCTGCAACCGGAGATCCGCGAGTTTCGCGACAGCTGCCGTACCCTGCAGCTCGCCACCGTCGATGGCGAAGGCAATCCCAACGCCAGCTATGCCCCGTTTGTGCTGCAGGAAGATGGCTACTATGTGCTGATCTCCGAGATCGCCCGCCACGCCCGCAACCTGCAACAGGTGCCGCGGGTATCCCTGATGCTGATCGAGGATGAGAGCGGTGCCCGCGAGCTGTTTGCCCGCAAGCGCCTGACCTTCGATGCGGTGGCTGAAGTGGTAGCCCGTGACGACGCTCGCTGGAGCAAGGCGGTCGCGGCGCTGGAGGGGCGTTTTGGCGAGATCATCAAGGGTCTCTCCAACCTCAAGGATTTCAAACTGTTCCGCCTCAAGCCGGAGCAGGGGCTGTTCGTCAAGGGCTTCGGCCAGGCGTTCGCGGTCTCCGGTGACGAGCTGGTGGATTTTGTCCATCTGGTGGAGGGGCACAAGCGCATCGACAACGGTGCCGAGCTCACCAGCCCGGCCGATGCGCCGGTCTGAGGATCCCTGTCGACCACGACAGCCGTCATAACAAAACGGGCAGCCACTGGGCTGCCCGTTTTTATTGCGTTATCTCATCCGGCCTGTTCAATCCTGCCAGCTGGCCTTGTTGGGAAAAGCGCGACGATCGGCGTCGGTAGCCGTTTCGTTGCACTCTCCCCGCACCTTCCAGGAGGTCTGGCTCAGCACTATGTAGCCCTGGCGGCAATACTGCTTGGTCGCCAGGGTCTCGGTCAGCAGGTTCTCCTGTAACGCCTCCCGCTGCTCCAGCAGCCGCTGGCTCTGGGCTGCCGAGAGGCCGCGCGGCAAGGTGTCGTTGGGCGCGGCTTCAAAGGTGAACCGCTTGCTCCCCTCCTCGTTGATGTGGGTCAGAAACAGGGGTTCCGGCCCGTCATACTTCTGGCCGGGCAAGCTGGAGCAGGCCGACAGCAGGGGAACAATCAACAACAGGGTGGCAGACAACAGGCGCACGACAGACTCCAGTGAGAAACGAGGCGAGGCTCGCAGATTAGCACGGCTGCAGGGCGGGTGTTACTGCCAGCAGCTCGTCGGTGGTGAGCAGGGTCACACTGCGCCCCTCCGGCAGGCTGAGGTGGCGCCACATCCAGTGATGGTGCTCGGTGATCTGGGCCGCGCTCAGGTGGGGGCGATCGGCGGTGGTGTGACCATCGCTCAATACCAGCACCTCGTACCCATGGGAGGCGGCACTGCGCACCGTGGTATCGACGCAAAAATCGGTGGCACAGCCACAGAGAATGAGTCGATCGACCGGCTGCTCGGCCAGCAGGAAGGCAAGCTCGGTATCGAGAAAGCTGTCACATGCTGTCTTGCGCACCCGGCTATCTCCTTTGGCCGGTTGCAGCGCACTGTGCAACTGCCAACCCGGGGTGTCCGGTTCCAGTTCGGTACCGGGGGGCGAGTCATGCTGGATATAGATGACCCGTCCCTGTTGCTGCCTGACATGGGCCGCAGCCCGATTGATATTGGCCAGCACTTGCTCCTGGCGGTAACGGGGCTCGTTGAACAAGCCTTGCTGCACATCGATGATCAGTAACACATCCATATTTTACCCGCCGTTTCCTGGAAGATTAGGGTTGCAGCCACTGGCTGCAGTCACGACTGCGGGATTGATGCAGCGCGCCCATATCTTGCTTCATCTCGTCACTGTTTTGCCAGCGCTTAGGTAGCGGCATGATGGTTACCTGCACATCGGCTGCGGGATCTGCAACAGAGGTCTCATCTGTACGGGGCACGACCAGCGCTACCTTGAGGGCCGGATTACGGCTGGCGATGCGACTGGCGAGCCCAAGCCCCCCCTCGACGTGGAAATTGCCGGCGATATGCATGATCTGCTGGCCCGGGTGCTTGGCGAGATAATCCACCATGCTCTCGGCCATGGTGTCATCCCAGCTGGTCTGGGCGGCGAAGCGGCGGGCGTTGCTGTCGGCATCGCCGTGGTGCATGGAGGCCATAAATTTCTGGCGATAGGGATCATCCCCCAGCGTCAGTTGGCGGGCCAGCTGGCTGCGACGCGACGCGGGCAGTTTGTCGAGCCACTCAGCCCCCTCCTGACCGACACAGCTCACCAGCGGCTTGGGGGCGTTGGCGGCGATCACTGGCATCCGGTGAGCCTTGGCAAACTCTACCAGCGGGCGGTAGTCGCTCGGATAGTTGGGCCAGGCGTTGCCTTCGCGGATCAAGGCCGCTTCACCAATCTGGTTCGCCAGATAGGCATCCAGCGTCTTCTGATCGGCGCGGCTGAACTGTTCCATGGAGAGGGCCAATGGCCGACCGTGCTGCTGGCCAGCGGTGTAGAGCCCGCTCAGCAGGCGCGATTGCAACAGGTGCACGGCGGGATGGCTGTGCAGCTCACCCACCAGAATGATATCGGCGTCGGCAGTGCGCGCGATCGCCTGCTCCAGCGTCAGGTCTGCGTCTCCCTCGCTGCTTAGTCGGTAGTCATAGAGCGTCTGCAACTGTGATGACTGGGTCGGCTGGGTGGGGGTGGCACAGGCTGCCAGCAGCAGCGGCAGTGCGAGCAGGGGAAGTCGTCTAATCATGGGATCTCACGGCTGATATGCCCGGATGCCGGTGCATCTCGGGGGGCTAATAGAGAATAAGGGCAACACAGGGTGACAGTGTAAAACCAATTTGGTTCAAAACAAATGAGAATGATTTCGTTTCTTGTTGATCTTTGTCGAGAGCCGGGTAATATGCGGCCTGTTTGATAACAGTTCTCAATAAGGATTCGCTGTGACCCATCATAACGCACTCTCTCTGGTTGCCCTCGCCGTGGCTGCCGGTCTCTCCTCCCAGGTCTTTGCTGCCACCCAGAAGGCGGATGAAGTCGTGGTCGTCAGCGGCTCACGGATGGAGCAAAAACTGGAAGATGTCTCCGGCCCCATCTCGGTGATCACCGCCAAGCAGATTGAAGAGCAGGTCGTCACCAACGTCGCCGACCTGTTCCGCTACGAACCCGGTGTGACCGTGCTCGGCGGTCAGGGTGATGCGCAGACCTTCATCATCCGCGGCATGGGAGAAAACCGGGTCAAGGTGGTGCGCGACGGTGTGCGCCAGAACGATGCCTACAGCAAGGGCGGTGTCGGTCAGAGCTACTTTGATACCGACATGATCAAGCAGGTAGAAGTGGCCAAGGGGCCGGCGTCTGCCGCCTACGGCTCCGATGCGCTGGGTGGCGTGATTGCCATCACCACCAAGGATGCCAGCGACTTCCTCAAGGGCAAGGATAGCTATCTGGATGTGACCAGCGGTTACGCCTCCAGCAGCCACCAGAAGATGGCGGGCTTTACCGGCGCCTTGCGCACCGGCGAAGTGGAGAACCTGCTGCGCTACACCTGGCGCGATGGCGGTGTGACCCAGAATTTCGACTCCACCAAGAACGACTTCGATATCGGTACCCACGCCCTGCTGCTCAAGAGCAAGTGGAACCTCTCCGATGAGCAGTTCCTCAAGCTGACCGTCGACTACCTGACCGATGGCGAGGAGCCGGATGCGGTCAAGCTCAACAAGGTCGGTACCGGTACTGCCCGTGTCTTTGATCAGCCCATCACCGACAAGCAGACCGACAACCTCTCTGTGGTGCTGGATCACGGCATCGCGCTGAATCAAGGCTGGGCTGATCGGATGGATAGCAAGGTTTACTTCGCCCGCACCAAGCAGACGCTGGATCAGTACGCCTCATCCAAGTATCCGGTCAGCCCCGGCAACCCCTATGTGACCAAAAACTCGCTGGATCACAACGTGTTCGATCAGAAGAACATCGGCGCCCAGCTGCAGTTCCACAAGGCGGTCGCCAACCACCGCCTGGCCTGGGGTGCTGAATACGAGCACACCGACAACGAACGTACCCGTTACAAGGGGCCGACGACTCCCGGTGATTTTGTCGGCTACAACGAGCTGAGTTTCCCGGCTACCACCAGCGAGCGCAGCGCCCTGTGGGCCTTTGACGAGATCAAGTTTGGCGAGCGCTGGGTGCTCACCCCGGGTGCCCGTTATGACTACTACCGGATGACTCCGGACAACGATCCGGCCTACACCGGCGACAAGCTGCACAAGTTCTCGGAAGGGGAGTTGTCACCCAAGCTGGGTCTGGTGTTCAAGGCCCACGAGGCGGCCAACCTGTTCGCCCAGTACAGCCACGGTTTCAAGGCCCCCATGTATGACAGTGCCTTCTCCACCCTGAACCATCAGGCGTACGGCTATCGCATCGAGCCCAACCCGAACCTCAATCCGGAGAGCAGCGACGGCATCGAGCTCGGCGTGCGTGGCAGCAGCAACGGCTTCAGCTATGAAGTAGCCAGCTTCTACAACAAGTTCGAAGACTTCATCGAGATGGTGGAAGTGGGCAAAGAGGGGCGCACCGCCGTCTACCAGTACCAGAACCTGAGCAAGGCGACCACCAAAGGAGTCGAAGCCAAGGCGGATTACTGGCTCAACGACATCGTCAATGTATGGGGCAACCTCGCCTACATCGAAGGCAAGGATGGGGATGGCAACTACATCAACAGCCTGAGCCCGCTCAACGGCTCCGTCGGTGTGCGTCTGGAACAGTCCCAATGGAACTTCAACACCGCGCTGCGCTTTGCGGACGACATGGACAAAGTCCGTAAAGACAGCAAAGGCAAGGATTACGTGAAGAGCGCCGGTTGGGGTGTGGTGGATATGTACGCCCAGTTCAACCCGATGACCGACCTGCAGCTCAACGTCGGGGTCTTCAACCTGTTTGACAAGGAGTACACCAGCTACGAGCGCATCGCCGGTCGTGCCGAGGGCTCCGATAACAGCATGATGACTGAACCGGGCCGCAACCTGAGTGCACGGGTCAAATACGTATTCTAAAAAGACAACACACGCAGTGATCTCGGGCTGTTGCCCGCACCGGATCCCCGCCCTGACAGGCGGGGATTTTTTATACATGTAGCCAGGTGTGAGGTGACCCGCTCACACCATGTTATTCATTGGCTTCGCCTTTTTCTTTGTGTTGGCGAGATATTATGCTATTTGATTTATTGTTAATGACATTTAGTAATTCTTTACAACGGGTGTGCCTAGCTTTTGACTTCGACATCGAACTTTTTCCTCGACACCGCCGACGCTCTTGAGCTGATTACCCGCTTCAATGAGGCCCCTGACGAGCAGACCATAGTGGCCCTGCTGCGTACCCTTAGCCAGCAGATGGGTTTTGACCACTTCCGGCTGGGATTCATCTTTCCCAGTTCGATTCAGCGACCTGACGTGAGGATTTTCAACGGCTGTCCTGCCGAATGGGTACAGACCTATGACAAACAACGTTTCTTTACGGTGGATCCCGTTGTGAGAAAAGGGATGAAGCAGAGCACCCCCATCCTCTGGGGCAGCCTGATCACCGAGTGTTGTGAGCGGCAAGATATGGTGGGGCTGGAGGTGATGCGGCAGGCATATGAGATGGGGCTGCGCGACGGGATCACAATTCCCTGGCATGGGGCTAATGGCCATGTTGGCTTGCTGTCATTGATCACTCGCGCCCCACGAACCGAGCATCAATGGTTGAGTGCCACTCCTTTTTTAAGCTGGCTGGCTGTGCATGTCTTTGAAGCGGTAGCCCGTGTTTGTCTCTGTGTGAGGCAGCCTCAGGAAGAGCTGACGTTACGGGAGCAGGAAGTGTGCCAGTGGGCTGCCGAAGGCAAGCAAGTGAGTGATATTGCCCAGATCCTGGGGATCAAGCCCAGAACCGTCACTTTCCATCTTGAACGGATAGCGGAGAAGCTGGGTGCGAGCTGCAAAAATCAGGCGATATCATGGGCGCTGATGCAGGGTATTGTCAGACTGAACATTGACACGGCACAGATTGAAAATGTGGATGATGACAGTGCATGATGCTGCCTAACGCAAAAAATTGCTCATTACGTAGATTAAATTACTAAAAATGTCAGTTTTGCCAGTGGGTGTGATGATATTGCGCAAGTTATTGCATCTATGCGCGTAGAGAGAGAACAGATGGAAGGTAATTGACTGATAAATAAAGAATAAAAAAGTGGCATGGTCGCTGCTAAAGGTTGGTCGAGTGCTATCTCGTTTAACCAACTTATTTAGGAGCATACACATGCCAACTCCATGTTATATCAGCATCGAAGGTAAAACCCAGGGCAATATCACCGCCGGGGCCTTCACCTCTGACTCAGTCGGCAACATCTTCGTGCAAGGCCACGAAGACGAGATGCTGGTACAAGAGTTCCAGCACGTTGTCACCGTCCCGACCGACCCGCAATCCGGTCAGCCTGCCGGTCAGCGTGTCCACAAGCCGTTCAAGTTCACCGTCGCCCTGAACAAAGCCGTGCCGCTGATGTACAACGCGCTGGCTTCCGGCGAAATGCTGCCGAAAGTGACCCTGAAGTGGTATCGCACCTCCGTTGAGGGCAAGCAGGAGCACTTCTTCTCTACCGTGCTGACCGATGCCACTATCGTTGACATCGACTGCCAGATGCCCCACTGCCAGGACCCGGCGAAGTCTGACTTTACCCAGCTTATCCAGGTCTCCATGGCTTACCGCAAGATTGACTGGGAGCACACCGTTGCCGGCACTTCCGGTGCGGACGACTGGCGCGCCCCCATCGAGGCGTAAGCCTTGCTTCGGTACTTTGGTATTCCTTGTAAGTAGTAATGTGTCTTTGAGCCGGTTGTTCAACCGGCTTCTTGTACTGTGCATTTTCTCCAGCCTGGCCAACGGGTTGGCTGGAGCTTTTCTGTTTTGCCATCCCCCAGCCGGGGTTTGATGCCCTGCGAGTGAGCGCGGAGGGATGGCAAAGCACTAAAGGGTGTCCTGTGATGCAGACCCAATCCGCCCGTAACCCGTGTTCGCCGCTATCTTGGTTGCCCGTTGTGGCACAGGAGAGGGCGGTAGCGTGGTTTGGCGGTTGGGGTCTTGAAGAGGGGCGCAGACATCGCGTGGCCGTGACAAGAGGGGAGAGCCATGGCTAATCAAACCGGATTGCAATTTACCGTCAAGGTGGGGGCGCTGCCCGAGAGCACCTTCGTGGTGGCGAGTTTCCAGCTGGACGAGGGACTGAATCGGCCGTTCAACCTGCGCCTTGAGCTGGCCAGCAGCCAGCCCGATGTCGACTTTGGCGCCGTGCTGGACCAACCCTGCGAGCTCATGGTGTGGTACAACGGCGAGCTGCAACGCCAGGTGTGCGGGGTAGTGAGCGAGTTTGCCCAAGGGGACAGCGGCTTTCGCCGCACCCGCTATAGCCTTGAGGTAAAACCCGCCCTGTGGCGGCTGGGGCTGCGCCAGAACTCCCGCATCTTCCAGGCGCAAAAGCCCGATGAAATCCTCAGTATCCTGCTGCAAGAACATGGCATCACCGATTACGCCTTTGCGCTCAAGAACGAGCACGCCCAGCGGGAATACTGTGTGCAGTATCGGGAGACCGACCTCGATTTCGTGAATCGCCTTGCTGCCGAAGAGGGCTTGTTCTACTTCCACGAATTTGAAGCGGGCAAGCACCGCATTGTGTTTGCCGACGACGCGGCGGCATTGACTCAAGGCCCCGAGCTTTTCTTCAACCTCGGCAACCGCTCGCTGGAACAAGGGCCCTATGTGCGCCAGTTCCACTACCGCGAGGCGGTGCGCCCCTCGGATGTGGAGCTGAAAGACTACAGCTTCAAGACGCCGGCCTATGGCCTCTCCCACAAAAAGCAGGGAGCAGAGCTTGAGCATCAACGGGATACTTATCAGCACTTCGACTACCCGGGCCGCTACAAGCAGGACCCGAGCGGCAAGGCGTTTGCCCAGCACCGGCTCGATGCGCTGCGCAATGACGCGGTAGCAGGCAGCGGCAAATCCAACAGCGCCGCGTTGCTGCCGGGCCAGCACTTCTCACTCACCGAACACCCCAATGGCAGCCTTAACACCGACTGGCAAATCGTCCATATTTGCCACACCGGTGAGCAACCGCAGGCGCTGGAGGAAGAGGGCGGCAGTGGCCCGACCGTCTACCACAACGAATTTGGCGTAGTGAAGGCGAGCACCACCTGGCGCGCCCGTATCGGCAGCCCCGAGGCACCCCATAAGCCGATGGTGGATGGCCCGCAAATCGCCATGGTGGTGGGCCCTGAAGGGGAAGAGATTTACTGCGACGAACATGGCCGGGTCAAACTGCAATTCCCGTGGGACCGCTACGGCAGCTCCAACGACCAGAGCTCCTGCTGGGTGCGAGTGAGCCAAGGCTGGGCCGGTGGTCAATATGGCATGATGGCCATCCCGCGTATCGGCCACGAGGTCATTGTTAGCTTCCTAGAGGGCGACCCCGACCAGCCCATCGTGACGGGGCACACCTACCACGCCACCAACCGGCCGCCGTATGAGCTGCCTGCCAACAAGACTCGCACCGTGCTGCGCACCGAAACTCACAAGGGCGAGGGCTTTAACGAGCTGCGCTTTGAAGACCAGGCGGGACAGGAAGAGATTTATATCCACGGTCAGAAAGACCTGAACGTGCTGATAGAGAACGATGCCGCCTGGCACATCAAGCATGACCAGCACACCGACATCGACTTTGATCGGGTGACTCGCATCAAGGCCAACGACCACCTGACGGTGGAGGGTGAAAAGCGTGAACAGATCAAGGCGGACTATTCGCTGACGGTGGATACCTCCCTGCACCAGAAACTGGGTCAATCCCTGTTGGTGGAAGCGGGTGAAGAGGTGCATATCAAGGTGGGTGACAAGTTGGTGCTGGAGGCGGGCTCAGAGATCACCCTCAAGGGGGGTGGCAGCTTTGTCAAAGTTGACCCGAGCGGCATCAAGCTGGTCGGCCCCGCCATCAAACTCAATGCCGGAGGCAGCCCGGGAGCTGGCTCTGGCTGGGCTGGTCAGGCTCCCGTTATTCCCAAAGGGGTTGAGGTGGTCAAAGCTCCGGAACTGGTTGAACTGGTCAAGGCGATTGCCACCGAGAAGGCGATGGAGGCGTTGCTCAAGGCGCTGGAGCCCGATAGCGATTATCAGCCCTCCGCTTGATGTTCGACGAACAACTTAGGATTGAATGACAAAGATGAAAATCGTCTATCCCATGCAACTGGCGGGTGAGAACGGCTCCAGCGAGATTGCATCTCTCGATGAATTTATCAAGAAGATCAACGGCCTCAAGAGCGGTACCTTCCCGATAGGCCGCAACCGTATCTGGCACGGTGGTATCCACTTCAGTAAAAGCGGAGGCTGGCACCCGAGCGGCGCTGTGCGCGCGATTGCTGACGGGGAGATTGTGGCCTACCGACTGGCGACCAAACCAGCCAAGGCGACCCGTAGCACCGAAGAGGGCAAGCCAGAGGGAAAGATTGACTTGTATACCTCCCCTTCGTTTTGTCTGGTACGTCATCGCTACGAAGCCGGTGAGCAGAACAAGAATCGTCTGACTTTCTACAGCCTCTACATGCACATCGCCTGTGAGAACAGCTACAACAGTTCCGAGGCTGCGCGAGTAATGGTCAAGGGGACAGGTGTGTCCACCTATGAACCGGTGGTCGAGGGACATCCTCCCAAGCTGACACGTCGGCTGTCTGGCGATAAACCTGTCTATGCGAAAAGGGGGGCTGAAGTGAAGTTGGTCGGCCAGGAAGTGAAGAGCCTGCTTAACCACAAAGATGAGCCCCACGATTACTATCTGGTGCACTACGTTAATGACCCGGACAGCCTGTTCCATATTGCGGCAAGCCAATTACAGCAGGAGTTTCCACAAAAGCCGAAGTGGATGACACCACCAGAAGGCAAACCAGCTCGCTGTAAGATCCCTGGTAATACATGGCTACGTAAAAGCGCTGACACCACAGCTGAGAGCTTGGGCTTGCCTGCAGGTAGTGAGGTCGTGATATCTGGTGAGCCGGCACAAATGATAAGCATCAATGGCGGCACGACTGAGTTTCGTAAAGTACAGGTTTTCAAGGTGGGCAGCGGCACTGTCAAAGACAGGGCCAATCAGGTGATGACCAATGCCAGCAAAGGTGCCGTTGGCTGGCTGGCAAAAAGCAAGATGGGGGCCGGACTGACCGCAGAACCGAGTATCCCTGTCGAATTCAAAGACGATGCGGTCGTTGACCGCAGCGCAAACCCGATACCGGTGCAGGCCGGAGAGATCATCGGTCATTGGGGTGAGCATGAGCTAGCCACTGCCGGAGCCAGCGGTTTCGAGAAAGACGCAGACAGCAAAGCCGTGCACTTTGAGGTGTTTGTGGCAGAAAGCGACAAACAGGTGCTTGAAGATTGCATCAATAACAAGGCGCGGGTCACCGGTGGCCAAGGCTACCTGCTGGTAAAGAAAAAGGTCACTACCTATCGTCTCACCAGCGATAGCAAGCATGGTTTTCACGAGGTTGCCAATTTTGGGCCGCTGGTCTTACCGTTGGCGGTGAAAGAGTCTGATATTGTCACTCACGGTGCCAACAACTTTGTGAAGGTACGTGAGCGGACTGCTGCGGACGGGGAGTTGGCTGGCGAGTTCATATTGCAGGGCGGTGATGTTGAAGTCATCAGTCAGCACGACTGGCACAAGCTGGGCGTCAAGCTGGTCGATGGCAGCAGCGATGACGATGGATTTTTGGACAAGGCTGATACCGAGAGTGAAGATCCGCAACAGAAAGAGGCGAGCAAATTTTTCAGTACCCTCTATGACAAGCTGGTGACAGACAGGGACAACGATGGCACCCTGAGCGGCGATGATATCAAGGCCGCGCTGGCCGATGAGGAGTTGGCGGGCAAGTTGCGCATGTTGTTTATCAAGCACAAAAGCGAATGGGTAAAGCCTGGCGATTGGCCGCGTCTAAAGCAGGAGTTAGCCGAGCAGCCGAAGCTCTATGAGTATGCGATGCAGGTACACAACAATATGGCGTGGATGGAAGATGCCAGCGCGATATTAGGTGATACCAAGCCTTGGTTTATTCATCCGGCAGGGATGATGGGGTTGGTGGCTGAGCCTATCTCTGATGATGAGATGGATGAAAAATGGCTCACAGTACCCAAAGGGCAGCTCACATTTGATGCTGAAGGAAACGATGTTGACACGAGCATATACTTCTCGAGAAAGCCACATATACCAATGCAAAGAGATGGTACTGTCATTGGTCAATCAGGAATCACTTATGGACGAGGTTTAGATATTGGTCAGCAAACACAACCGTTTGTTTCAAACTTGTTGTCGGCGATCAGTGAAAATGCAAGGCCATTATCTGATAAAATGTCTTCTTGGCTAATTGTTGGCTCCGGTAAAAAACGCGATCTTGCTAAAGATCACCTTGCTTTGATTAATGATTCTGTTCCTATGGATGAGCAAATACTAACCAGGAAGCAACAACACTTTTTATTTTTATCTGTATATGGTGATCGTGAAAGTACAACAAAACGTACAATAGAGGCGGCTCGAGGCTCTCGTCATGTTCTTGCACCACCAGGTAAAATCATATGGGATCAATTACCTACAGATGTAAAGGAAGTCTTAGTGGATTTAACATTTAGAGGTGATAACCATTCGAAATCAAGAGACTCTATTATTCCAACTTTGGTTGAGGGGTTAGAGTCTGGTGACTATAGTGCTTTTAAATATTTGATGAGTGACAGAAGTGTTTGGATTGATGTGTTTAGAGTCCCCCGAGAAAGATTCAATGCGAGGTCATCATGGGTAAATTAATTTTTTTATTATCAATAGGCATTTCATTTTCTGCTTTTTCTCAAGAATGCTCTGACAAAAAAACAGAGACTGAAATGTATCAGTGTATCTCTGCGCTTTATGAAAAATCAGATGCGGAATTAAACTCTGTTTACAAAAAGAAGATGGTGGAATTAGACTCCATAAATATTCATGGTGAGGGTGTAGACATCAAACCCGTGTCATTTTTTCTTAAGAAAAATCAGCAGGCATGGATAAAAATGCGAGATACTGACTGTGATTTGGAAACATACGAGTCAATGACTGGCTCTGGCTACGCCACTATATATAAGAGTTGTCTATTAAAAAAAACAAATGAGAGAGTTAAGTTTTTAAATTCATTGTTTTACTAAGCCGGGACAATATGTTCAGATCTAGTTATCACCTGACACCGGCTTAACGCCGGTGTTTTTTTATCGCTACAAATAGTTTTGGTGCAGGATAGCTCGAAGATTTGTTGTATCCAGATGATTTTTCGTTGTGAGGATGGATTTAAATTTGAATCCGAGATGCAGATCCTGATGATGAAGCAAAGTGATTAGGGGACAAAAAAGAAACCCGCCATAGGCGGGTGGAAGGATTGCAACACTAACCAGGAGGAGGTGTTACCAAGTAGACCCTGTACCTTCGGTAATAGTTCAATTTTGTTGAAGTTTTTCCGTTTTCTTAGCGGGGTTTCCATCGGGATCTGTGGGGGCGGATGAGTTATCATTCTGCTCCCGTCATCTGGTTGCAGAGGATCTATGCCCGCGTTCTCCTGGTTAGCGCTCTTTTTCGGCGCCTTCTATTTTGTCTACGGCGCTTACTTGCCGTTCTGGTCGCTCTGGCTGGAGGGGGTGGGCGTCAGCGCCGAGATGATTGGTCTCCTGCTGGGGGCGGGGATGGCGATCCGCTTTGCCGGCAACCTGATGGTGATGGGGCAGATCAAGGGGGCGGGTCATCTGCTGCCGGTTACCCGATTGTTATCTCTGCTCAGTCTGTTCGCCTTCCTTGGCTTCTATCTCAGCCATCACCTCTGGTGGTTGGTCGGTCTCACTCTGATTGCCAACTTTATCTACCCGACCCTGATGCCGGTAGGTGAGGCGCTGGCAACCCGCATGGTGGTGCAGGCGCATATCGACTACGGCAAGGTGCGGCTGTGCGGCTCTTTTGCCTTTATCGTCGCCTCTACCCTGGTAGGGGCGCTGGTGGGCAACTTCGGTAGTGACTGGATTTTGCACACCATGGTGGCGGGGCTGGTGCTGATGCTGCTGCTCAGCTGGCTGCCGCTCTATCCGGCGCCACAGGATAGTCAGGACGAGCGCGCCAAGGCGTCCTTGCTGGCAACCCTGCGCAGCGCACCGGTGCGCCGTTTCCTGCTGCTGACCGCTCTGCTGCAGGGGAGCCACGCCGCTTATTACGGTTTCAGCGCCATCTACTGGAAGGAGCAAGGATATAGCGGCACCATCATCGGCTATCTGTGGGCGCTCGGGGTGGTGGCGGAGATCTGTATGTTTGCCGCCGACAAGCGTTTCTTGCAGCGCTTTGGCGCCCAGAGTCTCTTTATCGCCGGTGCCATCGGTTGTGTGGTGCGCTGGGTATTGCTGGGGGCTTCGACCGAGTTGTGGGTGCTGGTGCTGGGGCAATTGCTCCACTCGGTGACGTTCGGTATGAGCCATCTGGGGGCGGTGCGCTTTATGACCCGTCAGCTACCGGCCGAGCAGTTGATCCCGACTCAGGCGCTCTATGCGGCCCTTGGCCTCGGCATGACGGTGGCGGCCCTGATGGCACTCTGCGGCGTGCTGTTCGAGCCTCTCGGCGGCGGCATCTTCTTCCTGATGGTGCTGGTGGTCTTGCCGGTGTTCTTCCTGCGGCTGCGTCCCTTTGCGCCGTCTGCGCAGGAGAGTGCTCCAGCCTGATATTTGTCTATTTGAATCATCTCCTCACAAAAGGGAGAGCCACGGCTCTCCCTTTTTCGTTGTTGCAGTTTGCGGCGTTACTGCTGCTCGCCAAGATAGAGGCGGCTGAGACGGCGCCAGGTATCCGAGCCGATGGTGCCGGCAAGCAGCTCATTGGAGGCGGCATCAAAGCGTCCATCCGGCAGCCAGCCCAGTTGGGGCAGCAGTTGCGCCAGCGTCACGTCATTGTGTTGCAGTTCCCGCTCCAGCGCTTCCCAGAAGGCGCTCCCCTTGACGTAAAAGAGCGGGTAGTAGGAGCGATCGCCCGCCAGCACCTCGCGAGCTGCCCGATAGAGGCCGCTCTCGCGATGGGGCATCTGTTTGCCCCGCTCGGCCAGCTCGTTGACCGCCGTGACTTGATGCAGCCGAAAGCGGCGCAGCGCCTTGATGGCGAGGTACTCGGCGAGGCTCTCGTTGACCCAGGTGGGTTGTGGAGCAGAGTGGCGAGCGCTGAGGATATGCACCGCCTCGTGGGCCGAGGTGCGCAGCAGGCGCAAGGGGGCCTGTGGCGTCGGTTTGCCAGCCTCGGTGGGGTAGTTGGCGACAAACACCTGATCCCCGGCGGCGCCGCCAAGGGAGCGGGTCGCCACATCCCGCCCCAGCCACACCAGTTGCCATGGATGAGTGGGTGGCTCCACATCGAGCTGGAAGGCCAGATAGTCGATGATCTCATTCAGTTGCTGCTGCAAGGCTGGCAGATCGAGCTGGTTGGCGGTCTCGTCATGGCTCAGCACCAGCCGCGGATCCGGCTTGGTGACGGGCACAGTGTCCAGACCAAATGGCAGGATCAGCGGCGGCTGGTTGACATCCGGCAGTGGTTGGCAGCTGCCATCCGGCAGACAAACCTTTCCTTGGCGACTCCCCATCTGGCGCACAAAGTTACCCCACTCGGTCAATAGCCACTGGTCAGGGGCAAACAGCAGCGACTGTTGGGCCGAGGCATCAGCACCCTCTGCCGGAGCCGGTGTGAGCGTGATCTGCCAGCCGATCTCCTTGCAGGAGAAGGGCTGGTTGAGGGCAACCGGCTGGTTGTCTGCAAGGCAGACCAGCGCGGGGGAAACCGGCGTGGCACTGCCCGGCAACTGACGAGCGGGGAGCAGGGTAAAGGGAGGTTTGCCCTGCATAGTGAGGTGCACTTGCAGCACATTGGCGCTGGCGCCCTGCTCGATAAGGTAGCGGGGGCCGTTCGCGTCATTGCCAGCGCAGGCCCACAGCGGCAGCAGCCACAGGGCAAACAGGGTGATATGACGACTCATAAGAGGGTTAGCGCTCCTGCTCGTAGCCCAGCAGATCGCCGGGCTGGCATTTGAGTTCACGGCAGATGGCCTCCAGGGTGGAGAAGCGCACCGCCTTGGCGTGGCCATTCTTGAGGATCGAGAGGTTGGCCTCGGTGATGTCGATGCGCTGGGCCAGTTCGCGGGCGGTCATTTTGCGCTCGGCCAGCAGGGCATCGAGCCGGATGATAATGGGCATGGGATCCTCACACCGTCAGTTGTTGTTCATCGGCCAGCTGCTTTGCTTCCCGCATCACCAGTGCCAGCGCCGAGACGATCAATCCACCCAGCAGCAGCTGAAAGTTTGAGGAGCTGATATTGATGGTGCAGTACAGTTCAGGGCCATGCAGAGTGAGCACTATATCCAGCAGTGGCGTGGTGATGATCTCGGCGATGAAACTGGCACACAGCAGCAGTCCGATCATCTTGTAACGACGGATCTGGCCGAAGGTGAACAGCATAGCGCGTCGATAGCCACGAAACAGCTGGAGCAGTTGCCACAGGATGAGCATGAAAACTACATCAGGCAGTAGCATGACCAGGGTCGCCAGCAGGCGGGTTCCCATACTGAGGGAGTAGTCGGCAATCGAGGGGGCCGGAGTGGTCACTACTGGCGAGGGCATGTTCAGTGGGACATTGCGGAGTGTGGAACCGTCATTCACTGCCAGGGCATCGACCAGCTCCTGATGCAGATAGTCGTTGCCACCCAACAGGTGTGACCAGGCTCCCATGACGGTCATAAGTGGTGTGGCCACCAGTGCAAATAGTAGAACCCACTCGATCAGGCCGCTCATTCGTTCGAGCTTGTTGTGTTTCATCGTTTATCTCCAGATGGAATGTGACAGAAAGATTAGGGCCATGAACGGTGCTGCCAGCAGGGTCAGCAGCAGGAACCATTCGATGAGGTCGCTGATGTGTCCGAGCGTGTGGTGTTTCATCGTTTCACCTCTTGCTTGAAAGAGAAAGATGGAGCGTGCGCGCATGAAATTATTGTTTATCAATAAACAGGCGCTAGTGTTTATCGTTTTACGATATAGTGTCAAGGCTGAATTTATTGAAAAACGATAAATTCAATCTGCCTGCAGGGGGATGACTTTTGGCTGTCGCCTCTCTAGACTGGCGAGGTTGTATACAAAAACTCAACATCTACAAGGGGTTATCGATGCACCAGGGATGGCTGCTGATCGGATTGTCGCTCATCTATCTTGGGCTGCTGTTTCTGATCGCCTTCGTGGCAGACAAGCACAAACGGCACCGTCTCAAGGGGCAACCGCTGCTCTACAGCCTGTCGCTGGCGGTCTACTGCACTTCCTGGACCTTCTTCGGCACAGTGGGGCAGGCGAGTGAATCCCCTTGGTCACCGGTGCCCATTTACCTTGGCCCCATGCTGGTCTTTCTGTTTGGCTGGCGGCTACTGGCCCGCCTTATTCTGGTGGCCAAGCGCGAGCACATCACCTCCATAGCCGACTTTATCGCCGCCCGTTACGGCAAATCCCAGCGGCTTGCCATGGTGATCGCCCTCATCGCCATCATGGGGATCCTCCCCTATCTGGTGTTGCAGCTCAAAGCCATCGTTACCGGGCTGGATCTGCTGATGGTCAACAGCGGCGGCATCAGCCCGACCAGCAACACCAGCGAATTGGCGCTCGGGGTCACTCTGCTGCTGGCGCTGTTCAGCATCCTGTTCGGCACCCGCCATCTCGATGCCACCGAGCACCACAGGGGGATGGTGGTAGCCATCGCCTTCGAGTCGGTGGTCAAATTGCTGGCCTTTATCGCGGTGGGGGGCTTCGCCCTCTGGCTGATCCTGAGCAAACCGGGCGAGGCTCACGAGGTGGTGACTCGCGACTTCTTTGCACAGGTGGTGGCGGTGAGCCCTGGCAACCTGCTGGAGCTTGCCATCTATACGGTGCTGGCGATGTGCGCCGTCATCTGCCTGCCGCGCCAGTTTCATGTGACTGTGGTGGAGAACAATCAGGGACAGGATCTGCATTGGGCGCGCTGGATCTTCCCGCTCTACCTGTTCGTGATGGGGCTCTTTATCTGGCCGCTGGCGCTGGCGGGCAAGCAGTGGGTGGGGGCCGACATGGCCTCCGACACCTATGTGATCAGCCTGCCGATGGCCCTCGGGTTCGATGGCATGGCAATGCTGGCGTTTCTCGGCGGCACCTCGGCGGCCACCGGCATGGTGATCGTCTGCACCATCGCGTTGGCGATCATGGTGAGCAACGATCTGGTGCTGCCGGTGCTGCTGCGCCGCTTCTGGCGGCAGGGGCGTGACGAGCGGCTGGTACGGCTGCTGTTGCAGGTGCGCCGTGGCGCCATCTTGCTGATCTTGCTGGCGGCCTGGGGGCTCTACCTTTGGCTCGGCGATCTCACCAGCTTGTCGCGCATCGGCTATCTCTCCTTTGGCGCGGTGGCCCAGTTTGCGCCAGCCCTGCTGCTCGGTCTTTACTGGCGTCACGGCAATCGCAAGGGGGTCTATCTTGGGTTGAGCCTCGGGGTGAGCCTCTGGTTCGTCACCCTGCTGGTGGAGAGCGGGCTGTTGGCCGGTTCACCGCTGGCCGAACTGCTGGCACCGCCGGACTGGCCCGCATTTCGCGAGCTGAGTCTCGGAGCCTGGTGCATCTTCCTGAGCTTGCTATTCAACCTGCTCGGTTATGTGGCGGGCTCGCTGCTGTCGCGCCCTGCGGTGAGCGAGCGGCTGCAGGCGGCCAACTTTGTCGGCAAGCCGAGCCGCGATACCGCCGCCCTCTATCAGGCGCGGGTCTCGGTCAAGGAGCTGGAGATGCTGGCGGCCCGCTTCGTCGGTTCAAGCCGGGTCAAACGCGCCTTTGGTCGTTTCGCCGGTGAGCGGGGCGGCACCCTGGCGCCCCAGATGCAGGCCTCGGCCGAGCTGATTGCCCACACCGAGCGGCTGCTGGCGGGGGTGTTTGGTACCTCATCGGCACGGCTGGTGCTCGCCTCTGCCCTGCAGGGGCGCAACATGCAGCTCGAGGAGATCGCCACCATCGTCGATGAAGCCTCCGACGTTTTTCGCTTCAACCGCGGCCTGCTGCAGGGTGCGATCGAGCATATCGGGCAGGGGATCTCGGTGGTGGACAGGGAGCTTCGGCTGGTGGCCTGGAACCGCCGTTACATCGAGCTGTTCCACTATCCGCCCGGGCTTATTCAGGCAGGGCGCCCCATTGAAGAGATCATCCGCTACAACGCGCAGCAGGGGCTCTGTGGCCCCGGCGATATCGAGGATCATGTGGCGCGGCGGGTCGCCTTTATGAAGCGGGGCAGCGCCCATATCTCGGCGCGGGAGCGCCCGGATGGGCGAGTAATCGAGATGCAGGGCAACCCCATGCCCGCCGGTGGTTTTGTCATGACCTTTACTGACATCACCCCGTTTCGCGATGCCGAACGGGTGCTGCGCGAAGCGAACGAACATCTGGAGGCACGGGTGGCCGAGCGCACCCGTGAGCTCTCCGAGCTCAACCGTCAACTATTGCTGGTGAACCAGCAGGTGGAGCGGGCCAACCACTCCAAGAGTCGCTTTCTGGCGGCGGTCAGCCACGATCTGACCCAGCCCCTCAATGCGGCCAAGCTGTTTACCTCCTCCCTGCTGGAGATGTTGCCCGCCGAGGGGGAACCGGCACGTATCGCCCACCATATCGACGATGCGCTGGGGGCGACCGAGGATCTCATTAGCGATCTGCTCGATATCTCGCGGCTTGAAGCGGGCAAATTCAAAGCCAGGAAACTCGACTTCGCCCTGCATGACTTGTTCGACAACCTCAAGGCGGAATTTGGGGTATTGGCACAGGCGGGGGGGATCCACTTCTCGGTGGTGGAGAGCAAGCATGCGGTGCATAGCGATGTGCGGCTGCTGCGCCGGGTGTTGCAGAATTTCCTGACCAATGCGTTTCGCTACAATCCGGGGGGGCGGGTGCTGCTCGGTTGTCGCAGGTCAGGAAGCAAGATCCGCATCGAGGTGTGGGACAACGGCCCCGGTATCCCGCAGGACAAGCAGGAGGCTATTTTTGACGAGTTCTCCCGTCTCGATCACTCCCGTACCGCCAAGGAGCAGGGGCTGGGTCTGGGGCTCGCCATCGCCCGCGGCATCTCGCAGGTGCTTGGCCATCAGCTCACCCTGCAAAGCTGGCCGGGCAAGGGATCGGTCTTTGCGGTGACCCTCAATCTGGCGACCCGGCCGGTCACGGCCCATCAGCTGGCGGCGCCGGTGGTGCGTGACAGCCAGCTGGAAGGCGTAGCTGTGCTCTGCATCGACAATGAGCGGGATATTCTGACCGCCATGAGCACTTTGCTCAGCCGTTGGGGCTGCGAGGTGCGTTGCGCCGTCGATCTGGCCGAAGCCGAAGCGCTGGTGGCAGACGGGTTTGTGCCGAGACTGGTGCTCTCCGACTATCACCTCGACGATGGCAAGACCGGGCTGGAGGCGCTGGCTGCGCTGCAACAGGTGTGTGGTGACGAGTTGGGGGGCATCGTCATCAGCGCCGATCGCAAGAGCGAGTTGCAGGTGCAGATCCGTGAGCGAGGGTATGGCTACATCAGCAAGCCGGTCAAACCGCTCAAACTGCGGGCCCTGATGAACAGCCTGCTGCTGAGGTAAACAGGGGGATGTTACTTATGGCTCCATAAGGGGCTCAATAAAAGCGGCTACCTTGTCGCGGATTTTGGGCTGGGCCGCCGGGGTGGGATGAATACCATCGTTCATCATAAGTTCAGGGCGCAGCGCAATATCATCCATGAAGAAGGGCAGTAGGGGCAGATCGTTAGCCTGGGCCAACTCGGGAAAGATCTGTTCAAACTGGCGCAGATAGCGGGCACCGTAGTTGCGGGGAAGCTGGATTTGGGTCAACACCACACGGGTCTGCTGTTCCTTGGCGAGCGCGATCATACTGGCCAGATTCTGGCGGGTAATGGTCGGTGCGAAGCCGCGCAGGCCATCGTTGCCCCCCAGTTCGATCAGCAGCCAGTCCGGCTTGTGCTCCTTCAGCAGGGCGGGCAGACGGGCCAGAGCCCCTTGTGTCGTTTCACCGCTGATGCTTGCATTGAGCAGGGTGTGTTTGCCCCCCTCTGCCTGCCATTTCTGGTTGAGCAGGGCGGGCCAGCTCTGCTCAACCTGCATCTGATAGCCGGCGCTCAGGCTGTCTCCCAGTACCAGCAGGGTCTGGGCCTGAGCCGACGAGAGCAGGCTGCCGAGGCCAACGAACAAGGCAAACAGAATACGCACCATCAATTCAACTCCCGCTATGGATTGTCATCAAGGGATTGGAACAAAGGATACAGAGCATGAGTTCAACCCCCATTATTGTCGTCAAGGGCCTCGGCAAATCGGTTCGCCTCGGCCAGGAAAGCCTCACCATCCTTGAAGGGATCGATCTGCAAGTCAATAGCGGCGAGACGGTGGCCCTGGTTGGCGCCTCCGGCTCCGGCAAGTCCACCCTGCTGGGGCTGCTGGCCGGGCTCGATCTGCCGAGTCAGGGGGATATCGAAATCCTCGGCAAATCCCTGGGCGAGCAGGATGAAGAGAGGCGGGCCCGATTGCGCGCCGAGCAGATCGGGTTTGTGTTCCAGTCGTTTCTGCTGCTCCCGACCATGACGGCGCTGGAGAATGTGATGCTGCCTGCCGAGCTGCGTGGCGAACGCCACTGCGAGCCGAGGGCCCGCGAGCTGTTGGCGGCAGTCGGGCTTGGCGAGCGGTTGCACCATCTGCCGCCACGGCTCTCCGGCGGCGAGCAGCAGCGGGTGGCCATCGCCCGCGCCTTTATGACCCGTCCCAGCCTGCTGCTGGCGGATGAGCCGACCGGCAACCTCGACAGCAAGACCGGCGAGAAGGTGATCGAGCTGCTGTTTGAACTCAATCGCAAGCACGGCACCACCCTGGTGGTAGTGACCCATGATCATCAGCTGGCCGAGCGTTGCCAGCGGCAACTGGTCATGACGGCGGGCAGACTGGATCGCGAGGTGGCCCATGATGTGGTGTAACGGGGTGAGCTGCGGATCAGGCGGGAGATACAAGGGATGATGCAGTGGCGATTGGGATGGCGGCTGCTGCGCCGGGAAGGGTTCAGTGGCGAGCTACGCTGGTTTGTGCTGGCGCTGGCCCTGAGCGTGGCGTGCGTCTTGAGTGTGGCGCTGGTCGCGGATCGGCTCGATGCCGGGCTCAAGGCGTCGGGCCGCGACTTTATCGGGGCGGATCGGGTGTTGCGCACTGCCGCCGCCCTGCCGGATGGCTGGCTGGCCCGAGCGAAACTGGATGGCTTGGCGGTGCAGACCACCGTCAGCTTCAACAGCATGCTGTTTCACGGCGATGCGTTGCAGCTCGCCTCCATTCGGGCGGTGCCCGACGGTTTCCCCTTTTACGGCAAGCTGGAGCTGGAACCGGCCCGTGCCCCGGCCCCCGGCGAGATCTGGCTCTCCGCCCGGGTGATGCAGCTGCTTAAGGCCAAAACGGGGGATGAGCTGGAGGTGGGCAATACGGTGCTCAAGGTGGCAGGCCTGCTTGGTGAGGAGCCGGATCAGGGCTTCAGCCCCTTCCTGCTGGCGCCGCGGGCGCTGATCCACAGTGCCGATATCGAGGCGACCGGTGCCCTGCTACCCGGCAGCCGCCAGCAGTGGCGCTATCTGTTCAAGGGGCCGCGGGAGCCGCTTGCTCGTTACGAACAGTGGTTATTGCCACAATTGCAGGCCGGACAGAAGTGGATCAAACCGGATGACAGCGAATCCCGTGTCGGCCGCTCGCTGGCCAATGCCGAGCGTTTCTTCCGGCTTGCTTCCCTAAGCGGGGTATTGCTGGGGGCGTTGGCGATGGGGATCGCGGTGCGCCACTTTGCCGAGCGCCAGACCAATATGGTGGCGCTGCTCAAAACCCTGGGGGCATCCCGTCGCTCGCTCTGGCAACTGATGGGAACCCTGCTGCTGTCGTTGACGCTGATCGGCGCGTTGCTGGGTCTGGTCGCGGGTACGGCCATGCAGTGGATCACCTTGCAACTGCTGGGGGACCTGCTGCCGCCGGATCTGCCGCCTCCCTCTTGGCGCCCCTTTGCCCTGGGAGTAGCGGTGGCGCTCTTTATCACCCTGCTGCTCGCTTTTGTGCCCTTCTTGCGGCTGCTGAAAGTGCCGCCGCTGCGGGTATTGCGCCGGGAGCTGGAGGCGGGCATTCCCCCCTGGCTGGCCCTGCCGGTCGGGTTGCTCGGGCTGTTTGCGCTGGTTTGGGGCTTTACCGCCGATGTGCGGCTGGCGCTGGGTCTGGTGGGTGGCATGGGCTTGCTGATGGGGCTGCTGGCCCTGCTGGCGGCGCTGATGTTGCGGCTGGGAGCAAACGTGAACGGACCTCATGCCTTGCGGTTGGCGCTGGCCCACCTGTCGCGCGAGCGCAGCAGCGGCCTGTTCCAGCTGGCGGGCTTTGCGCTGGCATTGATGCTGTTTGGCTTGCTCTGGGCGGCAAGGGTCGATCTGCTGGATGAGTTTTCGGCTCGTCTTCCCGTCGATGCACCCAACCGTTTTCTGGTCAATGTGGCCGAGAATGAGCGGGAGGGGATCCTGAGCGAGCTGGCGGCAGCCGGGGCCACCACCTCCGACTTCTACCCCATGGTGCGCGGCAGGCTGACCCATATCGCCGGTGAGGCGGTGGGCGAGGGGGCCAGCAGTGGCCGCGAGGGGGTCGATCGGGAGCTCAACTTCACTACCACCGCCACCCTGCCAATCGACAACAAGCTAGTGGCCGGGAAATGGCTCGCCGGGCCCGGCGAGGTGTCGGTGGATAGCGAGTTGGCCAAGCGACTCGATATCAAGCTGGGGGACATGCTCGCCTTTACCATCGAGGGTCGCAATTTCGGCGCCAGGGTTACCAGTCTGCGCAGCATCAAGTGGGACAATATGCGCCCCAACTTCTACATGATCTTCTCCGGGGATCTGCTGGCACCCTTCTCCCGAACCTGGCTTGGCAGCTACCGGCTGCCCGAGGCGGGGCGCACTGCCGAGGTGGAGTTGATCCGCCGTCACCCCACGGTGAGCCTTATCGATGTGGATGACCTGATTGCGCGGCTCACTCAGGTATCGGAGCAGGTGAGCCGGGCGCTGGCGCTGATGTTGGGGCTGGTGACAGTGGCCGCGCTGCTGGTGCTCCTGACCCAGACCCAGGCCAGCATGGCTCAGCGTCGGCGCGAGCTGTTGCTGATGCGCACCCTGGGTGCCAGTAGCGGTCTGCTCAGGAAGATGCTGCGTTGGGAGCTGGTGGCCAGTGGTGCGCTGGCTGGGCTCTGTGCCGCCATGGTGGTGGAGCTCTGCTCCTTTGGCCTGCAGTGGTGGTGGTTCGAGGGGCAGTGGCAGTTCCACTGGGCCATCTGGCTCGGCCTGCCGACGCTGGGGGCACTGCTGGTGACGCTGGCGGGGCAGGGGATGCAGCGCCAGCTGCTGGCTGGCACCCTGAGCGATCGGCTGCGAGGGCTGGGTCAGGGGTTGTTGTAATCCCGCCAACGCGAGCCGATGCACACAAGGTGCAATAGCGCAGCCACCATAAACAAGCAGCCCGGCCATTGGCCGGGCTGCTTGCTATATGAGGTGCTGACGAGTGGACGCAGCGAGCGGGTGTGAGTTAGCGGGGCTCACGCAGCAGATTGGTGAGGGCGCTCGGCAGTTCGGGATAGCTGAAGTGAAAACCGGCCTGTTGCAGCCTTGCTGGTATCACCTTTTGTCCGGTCAGCAGCAGATCTGCCGCCTCCCCCATCACCAGTTGCAACAGCGGCGCCGGGACGAAGAAGAGGTGTGGACGGTGCAGCGTGGTGGCAAGGGTCTGGCTGAACTCCCGGTTGCTGACCGGATGGGGCGCAGTGCCGTTGAAGATGCCGCTGCACTCTTCGTGATCCAGCAAGAACAGCATGGCGCGCACCAGATCCTGCACATGGATCCAGCTCATCATCTGGCTGCCTGACCCCATGGGGCCGCCGAGTCCGAGTCGGTAGGGGGGGAGCATTTTGGGCAGGGCGCCGCCATCCATGCCAAGCACCAGCCCGATCCGCACGATACAGACCCGGGTTTGGCGGCTCTGGGCTTCCTGCGCCAGGGTCTCCCACTGCTGGCAGAGCTGGTGGGTAAACTCGTCGTTGGGAGAGCGGCACTGCTCGTCGAGGGTTTCGGTGCCCTGTCTGCCATACCAGCCGATGGCGGAGGCGTTGATCAGCACCTTGGGCGGCGTGCTGGATAGCTTGATGAGATCCACCAGTTGCTCGGTCAACAGCCAGCGGCTATCGCAGAGCAGCTGTTTGCGCGACTCGCTCCAGCGTCCGGCGGCAATGGGTTCACCCGCCAGATTGATCACGGCGTCCACGTCATTGAGGTCATCGAGTCGGTCTAGGTTATCCAATACCTTGATATCGTGACCCAGCAGGGAGTATGCGCGGCTCCCCTGCCTGCTCAATACCACGACCTCGTGATTGACCTTGAGATGGGCAACCAGCTTGCGGCCGATAAAGCCTGTTCCGCCGGTAATCAGAATTTTCATGCTGCACACTCCTGCTCCCTTTTGCTCTACTCTAATTGGCTGATTCTGGATCAACAAGCAGGGTCGCAGAGTATGTGATGAGCAACTCAACTGTGTTAACCGTGCCGCTGATTTGCCGCCAGGTGTGGAATAATAGCGTTAACTGATTGATTTCTGTCGGGTGGTTATTTTGCTCCATCGAAGTCATTGCGATCCTTGTCGCCTTCCATCCGGGCTGTCCCCCGACTTGCACAATAAAGAGGCCGCATGCCATTTCGTCGATTGAAACTTCGTCAGCTCTACAAGCGGCTTCTGGTGTCGCTGTTGATTGGGGTGTGGATCCTGCTGCTGGGGGGGGCTGCCATCATCTGGCAAACTGTTTCGGAGATAGAGCGGGATGCGGAGTCTCGTTTGCAGCGGGCTATGGAGATGTTCGACAGGACCTTCAATCATGCTCGGCAAGCAGCCATCAATTTGGAGGGGATGCTGGGTCACCCCTGCCAGGAGGCGGCACAGCGGTTGCGCGAGCAGGTGACTACGGTACCCGATGTGCGTTCCGCCAATCTGGCTATTGGTAGCCACATCTACTGCACCTCGCTCTATGGTGACTACGATGGTCTCTTCAATCCGGACATCTATGTGGAAGGCAGGCTACAACTGCTACCGGGTAATGAGGTCACACCGGATCGTCCGTTGATCGTGCTGCGTCACCAGACAGACAAGGGGAGTGTATTGATCGTGGTAGATGGGTACTACCTGCGCAATACCCTGGATATCTCCAGCAAGAATTCACGGATTGCCCTGGTGGTGGGAAATACGGCGCTGTTTGGTTCGGGCCAGATGGGGCCCGCCCCTTCTGCTACGGAAGAGGGGTATCTATCCTATCGGTCAGCCAGTTTCCCTTACCAGGTAGCCACTCAGGTCACTAACCATGATTATCTGATCCACGCTTGGCGCCACTCCGCAGGCAGTATCGTGCTCTATCCTCTGCTGGCCTTGCTGGTCGGGATCGGTTCCTTCAGGCTGATGGGGCGTAGCCGCTCACCATCAGAGGAGCTCAAGCGGGCGTTGATCGAGGAGGAGTTTATCCCCTACCTGCAGCCGGTGGTTTCCGGTGAGGATGAGCGATGGCATGGCTGTGAGGTGCTGATGCGCTGGCAACATCCCAAGCAGGGGATGATCTCGCCGGATCGCTTTATTCCGCTGGCGGAAGATAGCGGGTTGATCGTGCCCATGACCAGCCTGCTGATGACTCAGGTGCGCGACTATTTCTCCCCTGATGCCCGCAAGTTGCCAGCCGGATTTCATTTCGGTTTCAACATTTGTGCCAGTCACTGCAAGGATTTGAGCTTGGTGACCGACTGCAGGGATTTTATCAACGCCTTCAAGGATAACCCCGTCAAGTTGGTGCTGGAGCTGACCGAACGGGAGCTGATTGTTGCGGACGAGACGACCGACAAGCTGTTTGCTGAATTGCGTCAGTTGGGAGTCATGATCGCCATCGATGACTTTGGTACCGGCCACTCCAGCCTGACTTATCTGCAGCAGTTCCAGGTAGATGCGCTCAAGATCGATCAGAGCTTTGTCGGAATGATCGGGTCTGATGCCCTTTCCAGCCATATCGTCGAGAATGTGATCGATCTTGCAACCCGGCTGGGTTTGAAGCTGGTTGCGGAAGGGGTGGAGACTGAGGTGCAGTCGGACTACCTGCGGACTCGCCATGTTGATTATTTGCAAGGGTATCTCTATGGCCGTCCCATCCCGATGAAGCAGTTTTGCAAGACCCTGTTTGGCTGATGGGTTGCGTTGAGGACATAAAAAAACCAGCGATGCTCGCTGGTTTTTTGTTGATACGGTTTGGCTTGGGCGATCAGAGCATGCGCTGGAGGGCGCGGGCCAAGCGTTTGACCCCCTCCTCGATGGTCGCTTCATCGACGCAGGAGAAGCTCAGACGCAAGGTGTTCTTGATCTCTGGGCGCACGTAGAAGGGGGCGCCGGGTACGAAGGCCACCTTCTCCTTGATCGCCTCGTCAAACAGCGCCATGGCACTGATGTGGTCAGGCAGGGTCAGCCAGAGGAACATGCCCCCTTCGGGTCTGGTGTAGCTGACGCCGGGCGGGCAGTGACGGGCAAGCGCGGCTTCCATGGCGGCACGCTGGCGACCATAGATCTCCTTGATCTTCTCCAGATGGGCATCCAGTGAATTGTCGGTCAGGAAGCGGTGCAGCACCTGCTGGCTGAAGGCGTTGCTGTGCAGGTCGGTGGCCTGTTTGGCGATAGTCACCTTCTTGCGCAGCCACTCCGGCACCAGCATCCAGCCCAGACGGAAGGCGGGCACCACGGTTTTCGAGAAGGAGCCGAGCAGCACGGTATTGTTTGGCGCCAGCTTGGCAATCGGGGGCAGATGTTCCCCTTCGAAACGCAGCTCGCCGTAGGGGTCATCTTCCACCATCAACAGCTCGTGGTTGACCAGTCGTTCGGCTAGCGCCTCGCGATTGGCACGGCTGTAGGAGACGCCGCTCGGGTTCTGGAAATTGGGCACGCCGTAGAGCAGCTTGGCATTTGAGCCGTTTGCCAGCAACGCATCCAGCGCCGCCAGATCCAGTCCAGCTTCGCCGAGGGTAATTGGCTTGAAGGTGGGTTGGTAGACAGAGAAGGCCTGGATGGCGCCAAGGTAACCTGGCTCTTCAATAATGAGATCCTGTCCCTCGTCGATCAGTACCTTGCCCAGCAGATCCAGCGCCTGCTGGGAGCCGCTGGTAATGAGGATGTTGTCCGGATTGACCTGCATGCCGTGGCGGGCCAGATAGCGGTCGGCAATATACTGGCGCAGTGGAGCGAAGCCCTCTGTCGCCGCATATTGCAGGGCGGCAGCCCCTTGCTCGCGCAGTACATCCTGACAGGCCTGATCGATCGCCTTGACCGGAAACAGATGGGGGTTGGGCAGGCCACCGGCGAAGGAGATGATCTCCGGATTGGCGGCAACTTTGAGGATTTCACGGATAAAGGAAGGTTCGACTTTCTCGAAGCGCTGGGCAAAAAACGGCTGCATAGACAATTCTCTCGGCATGTGGGCGGTCGCTCCATTCGACCGCCAGGTTATCCGTTTGTATCAGATTTCAGAAATGAGGCAATGATTGTCACAAAAATCGCCCAAAAAGGGCAGGTTTGGCACCTGCCCGAATTTTACCTGTCTGTGTGGCGACAATGCATTGAGTTGGGGCGATCTTGTTTTGTTGAAAAGCAACTGACCTTACAAACCCGGTTCCTTGAGGAAGCGGATCATCAGGTCGGTGTTGGCGCCAAGTTGGCTTTCTACTCTGCCTGGGAATAGTTCCGCCATCTTGTCGAGGCGGTCATACTGGGTGTGCCAGATTTTTCCCCACTGGGTTTCGCTGTCACGATCGCAGGCGCTCTTGGTGGCATCGTCGTAGCAATCCCATAGTGCGGGATTGGTACTTTGGGAGTAGCCGTCGTAGCCATCTGCACCGTTGATGGTGAAGTTGGTCGCTTCAACGTAGGCGATCGGCACCCCCAGGCAGGCAAAGGGGGCGTGATCTGACCAGCTGCCGGTCTCCCCTTCCGGATAACCGCTGTAGCTGGGATGAATGGCAAATGGGGTCGCTGTCTGTTTGGAGAGGGTGAGGAGGCGATCCCGCACCTTGGGATCGAAGCTGTAGCGGCTCGGATCGGCGCAGTTGTATTCGGCGACGTCCGAGTGGGCTGAGTGGACGTAGACGATGTCGCCCCCGGCGATGGTGTCGTAGTTCACCATCGCCAGCAGCTTGGCGACGGCGGTGCTGTCGAGGCTGGCGGCATAGGCTTTGGAACCGTTGAGACCGTTCTCCTCCGCGCCGAAGAATGCAAAGCGAACCGTGTAGGGCAAGGTTTGTCCTTTAAGCTCCTCCGCCACTGCCAGCAGGGCCGCGACGCCAGCGCCGTTGTCGGTGGCCCCTTCAGAGCCTTTCTTGTCACCTGTGCTGTCGTAGTGGGCGCCGATCAGGATCACCTTGTCACTCTTACCCTTGAGCTCTGCGATCAGGTTTTGGGAGTTTTTACTGGCGCCATTTTTGGTGTAGGTGAAGGACTGGCGTTGCACATCGTAGCCCCAACCGGTCAGATGGTCCTGGATCCAGGCCGCGGCACGAGTTTCTGCCTCTGTCCCCGTGGGGCGTGCGCCAATCCCTTCTGCGGTTGAACTCAACTGCACCAGATACTCATAGGCTTGCTCGGCGGCGGCAGGAGCTTGCGAGTCATTTGTTGATGTGTTGCACCCCGCAAGCAAAGCGGTGATGGCAAACGCCAATGCTGTGTATTTCATACTGCAATCCTTTGTTGTGTATGGTTTTATTTGCGCAGGCAGCATGCACTCGACGCGTGACCGATTCTGTGAACGGGTCGGCATTTGTCAACCGTTATAGATGAATTGGTGAGAGATGAGGGATTTGTTTCGTGAAACACTTGCGCCTTGGGCCTATCTTGGGATAATTCGCTCCCCTGTTTTCGCGGGTCGATGAAATGCCGAGCCGCGAGCGGTCCCGCTCGGGATCGGACACAAGATGTATTACCCGGATTGATGAAATAACGAGACCATTATGCCTGTGACCCAAGATGTATTTAACGAAGACGGCAAGTTCATGCGCAAGATCCGCAGCTTTGTCCGTCGCGAAGGCCGCCTGACCAAAGGGCAGGAGAAGGCCCTGGAAGAGCTCTGGCCGGTCATGGGCATCGATTTCGAGCCAAAGCAGCTCGATCTGGTCGCACTGTTTGGCCGTGAAGCTCCTGTGGTGCTGGAGATCGGTTTTGGCATGGGCGCCTCTTTGGTCGAGATGGCCAGGAATGCCCCCGAGAAGAACTTCATCGGTATTGAAGTGCACACCCCGGGCGTGGGGGCCTGTCTGGGCAGCGCGCAGGAAGCGGGCGTCACCAATCTCAAGGTCATTTGTCACGACGCAGTCGAAGTGCTGGAGCACATGATCCCGAACGGTTCACTCTCCTGCCTGCAGCTCTTCTTTCCGGATCCCTGGCACAAGAGCCGTCACCACAAGCGTCGCATCGTACAGCCTGCGTTTGCTCAGGATATTCGCCAGAAGCTGGCCATCGGTGGCGTGTTCCACATGGCGACCGACTGGGAAAACTATGCAGAGCACATGCTGGAAGTGATGAGCGCCGCCGAGGGTTACGAGAACACCTCTGCTTCCGGTAACTGGGTGCCGCGCCCTGACTGGCGTCCGCTGACCAAATTTGAACAACGTGGCCACCGTCTCGGCCACGGGGTTTGGGATCTGATTTTCAAGCGTGTCAGCTAAGCTGGCACGTCAACACACCTAGCGTATCAACTAACTTGAGGAGCTATCATGGCCAATCGTAGCCGCCGCCTGCGCAAGAAACTGCGCGTCGATGAATTCCAGGAAATGGGTTTCGACATCAGTTTCAACTTCCCGGTCGGCACTGCCGAAGAGACCATCGATGCGGTAGTCGATGCGATGATCGATGAGGTTGTTGAACCCCGCAAACTGGCTTTTGCCGGCTCCGGTCACCTGGCCTGGGAAGGGATGATCTGCACCCAGCAACTGGGCAAGTGTACCGAAGAAGACCGCGCTGCCGTCAAATCCTGGCTGGAAGGCAAGGGGATGGAAGCCGTGGTCGTTACCGAGCTGTTCGACCTCTGGTACGGTGAACCGGCCTGATACAAGGCTGCCGCATCTGGCGCCTTGTTGTGGGTAACTGAAAAATCCCGCCGCTGGCGGGATTTTTGTCAGTGGGGATGGGATCTCCAACGCTGTTTTAGTCATGGAATCGCTTATTGCTTATGGTGTTGTCATCCGAATTACTGGCCAGCATCCTTGAAGAGGTGCGCCCGTTGCTGGGACAAGGCAAGGTGGCCGACTACATTCCGGCACTGGCTCAGGTACCGGCCGATCGGCTCGGTATCGCAGTCTGTACCGTCGAGGGGGAGCTGTTCACCGCCGGTGACGCTTTTGAACCCTTCTCCATCCAGAGTATCTCCAAGGCCCTGAGCCTGACCCTGGCACTCACCCTCTATCAGGAGGAGGAGATCTGGGCCCGGGTTGGCAAGGAGCCCTCCGGCCAGCCCTTCAACTCGTTGGTGCAGCTCGAGTTCGAGCAGGGGATCCCCCGCAACCCCTTTATCAATGCCGGGGCGCTGGTGGTGAGCGATCTGCTGGAGACCCGCCTCACTGCGCCGCGTCAGCGTACCCTCGAGCTGGTGCGCCGTCTTTCCGGCAATCCGGCCATCATGGCGGATCAGGTGGTCGCCCGCTCCGAATATCAGCACTCTGCCCGCAACGCCGCCATCGCCTATCTGATGAAGGCCTATGGCAACTTCGAAAACGAAGTGGACAAGGTGCTGCAAAGCTACTTCAATGCCTGTGCCATTCGCATGAGCTGCGTCGATCTGGCGCGGGCATTCATCTATCTGGCCAACCGTGGTGTGCCACTGGGTGAGAGCGTGCCGCTGCTGCCCGCCCGCACCACCAAACAGGTCAACGCCTTGCTCGCCACCTGCGGTCTCTATGATGAGGCGGGCGATTTTGCCTATCGTGTCGGCATGCCGGGCAAATCGGGTGTCGGCGGCGGTATCATCGCCCTGATCCCGGGCGAGCTCTGCGTCTGTGTCTGGTCGCCGGAGCTTAACAAAGCCGGTAACTCGCTGGCGGGCACGGCGGCGCTGGAGCTGCTGGCCGAGCGGCTGGGTCGCTCCATTTTTTAACCTTGTTCACTATGAATCGAGAAATCACCATGAAACGACATCTTCGCTTCCTGCAGGCCGCGCTGGCGACCTTACTGCTCTGGTGTGCCCTGCCCGCCGTGGCAGGGGAGTTGCCACCGCTCTCGCTGGCCGATGCCAAGGCCAAACAGGCTGTCATCCTGGATACCCGCGCCAGCTACTTCTATCAGGGGTGGCCGATGGAAGGGGAGAAGCAGGGCGGCCATGTGGCGGGCGCCGAGAACCTCTCTGCCGAGTGGAAATACAGCGATGAAGAGTGGCCAAAGGCCCTCGAGATCAAGGGGCTGAAGGCCGATCGTCCGGTTGCCCTCTACGGCGCGTCCCGCGAAGTGGCCGAGGTGGCCCGTCTGCTGCGCAAGCAGGGGATCAAGCAGCTGTTCGAGCTGCAAGGGTGGCAACCCGCACCGCGCGAGTCGCTGGCACGCTGGCAGCAGCTGGTCTATCCGCGCTGGTTGGCGGATCTGCAAGAGGGCAAGCCGGTTGCCGCTGCGCCCAAGGGTGACTGGAAGCTGTTTGAAGTGGATTGGGGTTCACCCAAGGCCTACCTCATCAGCCACATCCCGGGGGCCGGATATATCGATACCAACAGCCTCGAAGAGGAGCCGCTGTGGAACAAGGTCTCTGACGAAGCGCTCAAGAAGCTGCTGCTGGATAACGGCATCCGTCACGACACCACCGTCATCCTCTATGGTCGCAACACCATGGCGGCTGCCCGTGCCGCGCATCTGATGATGTATGCGGGGGTGGAAGATGTACGCCTGCTGGACGGTGGCCTGGATGCCTGGTTTATCCAGCACCTGCGCACCGAAACCGGCCTGCCCAACAAATATGAGCCGGTGAAGGAGTTTGGCGTGGCCATTCCCGCTCACCCCGAGTACTACACCACGCTAAGTCAGGCGAAAGAGCTGCTCAAGCAGCCCGATAGCGCACTGGTCAGTGTGCGTACCTGGGACGAGTTTGTCGGCAACACCTCAGGTTACAGCTACATCAAGCCGAAGGGCGATATTCCGGGGGCCAAGTGGGGTCACGGTGGGGTGGATGCCAACAGCATGAGCGACTTCCACAACCCGGACGGCACCATGAAGCCGGCCCGCGAGATCCTCGCCATGTGGGAGCAGTGGAACATCGAGCCAACTCAGCAGGCCGCATTCTACTGCGGTACCGGCTGGCGCGCCTCCGAGGCCTTCTTCTACGCCTGGCTGATGGACTGGAAACGGATCAGCGTCTACGACGGCGGTTGGTATGAGTGGAGTTCCGATCCCAAGAACCCGACCGTGACCGGTGAGCGCCAGCCCGCCAAGTCATGATTGCGCTCTTGCGCTTGAAAGAAGAGGCCGGACAGATGTCCGGCCTTTTTGTATCCGCTCGGACCTGCGCCAGCCTGCCACTACACTTTGCTGGTGGCTATCAGGTCGATGGAAGGAGTGGCTGATGAGACGGATATGGACAGGCCTGCTGGTGGCAGGCGTACTGGCACAGGGGGTAATGGCTGCCGAACGGGCTCGTTATCTGGTGCAACTCAAGCCGGGGGCGGAGGCCGCTGTGCTGGCCCAAAGCAAAGGGATGGGGGGCGAGCTGGCCCTGCAACTGCCCGAGCAGCATGCGCTGGCGCTCTGGTTGCCAGCTGCTGCAGCGACAGCGCTGGCGCGCAACCCCAACGTGCTGTGGGTGGAGCCGGATGCCAAGCGTTATGCCAGTGCCGAGACCCTGCCTTATGGCATTCCCATGGTACAGGCGCCACAACTGAGCGATGGTATGGCCGGAGAGGTGCTGGTGTGCATCATTGACTCTGGCTATAGCGGCAATCACCCGGATCTGCCCCATGGGGCGCAGGTGCAGGGTAGTGACAACGCTGGTACTGGCAGCTGGAGCAGTGACGAAAACGGTCACGGCACCCACGTGGCAGGCACCATAGCCGCCATTGGGGGGAACGACATGGGCGTGGTCGGTGTCTTGCCGAATCAGAGTGTTCCGCTGCACATCATCAAGGTGTTTGGCGCCAACGGCTGGGCTTATACCTCCAACCTGGTGGGGGCCCTCAATGCCTGCAAGCAGGGGATGAGCAGTCGTGGCTTTACTCGCATGGTCATCAACATGAGCCTAGGGGGCAATGTGCCCAGCAAGACGGAAGAGCAGGCGTTCAATCAGGCTTACAGCCAGAATGTGTTGAGTGTGGCGGCGGCGGGCAATGCGGGCAACACCAGCAAGTCCTATCCCGCCTCTTACAGCAGTGTGGTGAGCGTGGCTGCTATCGATAGCAGCAAGCAGTTGGCTTATTTCTCGCAACGCAACGATCAGGTGGAGCTGGCGGCCCCCGGTGTTGCTGTGCTGTCGACCGTGCCGAGTGGTTACGCCAGCTACAGCGGTACCTCGATGGCGACCCCTCATGTGGTCGGGGTCGCCACCCTGGCCTGGTCACAGCGGCTGGAGTGCAGCAATGATCAACTGCGCCAGACCCTGCGCAGCAGCGCCCAGGATCTGGGGGCTGTCGGACGGGACAACAGCTATGGCTATGGTCTGGTGCAGGCCAGAGCCGCGGCAGATCGGCTGGCACTTGGCTGTGGTTCCGGTACCGGTAGCAGTGGCAAACCGGGTGGTCGCAAGTAACTGATTTTTGATGGTGATCTCACTTTATTGTGCAAGTTTCCGACTGCCTGCCGGATTGGAGTAGGCTGGATATGACACCCTCGTGGTGAGGGTGAAAGGAGAAGAGTGCGCCTATGAAAAAACTGATGATGATCCTGGTGTGCGCCCTGGGGCTGGTAGCATGCAGCTCCCAATACATCATGAGCACCAAGGATGGCAAGATGATCACCACAGAGAGCAAGCCCAAGCTGGACGAGAGTACCGGTATGTATCGCTATTACGATCATGAAGGGCGTGAGGTGATGATCAATAAAGAAGATGTGACCCAGATCATGGAGCGTTGAGCGCTCATATGCAGTCAGGGCCGCAATATGCGGCCCTTCACATTTTTACCGGCAAATCTCTCCATTTTCTCAGGCAATCGCACCTCTTTCGCCACAAATGCGCGTTCGGGTACAGCTTCCGTTATGGTTCGGTCCGTATTATTGCACTCCGTTTTTTATTGGAGGTGTTATGTCCCTGATGTCTATCTGGAATTCCCGTTTTTCCGCGCGCACCCTGCTGGGTGGTGTCTTGCTGGTGGTGGCGTCAGCCAGCCATGCTGGCGATGATCAGTTCACGCTGGGGCGGACTATTTTGCTGGGGGCCGGTGATCATGGTGCGACAATTCCTTTGGTGATTTGCCGTCAGACCAAATATATCAAGGTGAAGGCGGAACGTGATTTGACCCTGGATCGGGTGGTGGTGACCTATGGTGGTGATCGTACCAAAACCATTCGCTTCGATCGGGAGATGAGCAGTGATAAAGAGACCGAGTGGAAATCACTGGGTTCGCGTCGTTGTGTGAAAAAGATCGAAGTGTACGGTAATTCAGAGCGCAGCAAAGCGGGCGTAAAAGTATTCGGCCGTAAATAATCGATGCATTTTGTCTGCACGAACAGATGAGCTAAAAATAATGGCGAGCCGTGGCTCGCCATTATTTTTTATGGTCGGCTTTGCTATTTTTTCGGCCGAAATGGCTTGATGACAGTTTCATCGCACTCAAGATACGGCCCTTCCATCAAATCGATGCAGTAGGGGATGGCGGGGAATACTGCATCCAGACACTCGCGGATCGATTTGGGCTTGCCCGGCAGATTGACGATCAGGGTATCGTCGCGCAGCCCGGCAGTCTGGCGCGACAGAATGGCGGTCGGCACAAACTTGAGGGATTCGGCCCGCATCAGCTCGCCAAAGCCCGGCATCATGCGATCACACACCGCTTCGGTCGCTTCCGGCGTGACATCCCGCTTGGCCGGGCCGGTGCCGCCTGTGGTGACGATGAGACAACACTGCTCTTCATCCGCCAGCCGGATCAGGGTCGCTTCAATCTGATCCTGTTCATCGGGGATCACCTGATAGACAGGTTCCCACTCCGAGGTCAGATAGGCGTTCAGGGTGTCGATGATGGCCTTGCCGGAGAGGTCTTCATAGATGCCCGCGCTGGCGCGATCGCTGACGGTGACGATACCGATTTTTGCCTTGCTCATGGTCTGCTCTTGAATGTCCGATAAAAGTGGCAATTAAAATAACATAATCAGTGAGATATGTTAAATCGTCGGAAGGAGCTACTGGTCATTTTATGGATGATAAAGAGTCGAATGAAGCAAAATTAATTTATCCCGACTTTTATTGGAAATAAAAAACATAAAAAAGCAGCCTAAAATGTCTAAGTGTTTTGCATGCTCTTTCTTTTTTAAGCAAATGTTTGTTTCTGCATGTTATTTCAATGGATGATTTTCATCATGGTTGCCATTTTAATAACGATTACCTGAGTGGTGTGGTGAGCTCTTTGCCGCTCGGTCGTATATAAAGTTTTATATGGCTGGTTCCTCAAGTTGTAGAGCCAGCAATAGTCGCCAAGGAGGGCATATGGAGTTGCCTGATTTTGACACCCTGAAGGAGTTGGCTGCGAGTGAGCCTTCCCGGCTGGATGCGATCCTGAGGCAGCAGATAGACCAGTTGATGGCCCGGGCTAGCCCGGATCAGCAGCGCCGTCTGCGCGGATTGCAGTTCAAGATTGATGGTCAGCGTCGGCTGGCTAAAAACAATCTAGACAGCTGTATCCGGATTGCCAACATGATGCGGGAATCCTTTTATCTGATGCGCAGCGAAATGATCCAGTTCAGAGAAGAGGGAGAGCCTCCGCCTGAAAACGATGGCAGTGGTAAAATAATCCGTCTGGCGGACTATCGACGTCGTAAATAATCTGCAAGAAACTCCTTGGTTGATATTTCAGCCAAATCGGTGAGGTCATAATAAAGGGAATTGCTGACGACCTGATTGTTATGGTTTTTAATGTTAGTCGTAATGTATTTGTGATGTAATCTCTTTTCTCCTTCTTGTAATAACTTATTAGTCAGGTTGTGATTGAGGTGGATGAATAACGGTAAAAGTTAGGCTAATATGGCCGAAATTTTTATTGCTACGACTCGAAGGGATTATGAGAAGTATCACACCAAGACGGGTGTTGTCGCGGGAGCAACAGACAGAGATCACCCGCATTATCGTCAAGGTGGGTCAGTTGTTGGCCCAGTTCGGGGCGGAGAGCCGGATCATCGAACAGACCACGGTGCGACTGGGGATGGCGCTGGGGTTGGAGAGTGTCGAAATGGCTATCTCGTCGAGCGCCATTGTGCTCACCAGTCTCTATCAGGGCAGCTGTGTCACCACTACCCGGCGGGTGCGTGAACATGGCATCAACATGCAGGTGGTGTGCGAAATCCAGCGGATCTGCATCATGGCGGAGAAAGAGCTGATCGGCGCACGGGAAGTGCGCCAGCGCCTCGAGGCCATTGTCCCCTTCCATTATCACCCCTGGCTGGTGGTGCCCATGGTAGGGCTCTCCTGTGGAGCCTTTAGTCTGCTGTTTGGTGGTGATTGGCCCATCTTCCTGGTGACCTGCTTCTCGTCTGCCGTCGCGATGCGGGTGCGCCAGCTGATGGCCCGCCATCATCACAGTCCGCTCATCAACTTTGCCGCCACCGGCTTTATCGCCACCTTGCTCTCTTCCAGCGCCACCTTCTTCAACTGGGGTGACCAGCCCTATCTCGCCATGGCGGCCAGCGTGCTGTTGCTGGTGCCGGGCTTTCCGCTGATCAATGCGGTTTCCGACATGGTGAAGGGCTACTTCAACATGGGGCTGGCCCGCTGGGGGACCGCGACCCTGCTGACCATCAGCGCCGCCATAGGTATCATTTTGGCCATGTCGGTCACCGGTATCTGGGGGTGGAAAGTATGATGGATTTGCTCTGGCTACTGGCCAAGGATGCCTTCTGGTCCTCCATTCCGGCGGTGGGGTTTGCCATGCTGTTCAACGTGCCGCCACGGATGTTGAAGTATTGCGCCATGGGCGGCGCGCTGGCCCACAGCCTGCGTACCCTGCTGATCCACTATGGTATGCCCATCGAGTGGGCGACGCTGGCGGCGGCGACCACGGTCGGCTTTGTCTGCGTCTACTGGTCGCGCCGTCTGCTGGCGCCGCGTCCGGTGTTCAGCGTTGCCTCGATTATTCCGATGATCCCGGGCAGTTATGCGTTCAAAACCATGATTGCGGTGGTAGAGCTCAATATCAACGGCGTGACCATGGAGTTAATCCAGAGTGCGGTAGAGAACGGCCTCAAGGCGCTCTTTATCGTTGGTGCCCTCAGTTTCGGTTTGGCGATCCCCTCTCTGGTCGTGTACCGTAACCGCCCCATAATCTGACAGACGGTGAGAGGCCCCATGAAGATTTCCATGATTGCCGCCATGGCCCACGACAGGGTGATCGGCAAGGACAACCAGATGCCCTGGCATCTGCCTGCCGATCTGGCTCACTTCAAGCGTGTCACTCTCGGTAAACCGGTATTGATGGGGCGCAAAACCTTCGAATCCATCGGTCGACCGCTGCCCGGACGGCGCAATCTGGTGATCAGCCGCAATCCCGGTTATCAGGCTGGGGGCATCGAGGTCGTGGGGTCAGTCGAGGCGGCACTGGCCCTGTTGGCGAGTAGCACGGTGGAAGAGTTGATGGTGATCGGTGGTGGTCATCTCTATACCGAGATGTTGCCGAGTGCGGATCGTCTCTACCTGACGCAAATCGATCTGTCAGTTGAAGGAGATACCCGCTTCCCCGCGTTTGATGATGGCCAGTGGCTGCGCATCGACTGCGAGAGCCACCCTGCCGATGAAAAGAACCCGCACCCCTACCGATTCGAGACCTGGCAGCGCCGCTGAATCATGGCATGTGCTAACCGATAGCCACGAAAAAGCCCCTTGTGTTGCACAAGGGGCTTTTTTCGCACGGGTGTCCCGTCCTGAATATGGTTTACACCTTTCCTCCCAATAAATGGAGAACCGGATGGGACAAGGTGTGAAACGGA
>NZ_JAAKVF010000019.1:0-99360 GCF_049175515.1 Aeromonas sp. 600479
GCATTCGCCATGCGAGAGTAGGACACTGCCAGGCACCCAATACAAGAAACCCCGCTCATCGAGCGGGGTTTTTTATTGCCTGAAATTCAGCAGGTCGCCTAAAAATTGGCCTGCGTTACCCCCTCCTTCCCCTGAATTCCTGAGCATCCCATCAGTTTTACTCATAAAAAATGGCCCTGGCGGCGTAAAATGGCGCTTTATCTGGTCGGAGATAGCCCATGTTTTGTCCAAAATGCGGCGGTCAAACCCTGCAGAGCGTCAACCCCAAAGAGTTTTGCTGTGACTGCGGTTTTCATTTTTTCCAGAATGTAGCGACTGCGGTGATGGTGGCGCTTTGCTGGCAGGATGAGGTGCTGGTTGCGGTGCGTGCCCGCAATCCGGGCAAGGGGTTGCTGGATCTGCCGGGCGGATTTGTCGATCCCGGCGAGTCGCTGGAGGTCGCGCTGCGTCGCGAGTTGCAGGAGGAGTTGGGGTTCGATATGGTCGGTCAGCCATACCGTTATCTTGGCTCGTTCGCCAATACCTATCCCTATGACGGCATCACCTATCACACCTGTGACACCTTCTTTGCCATCAAGCTGAGCGAAAAACCGGTCATCCAGCCAGCTGACGATGTCGCCGCCTGTCACTGGCTGAAGATCCGCGATATCCCCTTGCCCCGCTTTGCTTTCGAGTCGACGCGCACAGCTATGGCGCGGTTGCAGCAATCCCCTTTGCAAGCCTGATCCCTGCTGATGACGATGGGGATTGGCAGCGACCATCCCTGTCTCATCCTTGTCCGCTTTTGTCCCGCAGACGCCATTCGTCAGACGGTGAGTGGTATAGTCTGCAGTGGATCCGGATTCAAGGAGCATATCGTGAAGAAGATAGTTCTCATCTTGCTCGGCATCGCCGTGGCAGCCTTGCTGGCCATAGTGACGCTGATAAGCCTTATCGACCCCAATCAATTCAAGCCCCAGCTGGCTGAACAGGTGCGCAAGAGCACGGGCCGGGAACTGGTGATGGCGGGGGAGATTGACTGGCGTTTCTGGCCGAGTCTCGGCCTCTCGCTGGAGAAGGTGGCTCTGCGCAATCCGGCCGGTTTTGCCGAGCCGGATCTGATTCGTTTCGAACAGGGCGAGGCCTCGGTGGCCCTGTTACCGCTGCTCTCACATCGTCTGGAGATCGGCAAGGTGACCCTGAGTGGCGCCCATCTCTTTATCCAGACCAAGGCGGATGGCAGCTCCAATCTGAGCGGACTGATCAAAGATGCCACTGCTGATGCAAGCGAACCGGTCGTCCCCGCAACCCCTGCGCCAACCTCTGATAGCAAGCACTGGCAGATCAGCTTGCAGGGTGTCGCGCTCTCCCAGGCCAGTGCGCTTGTACAGGATGATCGCAGCGGCACGTCGCTGCGACTGGATCGACTCGATCTCGATATGGGGCAGCTGGCCACCGGTCAGTGGGTACCCGTGACGCTGGCCGCGAAGGGGAGTGCCGACAAGCTCGCTTTCGACGTTAAAGGGCAGACCCAGATCAAGCTGGCGCAGGAGGTGATGGCCAGTGAACTGAAAGATCTGAGCCTCAGTGGCAGCCTGAGTGCCCCGTCCCTGCGACTCGACAGTTTCTTCATCAAGGGGGATCGACTGGCCCTTGGTGAGTGGAACAACCTCACGTTGGCACTGAAAGGGGCCAAGGTAGAGGGGCAGCAAGTTTTACTGGCAGGTTCGCTGGAAGGAACGCTCAAGGGACGGCTCGATAAAGAGATGAAGCTGGCCGAGCTCTCCGATGTGCTGCTGACGGCAGCGCTGGAAGGTGATGCGCTGCCGCGCCCGCAGATGAAGCTGAAACTGGCCGGGTTTGCCCGTGCCGAGCTCGACAAGCAGTTGATTACCCTGAGCAAGCTGGTGATGAGTGCCGATGAGGCGCTGTTGAGTGGTGATGGAACCGTGCAGCTTGGCGCTGTTCCCTCGATCAGCTTCGATCTCAAGGGGGAGAAGCTGGATCTCGACAAATGGCTCGCCAAATCGGCACCGACCACGACCGCACTGGCGAAAGAGGACAAACCGGCGGCCGGTGCTTCCAATGCCGCTGCAAGTGACAATAAAGCAGTAACTGGCAAGAGCGAAGCTCTTTCCACGGTCGAACCGGATCTGGGCGCGCTCAAGGGGATGGATCTGGATGGTCGGCTGCAACTTGGCAGCCTGCGCCTGAAAGGGCTGGATCTCGGCGCAGTCGATCTGCAGGTGGCTCTGGCCAAAGGGCTGCTGACGCTCAAACAGTTCAGCGCGACCGTAGCTGGCGGTCAGGTAAACGCTAACGGAGTTCTCGATGCACGCCAGCAACCCGCCACCTACAAGGTGCACAAGCAGGTGGCCGGAGTGAACATCCGTCCCTTGCTTCAGACTCTGGCTCAGAGCGATCTGCTGGAGGGCAAGGGCGATCTCGATGTGCAGGTGCAGGGCCGTGGTCTCTCCGCGCTGGCGCTGCGCAACGGGATGCAGGGTAAGGTGACATTGAAGCTGAGTGACGGCGCCCTGCACGGCATCAACCTGCCGGAGATGATCCGCGAGGCGCGGGCCACCCTCACCGGCAAGGGAGCCGAGCAGGTGAAGGAGGCGCGCAAGACCGACTTCAGCGCCCTGACCGCCAGCTTCCTTATTGCCGATGGCATCGCCCGCAGCAACGACATCCAGCTCTTTGCCCCGGCCTTGCGGGTCAAGGGCGAGGGGCAGACGGCGCTGGTGCCACAGAGCCTCGACTTCCTGTTCCTCACCTCCATCGTCGAGAGCAGCAAGGGGCAGGGAGGCAAGGACGTGGACGAGCTGAAGGAGATCACCATTCCGGTGCGGATCGGCGGCCACTGGCAGGCGCCCAGCTACCAGCTCGACGTAAAGGCGCTGCTCAGCAACAACAAGCTGCTGGAGGAGAAGGCGCGCAAGGAGGCCGAACGCGGTCTCAAGAAGCTGCTGGGTGACAAGGCCGACAACGAGGCCGTCAAAGGGGTGGCCGACCAGCTGCTCAAGGGCTTGTTCAAATAGCCCCAGCCTTTCGTTTTATCTCCATGTAGAGCCCGCCTCGTGCGGGCCCTTTTTCATTGCCGCTAGCGGGAATTACTCCCCCAGCAGCAGTTGCCAGACCGCCAGCACATGGCCTCGTTCGGTCAGTAACTGATCGTCGCTCACCTTGCGGGAGATCTCCGAGAGGTTGAGGCGATGGCCGAGGTTGCGGATCTCCAGATAGGCCTGCTTCAGCCCCTCCGCCTGCTCCAGGGTCAGCACCCCCGCCATGACGCACTCATCGAAGATGCGCACGTTATCGGACCAGCGGGTGAGGGCATCGGGTTCACCGCAGGCGTGGGCCAGCACCAGATACTGGGCGATAAACTCGATATCCACCATGCCGCCGGGGGACTGCTTGAGGTCGAACTCGCCAGCACCCGCTTTCAGCAGATGATCCCGCATCTTGTGGCGCATCTCGCGCACCTCGCGGGCCAGAGTCGGCAGATCCCGCTCCTTGGCCAGCACATCGCGGCGGATACGGGCAAACTCGGCGATCACCGCCTCATCGCCATAAATCGGACGGGCCCGCACCAGTGCCTGATGCTCCCAGGTCCAAGCCTCGTTTTGCTGATACAGCTCATAGGCCGAGAGGGACGAGACCAGCAGGCCGGAGTCGCCGGAAGGGCGCAGCCGCATATCGATCTCGTAGAGAATGCCGGAGGGGGTGCGGGTGCTGAACAGGTGCAGGATCCGCTGGGCGAGGCGCAGGTAGAACTGGCGGCTGTCGATGGGCTTGCGCCCATCTGTGTAGCTGTTGGGGTCGCCGCCGTGCAGAAACACCAGGTCGAGATCAGAGCCGTAACCGAGCTCGATGCCGCCCAGCTTGCCATAGGCCACCACCGCAAAGCCGCGCTGGCCGCTCACCGCCACCTCAGGCGGCACCCCGTAGCGCTCGCTCATCTGGGCCCACGCCTGATTGACTACCTCTTCGGTGATCGCCTCCGCCAGCCAGGTGAGGTGGTCGCTCACCTTCATCAGCGGCAGGGCGCCGGCGATGTCGGCCGCCACGATGCGCAGCAGCTGCACCTGTTTGAACTGGCGCAGCGCCTCCATCTGCTGCTCCACGTCCTCTTCGGGGATGCGCAGCAGGAACTGGCGCAACTGGGGCTTGTACTGGTCGAGCGGGGTGGGGTGGTAGAGGTGCTGGGGATCGAGCAGCTCATCCAGCAGGATGGGGTAGCGGGCCAGCTGTTCGCTCACCAGATGGCTGGCGTCGCACAGCCGTACCAGCTGGCGCAGGGCGCCCGGGTTTTCCGCCAGCAGTTGCAGATAGGCGCTGCGGGTGAAGATGCGGGTCAGCAGCTCGCATACCCGCTCGAACAGGCGGGCGGGTTGCTCACTGGCGACCACCAGCCGCAGCAGCTCCGGCATCAGCCAGTCCAGTGCGATGCGCCCCTGCGGCCCCACCTGACGGCGCTTGTACTCCTCCTTGAAGCGCAGCAGGGCAGCGCAGAGCGGAGCGGGCTCGACGACCCCTTGAGCAGTCAGCAATTTTTCCAGCTCGGCGGCATCGAGCTCGGTGCGCCAGAGATCGAGCCAAAGCTGCTCCAGATGGGCGGGTGCCTCTTTCTCTTCCCCCACCACGGCGGCGAACTCCTGATGGACGGCAGCCATCTCCTCATCGAGATGAGCCATAAAGGCGCCCCAGTCGGCAAAACCGAGGGCGGCGACGAGCCGCTGGCGATCCCGCTCCTCGGTGGGCAGGGTCTGGGTCTGCTGATCGCCGATCTCCTGCAAGATGTTCTCGACCCGGCGCAGGAAGCGGTAGGCCGTCAGCAGGCGATCGCAATGGGCGGATTCGAGGGCGCCACATTGAGCGATGGCGGCCAGCGCTTCGGGCAGGTGGCGCACCCGCAGCGCAGGTTCACGGCCGCCGCGAATAAGCTGCAGTGCCTGGGCGATAAACTCCACTTCACGGATGCCGCCAGCCCCCAGCTTGATGTTGCCCTCCAGTCCCTTGCGGCGCACCTCAGCGGCGATCATCGCTTTCATCTGGCGCAGGCCGTCGATAACGCCGAAATCGATATAGCGGCGAAACACGAAGGGGCGCAGCATCTCGGCCAGCTCCACCGCATGTTCGCACTGGGGCCCCAGTACCCGCGCCTTGACCATGGCGTAGCGCTCCCAGTTGCGACCGTGATGCTGGTAGTAATCCTCCATGGCGGCAAAGGAGATGGCGAGCGGCCCCGCATCGCCAAAGGGGCGTAAGCGCATATCGACCCGGAACACCTGACCATCCTGGGTGGGCTGGTGGAGGGCGTTGATGATGCGTTGGCCCAGCTTGATAAAGAACTGCTGGTTGGCGAGCTCGCGCCGTCCGCCGACCGTGTAACCGTTCTCGGGGAAGGTGAAGATAAGGTCGATGTCCGAGGAGAAGTTGAGCTCACCGCCGCCGAGCTTGCCCATGCCGAGAATGAGTAGCGGTTGCGGATTACCGTTGCCATCCATCGGGGTGCCCAGCTCGCCACACTGTTTGGCGTAGAGCCAGTCGCGAGCAGAGCAGATCAGGGCATCCGCCAGCTTGGTGAGATGGATAAAGCTCTCTTCCACTTCAGAGTGGCCCAGCAGCTCGCGCCAGGCGATCACCAGCATGCGGCTGCGGCGGAACTGGCGCAGGATACGCTTGAGCGCCTCTTCATCACTCACCTCGGCGAGCATGGCGGTCAGATCGCGCTGGTAGGCGGGCCAGCGTTCGGCCTGATCCAGTTCTCCGGAGGCGAGCAGTTCGGTCAGCAACTCGGGCTGTTTGAAGAGGGAGTCGGCGACAAAATCGGAGAGCCCAAGCAGGGTCAGCAGGGTCTGGCGAACGGGCTCGGGCAGCGAGCCATAGTCGGGGGCCAGTTCAATCAGTCGTTGCCAATGGCGCTGGGCCAGCTCTTGCAGCAGGGGAGAGAAGGCGGAGAGAGAGGGAGAGTGCTGGGCCACGGTTGCCGTCCTTGTGATTAACGAAACTGCCGGATAAAACGCTGGCTGCCAATCTAGCACTGTCGGGCCCCCGCGTCACAGCGCAGGGGCGAGAAGCATGATCCGGCAAATAAAAATGGGCTCCCTGTCGGGAGCCCATCGGATTGCGCTGGTCATTATCAGTGGCTATCGACCCAGAAGAACTTGAGGACGAACAGCAGGGCAACCACCAGCACGCAGGGGTTGATTTCGCGCCAGCGGCCGGTGCCCGCCTTCATCACGCAGTAGGAGATAAAGCCCACTGCGATCCCCTCGGTGATGGAGAAGCTGAACGGCATCATGACGGCGGTCATAAAGGCCGGTACCGCTTCGGTCAGATCTTCCCACTTCACTCGGGTCAGCTCGGAGCACATCAGCACGCCCACATAGATAAGGGCGCCAGCGGCGGCATAGGCCGGCACCATGGCGGCGACCGGGGAGAAGAAGATCGCCAGCAGGAACAGCAGGCCGACCACGATGGCGGTTAGACCGGTACGGCCGCCGACGGCGACGCCGGAGCTGCTCTCGATAAAGGCGGTAACCGAGGAGGTGCCCATGAAGGCGCCGCCGACGGAGCTCACGCTATCGACCATCAGCGCCTGTTTCATGCGCGGGAAGTGGCCCTTGTCATCGGCCAGCTTGGCGCGGTTGGTGACGCCGATCAGGGTGCCGGAGGAGTCGAACAGGTTGACCAGCATAAAGGAGAAGATGATCCCGGCGAGGCTGATATCGAGCGAGCCCATCAGATCCAGCTGGCCGAACACCGGTTCGATGCTGGGGGGCATGGAGACAAAGCCCTTGAAGGTGACATCGCCAAACAGCCAGCCCAGACCCGTGGTGACCACAATGGCGATCAGCACGGCGGAGTGGACGCCGCGAGCGGAGAAGATGCAGATCAGGAAGAAACCGAGCAGACCCAGCAGGCAGGGCAGGGAGGTGAGGTTGCCCACGGTCACCATAGTCGCAGGGCTGGCCACGACGATCCCTGCGTTGTGCAGGCCGAGCAGGGCGATCAGCAGACCGATACCGGCGGTGATGCCGACCCGCAGGGTGAGCGGGATGTTGCCGATCAGCCAATAACGCACCCGCAGCAGAGTGAGGATCAACAGACCCATGGCACCCCAGAAGATGGTGCCCATGCCCACTTGCCAGGAGTAGCCCATACCCGCGACCACCACGAAGGCGAAGAAGGCGTTGAGGCCCATGGCGGGGGCCAGCGCGATCGGCAGGTTGGCCAACAGGCCCATCAGGATGCTGCCGATACCGGCGATGAGGCAGGTGGTGACGAACACGGCCTGGGTGTCCATGCCCGCCGCAGAGAGGATCTGCGGGTTGACGAACACGATATAGACCATGGTCAGGAAGGTGGTGATACCGGCAATCACTTCGGTACGGGCGGTAGTGCCATGGCCTTGCAGGGCAAACAGGCGCTCAAGCAATCCTTGCCCGGCGGCCTGATTGGCAGCTTGGTGTTGTTGATTCATGTTGGATTCCAATAGGTGACGTGAAATAAGCAGCAGGGGAACGGGCTATCCCATCCATGCGGGGTAAATTGCCCTGTTTCTGGCGGTTAAGTAACCAGACTCGTCCTGATACCGTGACAGCGCGCACATTTTTACACAGGCGGCGCCGTTTACAAACCCCGGATCTGCGAAGCAGATCAATGAATAGAGTAAAAATTCAAACGTTTGCTTTTTGAGCATGAAAAAAGGTTCTCAGCAGAGAACCTTTTATCGAAAATTGGGGGCTTACAGGGTTTTGAAGTAGCGCTCGACCAGCTGGGCCAGCACCGAGTCGAGTCGGTCTTGTACCTCACCCAGTTCGCGGCCGAAGCGGCGCAGAAAGAGGATGGCCTGCTCTTCGGTCAGCTTGCGCCCCTCGATAAAGAACTCCTGCTCCGGCAGTTGCTTGTCGTAGCGGGGGATCAGCACCCAGCTCACCAGCTCTGGATCCACGGCGGCAAAAATCTTGGCGGCAGCAGCACAGAAGGTCTCTATGTGTTCCTTGCCATCCGGCCCGAGGCAACCCGGTTCAACCCGGATCTGGATGGTGAGTTTTTTCTCTATGGGGGTCGTCATCGTGCTACATCCATGCAAAGGCATCCGTCTAGGATTGTAAGCCAAAAGACAACAGAAATGGGAGCCGGAGCTCCCCTTGTGACGTTGGTCGCAGCTGCGATGGTACGGCTTGTACCGACTGACAGCTTACTTGGCGATGCGCTTGTACTTGGCGCGGTGCGGCTGGATGGCCTCGGCGCCGTAGGTCTTCTTCTTCCACTCTTCGTATTCGGTGAAGTTGCCTTCGAAGAATTCGATCTTGCCCTCGTCCTGATAGTCCAGGATGTGGGTGGCGATGCGGTCGAGGAACCAGCGGTCGTGGGAGATGACCATGGCGCAACCCGGGAACTCCAGCAGTGCGTTCTCGAGGGCGCGCAGTGTTTCGATATCCAGATCGTTGGTCGGTTCATCCAGCAGCAGCACGTTGCCGCCGGTCTGCAACAGCTTGGCCAGATGCAGACGACCGCGCTCACCACCGGAGAGTTCGCCAACCCGCTTCTGCTGGTCGGAACCCTTGAAGTTGAAGCGGCCGATATAAGCCCGGCTCGGGAACTCGTAGTTGCCGATGCGCAGGATATCCTGACCGTCAGCGACCTCTTCGAATACCGTCTTCTTGTCATTCATGCTGTCGCGGAACTGATCCACAGAGGCCAGCACCACGGTGTCACCCAGGGTGATGGTGCCGGAATCCGGCTGCTCCTGACCCGACATCATGCGGAACAGGGTCGACTTACCGGCACCGTTCGGGCCGATGATGCCGACGATGGCACCCTTCGGAATGGAGAAGGAGAGATCGTCGATCAGTACCCGATCACCGTAAGATTTGCGCAGGTTGGCCACTTCCACCACCTTGTCGCCGAGGCGCGGTCCGGGCGGAATGAACAGCTCGTTGGTCTCGTTGCGCTTCTGGTAGTCGTTGGTGTTGAGCTCTTCGAAGCGAGCCATACGGGCCTTTGACTTGGCCTGACGCCCTTTCGGGTTTTGACGAACCCACTCCAGCTCTTTCTCGATGGACTTGCGACGGGCAGCTTCAGAACTTGCTTCCTGCGCCAGACGGGCGTCCTTCTGCTCCAGCCAGGAGGAGTAGTTGCCTTCCCACGGGATACCTTCGCCGCGGTCCAGTTCCAGGATCCAGCCCGCCACGTTGTCGAGGAAGTAACGGTCGTGGGTGATGGCCACTACAGTGCCTTCGTAGTCGTGCAGGAAGCGCTCCAGCCAGGCCACGGATTCCGCATCCAGGTGGTTGGTCGGTTCGTCCAGCAGCAGCATGTCCGGCTTTTCCAGCAGCAGACGGCACAGTGCCACACGGCGGCGCTCACCACCGGAGAGGTGCTTGATCTTGGCATCCCATGCCGGCAGGCGCAGGGCATCGGCCGCCCGCTCCAGCTGGTTTTCCATGTTGTGGCCGCCCTGAGCCTGGATGATGGCTTCCAGCTCGCCCTGTTCGCGGGCCAGCTTGTCAAAGTCGGCATCCGGGTCGGCGTAGGCCGCATAGACCTCGTCCAGCCGGGCCATGGCGCGCTTCACTTCGCCAACGGCCTCTTCGACCGCTTCGCGTACTGTCTGCTCCGGATCCAGCTTCGGCTCCTGCGGCAGGTAGCCAATCTTGATGCCGGGTTGCGGGCGGGCTTCCCCTTCGATCTCGGTGTCGATGCCCGCCATGATGCGCAGCAGGGTCGATTTACCGGCGCCGTTCAGACCCAGCACGCCGATCTTGGCGCCCGGGAAGAAGCTCAAGGAGATGTTCTTGAGAATATGACGCTTGGGCGGCACAACCTTGCCGACCCGGTTCATGGTGTAAATAAATTGAGCCATTGGCTAATTCTCTTCCTTTTCAGCAGGTTAATGTCTTGGCATTAACAGACTGATGTCGTGGTGGGGCCAGGTCGACACGCCGTCAACCGGGTTCCAAAAAACCCGTCGATTGTAAACCAACGGACGAGGGGGGGCAAAGGCGGCACCCGGCTATGTCCTCCCTTTGCCAACAGGGTCACGCCTTGCTGCATCAGCCGTGCAATTTGGGCATGATGTGGGCTGCTGTTTTGTCCAGGAGCCGTCATGATCCCATCTCCTCAAGTTCCCTCACTGGCCACCTTTCTCTGCTCCATGGGATTGGATGCCGCCCTGAGCGAAGCCCTCTGTCAGCGTTTGCCACGGTAGACGCTGCGCGCCGGTCAGGCACTGTTGGCGCAAGGGGCCGAACAGGAGGGGGCCTTCTATATCGAAACGGGCATCGCCCGTGCCTGCCACTACAATCGGGACGGGCAGGAGCGCTGCAAGGAGTTCTACTTCGAAGGGGAGCTCTGCCTGCTCTATGACAGCTGGCTTACGGGGTTGCCCGCCCGCTATCAGCTGGAGGCGCTGACGGAGCTGCAGGTGGTGCGGGTGCCGATCGCCCTGCTGGATGAGCCCATCTGGCAGCCGGTCTGCATGGCCCTGCTGCGCCAGCAGCTCGGTTACAAGGAGCGCAAGGAGGCGTTTTTGCTGCTCCACTCCCCCGAAGAGCGTTATCGGGAGCTCTGCCACACCTTCCCCCACTGGCCTGCACGACTGACCCAAGTACAGCTCGCCAACTACATCGGCATCAGCCCGGTCACCTTGTCACGGATCCGCAGGCGCATTAACACGGGTTAATGCCGCTCTCCGGCCATCCCCTCATGCTGCGCCATCCAAATGACGGACGAGGGGTGGATGATGTCGCTGTTTCTGTGGTCGCAACTGGTGGTGAGCCTGGCCTTGTTGCTCGATCTGTTGTCGTTTCAGTTGCGGGATCGTCGCAGGATCCTGGCCTGTCTGGCCCTCTCCTGCACCCTCAATGCCGGTCACTTTGCCCTGCTCGGGCAGTGGTCGGCCGCCAGCCTGTTGCTGCTGGCCAGCGTGCGCTTTCTGGTGAGTATCTGGCTGGTTCGCCGCATCTTGATGTGGTTCTTCATGGGGTTGGCCTTTGCGGCTGCGCTGGCGACCTATCAGGGCGTACTCTCACTGATCGGGCTGCTGGCCAGCCTGCTGCAAACCCGGGCCGCATTTTGCCCGGATGATCGCCAACTGCGGCGCTGGATGCTGCTCGGCACCCTCTGCTGGCTGGTCAACAACCTGCTGGTGGGCTCTCCGGTCGCCGCGCTGATGGAGGGGCTGTTTCTGGTCAGCAATCTGGTGGGCTACTACCGCCACTATGGGCGCAGGGCATGTCCGGGGGGTTGATATCGGCTGTGGAAGAGAGCGCGGGGTAAGTCCTGTCTGATAGAGCTTACAAAGCAGAGAGGCCGCCATAGTGGCGGCCTCTCTGGCTCATCAGGCTTTGTTGAAGCTGTTGATGAGTGCTTTTGCGTAATCAATGACGAACTGCTGGCAGTGGATGGCGGTCTGCGGATCGAACTCCTCGCCATGCAGATCGGTATTGGAGAGCACCCGGATGCCGACAAAGGGCACCTTGTAGGCCTCGGCGACCAGCGCTGCGGAGGAGGTCTCCATCTCTTCTGCTGCAGTGTTGTAGGTCTGATGCAGCCAGTTGATGCGGGCCACCTGGCGGTTCCACTCATCGGCAGTGCCTATGATGCCGGCAACTACGCGGCCGTGGCGATAACGGTCGGCCATGCCAAGGGCGCGGCCAACCAGCTCGGGATCGCCGCCAAAGGAGGAGTGCTCTACCAGCTTGCCTTTGTCACGCAGGCGCATGGTGACCTCGAAGTTGTGCCATTTGCTTGGGTCGACACCCTGCTCGGCCGACGTCAGATCACTGCGATAGGCCCCCATGTTGAAGCTTTTGGTACCGATAACGATATCGCCCCGGTGTAGCGCCGGATCATGGCCGCCTGCCGTGCCCTGATTGATGACGAGGCGCGGATGAAAGCGCTCCATGGCGAGAGTGGTGGCAGCAGCGGCATTGGCCAGCCCCACTTCGGTGCGAGAGACAACTACCGGATAACCCGAGAGGGTACCCTGCCAGTAGGTCCAGGCGCCGACGGTCAGCTCCTGCTTGTCCTTGAGGGCGGCCACCAGCGTCTCGACTTCGACGTCCATCGCTCCCTGGATCAGGATGGGTGCTGGCGCCGGAGTGGCCGCCATGATGGAGGAGGAAAAGAGTGCAAACAGCGTGAGCAGGCGCGAGCAACGTTTGATGAAATTCATGGGATACCTGTTGGTCTGGCAAGAAAGCGCCGGATCCTACCGAAAGGAAAACGATTGCACAAATGGTGGTACGTTTTTTGTCAATAGCGTGCAGCTAGTCGAACAGGTTCAGGGCTGTTTATGGCCAGCGAAGTAGAGCACCCGTTTGACATACTCCCGGGTCTCGTCATAGGGGGGGATCCCGCCATAGCGTTCCACCGCTTTTTCCCCGGCATTGTAGGCCGCCGAGATCCGCACCCAGTCGCCATCGAAGCGGCGATCCAGCCACTTGAGATAACTGACGCCACCCTTGATGTTCTGTGCCGGATCAAACGGACGAGTTACCCCGAATCGCTGCTGGGTCTCGGGAATAAGCTGCATCAGCCCCTGGGCATTCTTGGGTGAAACTGCGCGGCTTTCGAGGTTGGATTCGGCAATGGCGATGGCCAGTACCAGCCTGGCATCCACCTTATGGTGTTTGGCTGCGTGGCGCAGCATGATGACCAGTTTTTGCTTTGCGGGTGGCTGGTGGGCAATCCAGGTGTCGACATTGAAGGGGGCGGAGGGGAGTTGTGCCAGATAGCCACCCTGTCCGCCACGGATCCCGACACCGCACTGATCCCCCATGGGGGCATTGCCGATACGGGCGTTGTAGTAACGGGCAGCCTGTCGGTTACCAAGGCGCATCGCCATGGCGAGGTAGCTGTTGGCCAGCTTGGCGCTGCGCACCGAGGCGGGGCCGATGGCAAGCAGACGACCGATCCGGAAGTAACCTTCGGGGTTGCCGGTACTGGCCGCGACACAGTAGAGGGCGATGGCCTGTTGCAGATTGCCGTGTTGCTGGGCCAGTTGACCCTGCTTGATCGCCGTCAGTGCCTTGGGGGCCTGTCTGAAATCCCTGCCTTGTGCCATCGCCTGCGGCGTACCTGCCAGTAACAACGACAAAAAAAGCAGTAAAAACAGACCGTTTTCACTGATGTTCCCCATGGGTGATCTCCTGCTTGAGTACAGAAGATATAGAGGAACATGGCAGCTATCGCCACGAACCCAGTGGATCCTGTTGTTATAGCCAGTTGATTTCAGAGAGCAAAACGGTATGGAACTAACGGTCTGTCGACAGTTTCACACCATTTTTCATCGGGTTAGAAGTCGTGGTGATACTCATGCTCATCCAGCACGGCGGGAGGAAGCGTGCGATAGAAGCTGCCAATTTCGCAGGCGACCCAGAGCGACAGCAGGATCAGCATGCTGAGCAGGGGAAGCAGGGTGTGGTTCTGGGTCAGGGCATAGGCTGCGATGGCTGCGCCAAGCAGGAGAAGGGTTCGGATCATGAGGTAGCTCCTTGTCGTCATGGGGGGGCGTGGCCACGGACAGAGCGCCTGGGGTCGGGAGTGGCTCCCGGGTGGCACGAAGCGAGGTGATTATATCGCGTCATGCCGCTGCCGGTCCGTGGTGTCATCACACTTTCCATCGTCATGGGGTTCGTATCGAGTTGGGCCCCGCCATATGCGGGGCCTGTGGTTGTGTAACGGTTAGAAGCAACCGCCGTTGCTATCGTCACTGTCGGTCCAGCCGCCACTCTGGCTATCGTCGTCGAGAAAACGGCTGCCAACATCGGGAGGTGAATCCCAGCCATTCCAGCTGACCGGTTCGGCATCGACCGGATTGGCGATGGGCGCTGGCGCTACGATGTCGATGATCTCCTCGGGCCGGTTGTGGTGAAACAGTCCACCGATCATGTCGGCCAGCATCACACCACCGGCCACACCTGCGGCGGTTTGCAGGGCGCCACCCAAAAAGGAGCTGGCACGGGACGCAGGTTGGGCAGGAGCGGTTACCGGTGGCGGAGTGAAGCGTGGGGGCGGGTTGTTTTCGCTACCAAACAGGCCGGAGAGGAAACTGCCGCCGCTCGGGGCGCTCTGGCTGGACTCCAGCTCCTTGATCCGCTCGTTGAGGCGAGTAAGGGCTGCCTGCTGTATCAGTAGCACCTGGGTCATGTAGTAGGGGGCATCCGGCTGCTGGGCCAGATGTTGCCGGATCAGCTGATCCGCTTGTTGGTCTCGCTCGCTATCCCTGGCTTGCGCTTGCTTGAGGCGGTCGAACAGTCCATCGATCAGACCCTGTTCCTGTTGTTGCATCTCAAATCCTCGCTATGGTGCGCAGACAGTGCGTTCAGCCATCCTAAAACCCGCTGGACATCAGTGGTATCTGATTAACTCATCAATGACCGAGGGGTTGCCTCGATGTAGTCAGGAGGAAGCCCGGTAGTAATCGAGATACCAGCGCACGAACGCGGTAACCCCTTCCTTGATGGAGGTGGCTGGGCGCAGGCCGGTGAGGGTGTGGAGGGGCTCGTTGTCGGCCCAGGTGGCGTGCATGTCGCCCGCTTGCATCGGCAGCATCCGCTTGATGGCGGGCTTGTCCAGCGCCTGTTCCAGCGCCTCGATAAAGTCGAGCAGCCGCACCGGCTGACCATGACCGATGTTGAGGATGCGGTAGGGGGCGGCGCTCTCGGCAGGGCTCTGCTCGCCGGCATGCCAGTGAGGGTTGGGGCGAGGCGGTAGCTCGGCGACGGCGAGGATCCCCTCGACGATGTCGTCTATGTAGGTGAAGTCGCGGCTGAGATCGCCCTGGTTGTAGACGTCGATGGGCTCGCCTGCCAGGATGGCGCGGGTGAACTTGGTGATAGCCATGTCGGGCCGGCCCCAGGGGCCGTAGACGGTGAAAAAGCGCAGCCCTGTAGTGGGCAGACCGTAGAGCGCCGAGTAGGCGTGGGCCATCAGCTCGCTGCTCTTCTTGGTGGCGGCATAGAGGGAGACCGGGTGATCCGCCTGCTGCGCGGTGGAGTAGGGCATCTGATCCCCCATGCCATAGACCGAGCTGGAAGAGGCGTAGATGAGGTGCTGGATCCCGTGCTGGCGACCCCCCTCCAGCACCGTCAGCATGCCGGTGAGGTTGCTGTCGGCGTAGGCAAACGGATTCTCCTGCGAGTAGCGTACCCCCGCCTGAGCCCCCAGATGGATCACCCGCTCGAAACCATGACGGGCAAAGAGAGTAGCCATCGCTTCGCGATCCGCCAGATCGACCCGTTCGAAGTGGAAATGGGGATAACTGGCCAATTGTGCCAGCCGCGCCTCTTTCAGACTCACCTCGTAGTAGTCGTTAAGGTTGTCGATGCCCACCACCTGATGACCCGCCGCGCAGAGCCGGCTGGCCACATGAAAACCGATAAAGCCGGCAACACCGGTGACCAGATAGGTCATGGTTGGGGTCCTGTGCAGATCATGGGGCTCCTGACAGTGATGAGAAAAGGGGGTTGCGCGCTTTGTAGCAGAGCCGGCGCGTTTGCGCCATGGCAAACCGCCTCTGTCGGCGCGGCATGCTGCATCTTGGTGCAGCAGGTGTCAATGCCAGATGACAGGCACCAGAATGGGGCGTTCAGCCTGACTGTTGTGATCCTTTTCACAAAAAATAGACTGGACCCCATAACGAAGCCCTGTGGACAGGGCTCGCAGCCCGCCCGCAACGGCAGGCGACAGACACTCTCTCTTTACTTCGCTTGGATACAGGTTATGGACAACACCTCGATTCGCACTGCTCATCCTATTTATGAGGATGTGCTGGCCCTGCTGACGGCGGCCGGCTTTGTTTCCCTCGGCATCTTTCTGTTTCATCAGGTTGGCCTGCTCACCGGCGGGACTGCCGGGCTGGCGCTGCTGCTGCAAAAGGTGACCGGCATCAGCTTCGGCCTGCTGTTTTTCGGCATCAACCTGCCCTTCTATGCGCTGGCATGGCTGCGGATGGGGCCACGTTTTACCTTCAACACCTTTGTCTCGGTGGCGGCGGTCTCCTACATGACCGATCACCTCAACGGGGTGTTGCAGATCGGCAAGATAGAGCCTCTCTATGCGGCGCTGATCGGCGGCACCCTGATTGGCATGGGGCTGCTCATCATGTTCCGTCACAAGTCGAGTCTGGGGGGCTTCAACATTCTGGCGCTCTTTATTCAGGATCGTTTTGGCATCCGGGCGGGCAAGCTGCAGATGGGGCTTGATTGCGCCATTGTTGTCGCCTCGTTTTTCGTGGTGCAGCCCTGGATCCTGGCGCTCTCCATCGTGGCGGCGGTTATCTGTAATCTGGTGTTGACACTCAACCACAAGCCCGGCCGTTACCAGATTGCCTGACAAGCTGCGGCAGTGGCTCGATAAGACAAGCGTGACCCGATAGCACGAGGCGGCCTGATGGCCGCCTCGTCTGTTTCTACCCTCGGGTTTGTTCGCTGCGCCTAGCTCGCCTGCTCCAGCCTGCTGTCGCCGCTCATGGCGTTGCCGCTGATAGCGTGACCACCGACGGCGAGCGGGGTGTGGCAGGCCACCTGATGATGGGCCTCATCACACACCTCAAGCTTGGGCGCCTTGCTTTTGCACAACTCGGTCGCATGGGGGCAGCGCTGGTGGAAGTGGCAGCCGCTTGGCGGCGAGATGGGGGAGGGCACATCGCCGGTCAGCAGAATGCGCTGGCTGCGCCTGCGCGGGTCCGGTACCGGAATGGCGGAGATCAGCGCCTGGGTGTAAGGGTGGCGCGGCGCCAGATAGAGCGACTGGGCATCCGCCAGTTCGACGATCCGTCCCAGATACATCACTGCAATCCGATCCGAGATGTGTTTGACCACCGACAGATCGTGGGCGATGAAGATGATGGAGAGGTTCATCTCCCGCTGCAGGCTGAGCAGCAGGTTGACGATCTGCGACTGCACCGAGACATCGAGGGCCGAGACCGCCTCGTCGCATACCAGCAGCTTGGGCTTGAGGGCGATGGCGCGGGCGATGCCGATCCGCTGGCGCTGACCGCCGGAAAACTCGTGGGGGTAGCGATCCACCGCGCTGCCCGGCAGGCCCACTTTTGCCAGCAGCTCTTGCACCCACCCGCGCCGCTGCTCAGTGTTGCCTTTACCGTGGATGATAAAGGGCTCCTCCAGGATCTGGCCCACGGTGTGGCGGCTGTTGAGGGATTCTGCAGGATCCTGAAACACCATCTGCATCTCCTGACGCAGGGAGCGCATCTCCTTCGGGCTGAGGGCGGTGATATCGCGCCCCTCGAAAGTGATGGTGCCCGCGGTCGGCTCGAACAGCTTGAGCAGGCTGCGCCCGAGGGTGGACTTGCCGCAGCCCGACTCACCCACCAGCCCCAGCGTCTCCCCCTGTTTCAGGTCGAAGCTGATGCCATCCACCGCGTGAACCGTATATTGCTTGCGCAGGAACCCGCCTCCCAGCCGGAAGTGCTGTTTCAGATCCCTGACCGATAACAGAGTGCTCATGGGGTCAACTCCTTCCAGTAGTGACAGGCGACATGGTGGCGCGGATTGAGTTGCTCCACCGCCGGAATGGCGCTGATGCAGAGATCGGTCGCATGGGGGCAGCGGTTGGAGAAGCGGCAGCCAGCGGGCATCTCGTGCAGGGCTGGCACCTGTCCCTTGATGGTCTTGAGCAGGCTCTTGGGCTCATCCTCGAGTCGCGGGATCGAGCTCATCAAGCCGTGGGTATAGGGGTGACGGGGGTGGTCAAACAGCTCGAACACGTCGGCCTGCTCTACCGCCCGCCCGGCGTACATCACCACCACTTCGTCGCACAGCTCCGCCACTACCCCCAGATCGTGAGTGATAAAGATGATGGCCATCCCGGTCTGGGCCTGCAGCTCTTTCATCAGTTCGAGGATCTGGGCCTGAATGGTGACATCCAGCGCCGTGGTCGGTTCGTCGCAGATAAGCAGGTCTGGCTCGCAGGAGAGCGCCATGGCGATCATCACCCGCTGGCGCATACCGCCGGAGAGGTTGTGAGGGTAAACGGCAAAGCGCTGGGCCGGTTCCGGGATCCCCACCTTCTGCAGCATGGCAATGGCCGCGGCTTTGCGCTGGGCCTTGTCATACTCGGGGCGGTGGAGGCGAAACACCTCCATCAGCTGCTCCCCCACCGTCTGCACCGGGTTGAGGGCCGTCATCGGCTCCTGAAAGATCATCGAGATGCGGTTGCCGCGCACCTTGTACATCTGATCCGGCGCAAGCGACAGCAGCTCTTCCCCCTGAAAGCGGATGGAGCCGGCTACCACCTGACCATGGGGTTTGGGCAAGAGCCCCATGATGGCGAGTGAAGTGACACTCTTGCCACAGCCGGACTCGCCGACGATCCCCAGAGTCTGACCCGGGGCCACCTTGAAGCTGACCCCGTCGAGCACCTTGATCTTGCCGTCGTCGACGGCGAACTCCACTTCGAGATCGCGTACTTCGAGGATTGGGGCCTGGTGCTGGCCGTTATCAACGGCGAACTCCCCCCCGTTATCCGGTACGTCAAGAATGGGGGCCTGAGTGTTGGGCATAACGGCTGCTCCCTTCGCAATGGCCTGAATATCAATGACGTGCATAGGTCTTGTCGAGCAGGTTGATGGGCGCCAGCGCCTCCCCTGCCTCCTTGGCGTTGCGGGTCTCTTCCTTCACCTTGGGATCGAGCCAGAGCAGACCGCCACTACTGTGAGGATAACCGTCCATCGGCCAGTAGAGCAGATCCGGCGTGTTCTTGGTGGCAGGCACCTCCGGCAGCATCACATAACGCCAGCTGCTGGCCCGCACATAGTTGAGCTGCACCCCGGGTACGAAGATGGCGAGATCATAGATGCGCTGCTGGATCTGCTGGGAGAGCTTGGCTCGTTTGGCCATGTCGAATTCGACGTTGTAGGCATCGATCAGCGCGTCCAGCTCCTTGTCAGCCACGTTGAACAGGTTGTTGGTCTGCGGTTTGTTGGCGTTGGCGGAGTGGAAAAACTCCCAATATTGCGGATAGAGACCGCCGCCGCCCCAACCGAGCCAGGCCGCTTCGTGTTTCTTCTCCAGCATCACCTTGAAGCCGGTGGCGCCATCCACTAGGTTAAGCTCCAGATCGAGACCCGCCTTCTTGGCCTCCTCTTTCAGCACGGTCAGCCGCTTGGAGTGCTCCTGACTGGTGTAGGTGAGCGCCAGCGTCAGCCGCTCACCCTTCTCATTTTGCAGGATGCCGTCAGGCCCCGGCTTGTTGTAGCCGCCCTTGGCAAAGTACTCCCGCGCCTTGCCAATGTCATAAGCCCGCTCCGGCAGCGTGATGTCAGTGAACTCGCCAAAGCCCGAGTCAAAGGTGGTGGCTCTGTCATAGTCGCCGCGCAGCACGGTCTCGATCATCTTGTCGATGTTGAAGGCGTGCTGGATGCCGAGGCGCACGTTCACGTCCGCCAGCTTGGGGTTGGCCACATTGAGGTGAACCCCCTGACCGCCCTGTTTGGTATCGGTCATGGCCATTACCTTCTGCACGTAGCCTTTTTTGTACTCCGGGGTGACCGCTTTTTCATGCCACCAGTTGGGCAGGATCATCTCGAAGGTATCGATCTCCCCTTTCAGGAAGTGGCGGAAGGCGATGTTGTGGTCGCGGATCACCTGCACCTTGATGGTGTCGATGTTGAATCTGTGCTGGTTGTAGCGATCATCCTTTGCCCACCAATCCTTCTGCTTGCTGAAGGTGACCGACTTGCCCTTCTTGACGTCGCTGATCACGTAGGGTCCAGTGGTGGGCACCACGGCCCAGTTGTACTGCTTCACCCAGTTGGGGGTCAGCTTGTAGTAGTGCCTGGGCTGGGGCCACAGCTCGGTAGTGTTGAGCAGGTCCATCTTGGCCTTGCGGTTGCCCGCTTTGACCATAATGGTGTGATCATCGATCTTCTCTACCGCGACCACTTCAGTGGTGTAGTAGTTGTTGAACCAGGGCCCCTTGATGTGTTTGGAGCGCATCATCTCGTAGCCGAAGGTGTAGTCGTCAGCATTGACCGGCTTGCCATCCGACCATTTGGCGCGGGGATCCAGCTTGAAGTAGACGGTCTGGCTGTCTGGCGCGATGGCCCAGTGGGTCGCGAGCGAGGGGATGGGGTTGCCGGTATTGGGGTGGAAGCTGATGAGCCGCAACTGGTTATCGAGAATAAAGGAGCGGAACGATCCGTTGGAGTCAGGCCCCACGGTGCGAAACGTCAGCGGAAAGCTCTCCACAAACATATTGAGGCTGCCGCCCGGCAGCGCCTTGGGGGAGGCGAACACAGGATCCGTGTCGTTGGTCTCCCATTTGAGATCCGCGGGCAGGCTGGCCGCCCAGACCCAGGATCCGTTTACCAGCACAAAGAGAGCACCTATCCATTTGATTTTATTTTTCATGTTTGACTTCCAGGTCTGGCCCCTGCACTGGGGGTCTTGATTGATAACGGGATTATCCCTTGCTCCCGGGACCGCCGATGGCGGCGGCCCGTCCTTCATTTATCACTGTTCGTTACCCGGCGCCTGCCGATGCGCTGGCATCGGCTGGCTTATTGGTAACGGGTAAATTTGCGTGGATCGAACGCCTCGCGGATCGCCTCACCGATAAAGGAGACCATGATCAGCACCAGACTCACCGCGGCCACCACCGAGCTGACGATCCAGATGGCATCCAGATTGTTGATGCCCTGGGAGAGCAGCTCCCCCCAGCTCGGGGTCGGCGGCGCAAGGCCAAAGCCCAGATAGTCGAGGGCCGTCAGGGTGGAGATATTGCCCACCACGGCGAACGGCGCCAGGGTGACGATCATCATCAGGGTGTTGGGCAGGATGTGGTTGAAGATGATCCGCCCGGTGGTCGCCCCTTGCGCCCGCGCTGCCATCACATAGTCCCGCGCCCGCTCCTTGTAGGTGAGGGTACGCATATACCAGGTGATCCCCATCCAGCCGAACAGCACGTTGATGGCAACAAACAGGCCGAAGTTGGGCTTGGCCAGCGACACCAGGATCATGATGACGTAGAGAAACGGCACCTGGGACCAGATCTCGATAAAGCGTTGCAGGATGAGGTCGAAGCGGCCGCCGAGAAAGCCCATCAGACAGCCGATGGTGACTCCGATGGCGTAACTGGCCGCCAGCGCGATAAAGGCAAAGCCGATGGCGATGCGAAAGCCGTAAACCAGCCGCGCCAGCACGTCGCGGCCGCTGGTGTCGGTGCCGAGGAAGTGGCGCTCGGCTGCGCTGGGGGCGTAAGGTGGGTAGGCATCCTCCTTGAAATCCTGCTCGTAGGGGTTCCAGGGTACCGGCGGCAGCAGCACCCAGTCGCCCTGGCCCTCTGCGGCAAACTTGGCCTTGAGCTGGCGGTAGTTGGTTTCGTACTCGTAATCGAGCCCGAACTGCTGACCGGAGATCACATCGCCATAGGTGGGGAAATGCAGCTGGCCCTGATAGCTCACCATCAGTGCCCGGCTGTTGACCAGCAGCTCCGCCAGCAGGGAGAGCAGCACCAGGGTGGTGAAGATGATGAAGGAGTAGTAACCGCGCTTGATCGACTTGAAGCGCTTGAGTTTTTTCAAGGTAACCGGATTGAGCTTCATGGTCAGTCTCCAAACCGCACGCGGGGGTCAACAGAAGGTGCAACGCAGATATCGGAGACGATATGGCGTGATATCAGCATCGGCATGGCAATAGAGGTCTGGTTCATGGTCAATCTCCAAACCGCACGCGGGGATCAACGAGGGCAACGCAGATATCGGAGACGATATTGCCTATCAGCATCAGCATGGAGGTGATAGCCAGAATGCCCATGACGGTGGGGTAGTCCCGCTCGACGATCGCCTCGTAACCGAGCAGGCCGATGCCGTCGATGTTGAAGATGGTCTCGATGAGGAAAGAGCCGCCAAAGAAAACGGTGAGCACAGACCCCAGGTGGCTGGCGATGGGGATCAGGCTGTTGCGCATCGCGTGGTCGGTGACCGCCTTGCGAAACGGCAACCCCTTGGCCACCGCAGTACGCACATAATCGGCCGACAGGTTCTCCATCAGGCTGTTTTTCATGGTCATGGTGAGGATGGCGAAATCGCCGATGGCGTAGGCGATAAGCGGCAGCAGGGCGTGGGCAAAGACAGTGCGGATCTGATCCCAGCTGCTCTCCATGTACTCAAAGTCGTCCCCCGGAAAACCGCCCATTGGCAGCCATTCCAGATGGAAGGCGAAGACGGTGATGAGGAAGATCCCCACCACGTAGGCGGGCAAGGCATAGGCCATGTAGATAAGCATGGAGCTCAACGAGTCGAAGCGGCTGTTGTGCCTGAGCGCCTTCGCCACCCCCAGTGGAATGGAGACCGCATAGCTCAGCAGAAAGGTTGCCAGCCCGAAGAAGGCGGTAACGGGGAGCCGCTCCTTGATGAGATCCCACACCGGTTCGTAGTAGCGGGTCGATTCGCCCAGATCCAGCACCGCCAGCTTCTGCAACCACTCCCAGTAGGCGACCAGCATGGGCTTGTCGAGACCATAGAAGGCCTTGAGCTCCTCGATCTGTTCATCGGAGAGGGCCTGCGCCCCCTTGCTGCCGCTGGAGCGGCCAGATTCATTCTGGGAAACCTGGGCTTGCAGCAGCATGCGCTCGACCGGTCCGCCCGGCACGAAACGGGTGATGGTGAAGACGAGCAGGGTGATACCGAGAAACGTCGGGATGATCAAAAGCATCCGGCGTAGGAAATACGACAGCATGGTGGAACCTCGTCCTTGTTGTTCTTTTTGCGGCCAGTCAAATCCGGTGACGGGCCTGTCCTTCCTGGCATTACGCGCTGGATTGGTTGCCAAACAGCAGACAATCCGCTTGGCCACTGTAAAAGCTCTGCAACAAAAATCAAGTACAAGGAAATGGAAAACTGGGACAAATGACCCGCTGAGACCAAAAGCACCGAAAAATGACGTTTTTTATCTGAAAAGTGAAAATCAAAACAAAACGCTACTGCTCAACATTATTTTAAAAAATATAAACAGCTGTTTGTTTGAATCTTGTGTTTATTTATGTGATTGAATTTTAAGTGCTTTTATTTCTGATGCCAAAGAAGGGAAAACGATATCATCTCGACAAATTTATCTATCTCCCCCATCGGAGTGGTCAGTCACAATAATAATTAAAATAGAGTTTTATTCTTATTTTTGCCAATAAATCGAAATAAGATATAAAGAGACAGCACGTAAACAAATAAGTTCATCAACTTTTAATTCAGCGTCTTTTACATGTTTTAACAACGATTTCACATTGCGCGGGATGTTTTTGGCAGAATTATTCACTAATTATGCCGGTCAAAATTAATACACTCCGCTTATTCCACATCTCACCCTCCCGATCCCCCCACTCCATTGACGTCGCCAGTCAAAGATTGATAAGCCTTACGCATCGCTCCAAAGAGGGCGGTATCAGGAAGCAAACAATAAACAACCAGGAAGGATATAAGCGATGCTTAGGAAGAGCAGAATCTCTGCTGCGATTGCGTTCGCCTTGGCGAGCCTTGCGGCGGCCCCATCCGTATCTGCCGAAGAAGGGCAGAACGTCGAAAAACTGCAGAAAATCAAAGTCACTGGCTCCCGTATCTCTCGTGTTGATGTTGAGGGGGCGACTCCGGTTGTCTCTGTCAGCAAGGCCCAAATTGAACAGTCTGGCCAGCAGACTGTGGCTGATTATCTGAAACAGGCCTCCTACAACTCCTTTGGTGGTTTCTCCCCATCCTCCGGTAGCTCTGCCCAGTCACAAGCCACCGTAGGGCTGCGTGGCCTTGGTGAAGATCGCACACTGGTGCTGCTCAATGGCAAGCGTATCGCCGGTTCTCCCTCCATGGGGGGCACCGCCATCAACCTCAACACCATCCCCATGGCGGCCGTTGAGCGGGTGGAAGTCAACCTGGACGGTGGCTCTGCCCTGTATGGTTCTGATGCCATCGGTGGCGTTATCAACGTGATCCTCAAAGAGGGTTTTGAAGGCTTGTCATTCCAGGGGCGCGTCGGTTCACCGACCGAGGAAGGTGGTGACGAACAGAGTGGTTCCATCGTCAGCGGCATTTCGGGTGAGAAAGGTTCCCTGATGATGGTCTACGAGCATGATGTCAAAGACGAAATCTATTACAAGGATCGTGATTATCTGGCCAAGCAGGGGGCTGAGTCTCCTAGCCTCTATGGTCGCAATATCAAGGGAGTAGACGCGGCAACTGGCAAGACCGTAACCCATACTCTGAATGGGGTCGACTGTGAAAGCACCGGCGCCGGTTTTGTCACCAAGGGTACGGCTTGCCGCTTCGACTTTGCCCAGGTCGCAGCCAAGACCGCCTCGCGTACTCGCGACACCGTCTATGTCAACGGCCGTTACCATATCAACGACAATGTGGATTTCGTGCCACAGATGATTGGTTCCCGGGTCACCAGTTTTGGTCGTTTCGCCCCTGCTGCCGGTGCCTTCACCGTGGATGGCTCCACCCCTGAAAGTGCTGCAGTCCTGTCTGCCAACAACTTCAGCACCGCCAAGGCTGCGACGGTTTACTACCGCTTCAACAACGTCGGTCCCCGTGACAACGAAGTGACCGACTTGACCGGTACCCTGAACCTGGGTTTTGAAGGGGTGGTTCCGACCGAGGCGGTTGGCGATCTGGAGTGGAATGCCGGTTACATGTACTCCAAAACAGATAACCAGAGTATTGGTAATGGCTATGTATTGGAGCCGGCAGTTCAGACTCAGGTAAACAGTGGAAACTTCGTCAACGGCAGCTTCTCCGCTGATGCCACCAAGGATCTCTCTTATACCACCAGCCGCAACTCCAAGATGGATTTCTTCCAGTGGTATGGCGGTCTGGGTTGGGAGATGGGCGAACTGCCTGCTGGCCCGGTCAGCTGGTATCTGGGTGCCGAGTATAACGATTGGGTTTACTCCGACACCTACGACAGCCAGTCCGAAGCGGGTAACGTACTGGGTTCATCCGGCAACTCTGGTAGCGGTGTGCGCGATGTGTTTGCCACCTACATCGAGAGCCTGATCCCCATCACCGAGCAGATCGAGCTGAACCTGGCGGGTCGTTACGACAAGTACAGCGACTTTGGCAGCGCCTTCTCGCCCAAAGCGAGTCTGCGTTATCAGCCGCTCGACCAGCTGATGTTCCGTACCTCCTGGTCCCAGTCTTTCCGTGCGCCGGGTCTGAATGATCTCTATGCGGCGGATGCCCAGTCAGCGGACTTTGCCAAGGACTATGTCTACTGCCAGGCCAATGGTATTGCCAACTGTTCCGAAGAGCAGTACGAGACAACGCGCCAATCCAACAAGAACCTGAAGGAAGAGACCGCCAATACCTTCACTATCGGGGCGGCCTACAATCCGCTGGACAATCTGAACCTGTCGCTCGATTACTACTACATCAAGATTGATGACGTGATCCAGCTGGCTACCACCCAGACCCAGTTCTATCAGGAGCTCAATACCGGCAGCAACCCGAACGTCATTCGTGACGCCAACGGCGATGTCGAGAAGGTCTATGCCGGCATGGTCAACCTGGGGCAACTCAAGACCAGTGGTATCGACTTCAAGGCGGACTACAAGTACGACTTCAACTCCTTCACCCTGCGTTACGACTTTGGCAGCAGCTACATCCTGAAATATGAGGAAGGTCTGTTTGCTGGTGGCCCAATGGTTGACAAGAAGGGCTGGAATGGCAAACCCGACTTCCGTTTCAACTCCGGGATCGGTGCCAACTTCCCGCAGCTGTGGAATCTGGATACCTACCTGAGCACCAACTATATCGACTCCCAGAGCCAGGACTATGTGGATGGCAAGGAAGAGGGCCATATCGCTTCCAACACCATCTGGAACCTGAACGTCGCGGTCGATACCAGCTGGAATGCCAAGATCCAGACCGGCGTGAAGAACATGTTCAACCGCGGACCTTCCCTGTCAAATGATGGTTACACCTACGATGAATACCTCTACAGCATTGACGGACGGGTCTACTACATCGACTACACCCAGAAGTTCTAATCAACCCCGTTGATATACAACCTCAGCCGGCCCGGTCGGGCCGGCTGTGCCCAACGTCCAAGGAAGTTACGGAGATAGGGTAATCCTATGAAGACAAGGACCATTACAATGAAGAAAGCGCTCCTTGGCAGCCTGGTTTCGGCCGCCTTGTTGACCAGCTTCAATCTGAGTGCCGCCACTGCCGGTCAGGCCGTGGACGCTCAAGCCGCCACCGACAACGCATCCAAAGTTTCCCAGCAGAAGATCGACAGCTATGCCGAATCTGCCGAATCCGCACTGGCCCAGTACAAGGCTGCCCTGCGTCAGGTCGACAGTCTGCGCACCTACAACGAGCAGGTGAGCAAGATGGTCGAGTCCCAGAGCGCCGAGCTGGCGTCGATGCAAAAGCAGATCGCCCAGATTGATCAGACCAGCACCGAAGTGGTGCCCTTGATGCTCAAGATGATCGACTCCCTTGAGCAGTTTGTGTCACTGGATCTGCCGTTCCAGAAGGTCGAGCGCGAGGACCGCGTGGCGGCTCTGACCGACCTGATGAACCGGGCCGATGTCACCATCTCCGAGAAATACCGCAAGATCCTGGAGGCCTACCAGATCGAGGAGGGCTTCAGCCGCACCATTGAGGCCTACAAGGCGAGCCTGGACAAGGATGGCAGCGAGAAGACCTACGAGTTCCTGCGCGTTGGCCGCATCGCGCTGCTTTATCAATCCCCGGATGGCAATGAAACCGGGATGTGGAACAAGAAGACTCGCCAGTGGGAAGAGTTGCCCCAGGAGTATCGCAGTGCGGTTGAACAGGGCCTTCGCATCGCCAAGAAGCAGGCGCCTCCCGCGCTGATCAAGCTGCCGGTTCAAACTGCGGAGAAAGCATCATGAAAGGAATCAAACTTGCTATTGCCTCCCTGATTGCGGGAGCAACCCTGGTCACCCTGCCGGTGACCGCCGCCGAAAAACCGGTGGATCTCAATGCGCTGCTGAACCAGGTCAAGGCCTCCAGCCTGAGCGAATCCCAACTCAACAAGGAGCGGGAAGCCCGCTTCCTGGCTGACAAGAACGAGCAGGGGGCGCTGCTGGCCAAGGCCAAGGCCGAGCTGGCTGCCGAAACAGCCAAGGGCGAGCAGCTCAAGGCGACCTTTGATGCCAACGACAAGCAGCTGACCGAACTGACCGAAACCCTGCGCCAGCGTTCCGGCAACATGGGCGAGATGTTTGGTGTGCTGCGTCAGTTTGCCGGGGAGTTCAAGGGGATCTTCAACGCCTCCGCTCGTCGGGTCGAGCATCCGGAGCAATCCGCCCTGCTAACCCGTCTGGCCGAGAGTAAAGAGCTCCCCTCCAGCGATGATCTGGAAGCGTTCTGGACCACCACCCTCAGCCGCATGGTGGACGGTGGCAAGGTGAGCCAGATCCCGGCGACCGTGGTCTATGGCGAAGGCAACCAGGCCGAGAAGACCGTCACCCAGATCGGCGAGTTCAATACCGTCTCCGAAGGCAAGTACCTCACCTTCGTGCCGGAGACCGGCAAGTTCGAGCAGCTCTCCCGGCAACCGGAGAAGAGTGTGCTCGCTCCCATCGCCGAGTTTGAACAGGGCGGTGGCGGGGTCAAGCCCATCTTTATCGACCCGTCTCGCGGCGTGATCCTCTCCCTGCTGGTGCAGTCACCGACCCTCAAGGAGCGTATCGATCAGGGTGGTTCCGTGGGTTATGTGATCCTGGCATTGGGGGTCATCGGTACCCTGCTGGCCATCTTCTGCGGTATCCGCCTGTCGCTGATCGGCTCGTCCATGCGCAAGCAGCTGAAATCCGATCAGATCATCAAGGGCAACCCCATTGGTGACATGCTGGGGGCCTACCAGAACCATCGCGGTGACAACATCGAGGATCTGGAGTCCAAGCTCGACGAGATCATCCTGCGCAACGTGCCCAAGTTCGAGAAGGGCATCAGCCTCATCAAGCTGATCGCCTCCGTCGCGCCGCTGCTGGGCCTGCTCGGTACCGTGGTGGGGATGATTGCCACCTTCCAGGCCATCACATTGTTCGGTACCGGCGATCCCAAGCTGATGGCGGGCGGTATCTCCGAGGCGCTGGTGACCACCATGCAGGGGCTGGTCGTCGCGGTGCCCATGCTGTTCCTCTACACCATAGTGCAGACCCAGAGCCGTCGTCTGATCCAGGTGCTGGAAGAGCAGAGCGCCGGTTTCGTCGCCCGTTATCAGGAACGTCTGCACGCCTCCAAAGCCGCAGCGTAAGGAGTCACCCATGTGGTTCTGGTTGATTGAAGAAGTCGAGTCGGTCCGCCGGTTTTTGGGATTGGGGGGCGATGTACTGGTCGCCCTGTTCTTCCTGACCCTGATGATGTGGGCCCTGTTGCTGGAGCGCTGGTTCTACTTCATGGCGGTCTACCCCAAGCAGGTGAAGCAGACCAAGGCTACCTGGCTGGCCCGTACCGATCACCTCTCCTGGTCTGCCAAGCAGATCCGGCGCGAGCTGGTCTCACGGGTCGCTATGGCGGTGGACAAGGGGATGCCGGTCATCAAGGTGTTGATCGCTCTCTGCCCGTTGATGGGGCTGCTCGGGACCGTGGTGGGGATGGTGCAGGTGTTTGACACCCTGGCCATCACCGGCACCGGTTCGCCGCGGGCGATGGCATCAGGGATCTCCAAGGCAACGGTACCGACCATGGCGGGCATGATCGCCGCCCTTTCCGGCCTGTTTTTTGTCAACCAGCTCGATCACAAGGCCAAACTGGCGGTGCAAAAGCTGGAAGACAACCTGAAACACGGTTGATGCAGGATGCATACCCCCGGCGAGGCATGGCCTGCCGGGGGCACAGAACAAGCAAGGAGTTTCTGCTATGAGAAAACGTTACAGCGACAGCGGTGCTGACGAGGCGGCTATCGATTTGACCCCCATGCTGGACATAGTGTTCATCATGCTGATCTTCTTCATCGTCACCACCTCCTTCGTCAAGGAGTCCGGTGTCGAGATCAACCGTCCCAGTGCCAGCACGGCCGAGACGGTGAAGAAGGGCAATATCATGGTCGCGGTACGCGAAAACGGTCAGGTCTGGGTCGACAAGCGGGTGGTCGAGGTCGGTGCGGTGCGCGCCAACATCGAGCGGCTGCGGGCCGAGAACCCGGAGAGTGCCGTGGTGATCCAGGCCGATAACGAATCCCGTTCCGGTCTGGTGGTGCAGGTCATGGATCAGATCCGCATGGCCGGTGTCCAGAACATCTCCATCGCGGCAGACAAGAGCAGCTGATGCCGGAGAGAGACCTATGAGATACCTGATATCGTTGGCGGTCTCCTGTGTGGTGGTGTTCTTTCTGTTTCTGGGAATGAACAAGCTGATCACACCGGATCACCGGGAGCTGGTGGAGAAGGATGACGTCACCATGACCGATTTCATCCGCCTCAAGCCCCAGGAGACCCTGCAAGAGAAACAGCGGGAGCTGCCCAAACCGCCGCCGCCCAAGCGTCCGCCACCGCCTCCCGAGATGGAAGTGGCCAGCACGGATCGGCCGAAGATGGAGAGCGCGCCGATGGACATGCCCAAGCTCGACATCCCGGTCAACATCGGTGGTGGCAACGCGCTGGGTGCCTACAGTACCGGCGGTGGTGGTGGCGGAGTCGGTGGCAACAACGGCGCCATTCCGCTGGCAACCTTCGAGCCCATGATGCCCCGCAAGGCGGCACTGGCGGGGCTGGCCTCCGGCAAGGTGCTGGTGGAGTTCACCGTCACCGAGCGCGGCACCGTCAGCAACGTGCGGATCGTCAAGGAAGAGCCGCGCAGTTATGACCTCGGCAAAGAGGCGCGCAAAACCATCGCCAAGTGGACGTTCAAACCGGCCATGGTGGATGGCAAGCCGCAGGCGAGCCGTATGCAGCAAGAGATCGAGTTTGCGGTCAACTAAGGAAGGTGGCGATGAACAAGTTACACAAGATGATCCTCGCCCCGGTCGCCATGGCGGTGCTGCTCAGCACCGCCAGTTGGGCCGCCGAGCAGCCGGCCCTGTCGGATCGGGCCTATCGGGCGGTCAACAAGGCGCAGGAGCTGATCACCGAGAAGAAATACGGCGAGGCCAATGCCAAGCTGCAAGACGCGCTCTCCGGCGCGGGCGAGCGGGTCTACGACAAGGGGGTCATATTGCAGACTCTCGGTTTCGTAGCCGCTCAGCAGGAGAAATACGGTCAGGCAACCAAGTACTTTGCCGATGCCATCGCGACAGGCGGCCTGCCGCCACCGGTGGCCCAGCAGGTGCGCTACAACCTGGCCCAGCTCTATATGGCGGAGGGCAATTATCAGGGGTCGATCAAGACCATGAAGGAGTGGTTTGCCAACCAGGGCAAGGATGACAAGCCCAACTCCCATGCCTATATCACGCTGGCCAACGCCCACGTGCAGCTCAAGCAGTACCGTGACGCGATCCCGGCGGTGGATCAGGCGATCAAGCTGTCGGCAGGTAAAGCGCCGGAGTCCTGGTATCTGCTGAAGATGGGCGCTCACTACGAGCTGAAACAGTACAAACCGGCGACCGAGGTCCTGACCTCTCTGGTCAATATGTTCCCGGAGAAGAAGAAGTACTGGACCCAGCTGTCGGCCATGCATATGCAGGCAGGCAACGATACCAAGGCGCTGGCTGCGCTGGAGTCTGCCTATAACCTCGGCATGTTGACCGAGGCCGCCGAGCTGCAGCGCCTCGCCAACTACCTCGCCTTCACCGGTATTCCCCATCGCGCCGCCCGGGTGATGGAGAAGGGGATGAAGGACGGGGTGATTGAGCAGAGCGCCAGCAACTACAAGACCCTGGCCAACTACTGGCATCAGGCCAAGGAGCTGGATCCGGCCATCGACACCCTGGCCAAGTCCTACCAGCTGGCCCCGAGCGCCGAATTGCAGCTGAAAATGGCGCGCATGATGATCCAGAGCAAACGCTATCAGGATCTGGTGGCGCTGGCCGCCAAACCGGCAGCCAATGCCAATGGTGAACAGCGGGCGGATCTCAAGTTCCTGACCGGTGTCGCCTATTTTGAGCAACAAAAGCCGAAGGAGGCCCTCAACGCCTTCACCCAGGCGGCTCAGAATGGCAACGTCAGCGGTCGGGCATCTCCGTGGATCAGCTTCCTCAAAGAGCAGAGTGGCACCGGAGAGGCAGCCGTCCAGTAATTCCAATGACAACTACCTGTAGTCCCTTTTATGGTTGCCTGGTGGCTCCATTAACCGCTCTTCGGAGCGGTTTTTTTATGGTGGCAGCCAGCACCGGCGGGTGGCCGACGCACGGTTTTATCCCTCTTCATCCCAATAAAGAGCCTCCGTCGACATTGGTCTATCTCCCCGGATGCGACAAACGTTTTAACCACTGCTGCAACCGTGAAGCAAGGTGGCGCTGCGCTGTGGTTGACTGGGGCTGGAGTGGCTCGCTGCCCGGCGGGCCGTGCCATTCATCTTTCACTCAGCTGCGACTTGCCAGTGTGGCTTTTGCCCTGTTGATAAGCGTCACATCGAAAACGGCTACTTTTAACAAGAAAAGCAACATATGGAAGTTGAAATTTTGGCCGACTCGGGAAAGAATGCGCGCTCGGTTATTTGGCGCCGTGGTGCAGGTTGACCCGCCACCGGCAGACCGAAGATAAGATGGCCTCCGGCCCATTTGGTACAGGAAACCACACAGGAATTTTATGAACCCCCTTCGCACTGCCGCTTCGGCCCTTTTATGCACACTTGCGCTGATCAGTCAGCAGGCTGCCGCCCTCGAGTACCGTCTGCCTGCGGCCAACAGCCGTCTGATCGGTGAGAATCTGGAATATGTGGTGCCTGCGGACAATCGTCCGCTGGAGCAGATTGCCTCCGAGTTTCAGTTGGGTTTGACCAATATCATGGAAGCCAACCCGGGCGTTGATCCCTATCTGCCGAAGGCGGGTAGCACCCTGATCATCCCCCACCAGCTGATCCTGCCCAACGCGCCCCGCGAAGGGATCGTCATCAACGTTGCCGAGATGCGCCTCTACTACTACCCGAAAGGGAAGAACGTGGTGGAAGTACTGCCCATCGGCATCGGTCAGCTGGGGGTAAACACCCCGGAGAACTGGATCACCAAGGTAGAGCGCAAGCGCGCCAACCCGACCTGGACCCCGACCGAGAACATCCGTCGCCGCTATGCCGCCCAGGGCAAGACCCTGCCGGCAGTATGGCCTGCGGGTCCGGACAACCCCATGGGTCTGCACGCTCTATACATCGGCAACCTCTATGCCATCCACGGCACCAACGCCACCTTTGGCATTGGTCTGCGGGTGAGCAGCGGCTGCGTACGTCTGCGTGCCGACGACATCAAGTATCTGTTCGACAACGTGCCGGTCGGTACCCGCGTCCAGTTCGTCAACCAGCCGGTCAAGACGACAGTCGAGCCGGATGGTGGTCGCTACATGGAAGTGCACGAGCCGCTGTCACGCACCGAGGAGGAGTTCAACTCCACCGCCTCCGTGCCGCTCCCGATGACACCGGCCATCACCCGCTTCATTGCTCACGCCGAGTCTGACTCCTACGTGGTCAAGCAGGTGCTGGAACAGCGTACCGGTATGCCAACCCGCCTCAATCCCTGATTGGGCAAATTGGCAGTGCCGCGCGCACTGGCTGAATAAAGAAAACGGCGACCAGATGGTCGCCGTTTTTTTATGGGGGAGTCACCGCTTGCTTACTGCACGCAGACCGGGCAGAAGGCGTAGGTGCCTTGCGGATCGTTGAAGCGGGTGAGCGGGTCGAGACTGCGGTTCACTTCCACCAATGCTTTGCCAAATCCAGCCGGCAGCCAGCTTTGCAACTGGGGGGCCAGCACTTGGGCACTGCTGTCAAACAGCTGGCGCAGGAACTTGTCCTTGGTGGACTCCTCCTGCTCGATGGGGGTCACCTGCCACTCCTTGAGGTTGGCCAGTTCGGCGGCGGCCTTGATGGCGTCATCCAGATTGCCGAACTCGTCCACCAGACCCAGGGCCTTGGCATCCTCACCAGTCCAGACACGACCTTCGGCCGCTTTCTCGGCCTCTTCCGGGCTCAGACCACGACCCTTGCTGACCAGACCGATGAAGCGCTGGTAGGTATCTTCCACGCTCAGCTGGATAGCCTGACCGACGTGATCCGGCAGGGCGCGGGTCGGGCCTACGCCGACGTAATCTGTGGTGCCGACCCCATCGGTATGGACACCGAACTGGGCCAACGCCTTGTCGATGGTGGCGAACATGCCGAATACCCCGATGGAGCCGGTGAGGGTGGTGGGGGAGGCGAAGATCTTGTCCGCATCGGCGGAGATCCAGTAGCCACCGGATGCGGCATAGCTGCCCATGGAGACCACTACCGGTTTGCCTGCCTGTTTCAGGGCCAGCAGCTCGGCGCGGATCTGCTCGGCGGCGAAGGCGCTGCCGCCCGGGCTGTCGACCCGCAGGACCACGGCTTTGACCTTGTCATCGCGGCGGGCATCGGCCAGCAGGTCGGAGAGGCTGTCGCCGCCGATGGTGCCGGCAGGCTGCACGCCATCCATGATGGCGCCGCTGGCGACCACCAGACCCACCTCATCCTTGCCGCTCTGGGGATATTGTTCCGGAATGGCAGCCAGATACTCTTTCAGGCCGACCCCTTTCCAGCCGTGGTCGTCCGCTTCACCCACCTCTTTAATGACCGCCTGGGTCATCTCGTCGCGTGTCGCCAGCTGATCCACCAGCCCGTTATCGAGGGCGTAGTTGGCGGCATTGCCACCGGCCTTGCGCAGCAGCTCGAGGAAGCGATCCTTGCCCGGCGCGACTGCATCGGGTTCGATCTCCCGCTGCTCGGCGACATCGGCCACATAGGATTGCCACAGCTGATCCAGCCAGCGTTGGTTCGCTTCTTTGCTCTCGGGGGACATCTCGTCGCGGGTATAGGGCTCGACGAAGGATTTGTAGGTGCCGACCTTGAATACATGCGGGGTGATGTTGAGCTTCTCCAGCGCCGACTTGAAGTAGGTCTGGTAGACACCAAGCCCCTCGATCACCACTGCGCCGCTCTGGTTGAGCAGCACATGATCGGCGTGGGCCGCCAGCAGGTATTGCCCCTGAGTGTAGAAGTCGGCCATGGCGATCACCGGTTTGCCGCTCTCCCGGAAGGAGTCGATGGCGCTCGCCACCTCCTGCAGTTTGGTGAAGTTGGCTCCCTGCAGCCCTTGCGGCTTGATCACCAGCGCCTTGATGCGCTCGTCATCCTTGGCACTCTTGATGGCCCACAGCAGGTCGGAGAGGACGATCTCGCTTGGCTGCTCGTCGCTGCTGTCCATCTGGCGCAGCAGTTGTACGGTGGGATCTGTCTGGGAGCGTTGCTCCACCAGCACGCCGTTGAGATTGAGGGTCAGCGCCCCTTCGATGGGCGCCTTGGGGGCCTCTTTCTGGCTGACGCTGAAGACGATGACCAGCACTACGATGAGAAACAGCAGATTGACCAGCATCAGCCGGGTGAAATTGAGCAGGCGCCACAGGCTGCGGAACAACCAACCCAGACCTTTGAAAATAGACATAGTCGCGTTATCGCCCTGTTAATGGGTAGAGAAGAGCCATTATTAACCAGTTGCGGGCGAAATTGCCATTTCCGACTGGCGGATCCCGCCTATCTTCGTTCAGGGCACGGCTGTTCGCTGAAAAATTGTCCAAACATTTGTTTGAAAAAGAATTTTCGATTCTTTACTCTAGCCTCAGTTTGATAACAAAAAATTAACTGGAGGCATCGTGAGCCGCTATCCGACCCTGCTGACCCCGCTAGACCTTGGTTTTACCCAGCTGCGCAACCGCGTCTTGATGGGCTCCATGCATACCGGCCTCGAAGAGGAGAAGGGCGGTTTTGACAAGCTGGCCGCCTTTTATGCCGAGCGAGCCCGTGGTGGCGTTGGCCTTATCGTCACCGGCGGTATCGCCCCCAACCTGCGCGGTCGGCTGGTGCCTCACGGCTCTCAGCTGAGCTTTCCCTGGCAGGTGAGCAAGCACAAGAAGGTGACCAGCGCCGTGCATCAGGAGGGGGGCAAGATTGCGCTGCAGATCCTCCATGCCGGTCGTTACGCCTACCATCCCTTCAGTCTGGCCCCGAGCGCCCTCAAGGCCCCCATCTCCCCATTCAAACCGCGCGCCATGAGCGAGCGGCAGATCCGCGGCACCATCCGCGACTTCGCGGCTACAGCCGCGCTGGCCAAGGCGGCTGGTTATGACGGCGTCGAGGTGATGGGCTCGGAAGGCTATCTCATCAACCAGTTCATCTGCGAGCGCACCAACAAGCGCACCGATGGCTGGGGCGGCAGCAGCGAAAACCGGATGCGCTTCCCGGTGGAGATTGTTCGCGCCATCCGCGAGCGGGTCGGCACCGACTTCATCATTATCTTCCGCCTCTCCATGCTGGATCTGGTGGAGCAGGGCTCGACCCTGGAAGAGGTGATCGCCCTTGGCAAAGCGCTGGAAGCGGTGGGGGTGACCCTCATCAACACCGGCATCGGTTGGCACGAAGCGCGTATTCCCACCATCGCCACCAGCGTGCCGCGCGGCGCTTTCAGCTGGGTGACCGCCGAGCTGAAAAAGCACCTCAAGGTGCCGCTTATCACCACCAACCGGATCAACACTCCCGAGGTGGCCGAGCGGATTCTGGCGGGGGGCGAGGCGGACATGGTCTCCATGGCGCGCCCCTTCCTGGCGGATCCCGAATTTGTCATCAAGGCGGCCGAAAATAGGGCGGACGAGATCAACACCTGCATCGCCTGCAATCAAGCCTGCCTCGACCATGTGTTCAAGCAGAAGCGCGCCTCCTGTCTGGTCAATCCTCGCGCCTGTTTCGAGACCGAGCTGACCTTTGGCCGCGTGCCCCAGCCCAAAAAACTGGCGGTCGTGGGGGCGGGCCCGGCCGGGCTGGCATTTGCCTGCTACGCTGCCGAGCGCGGTCATCAGGTGAGCCTGTTCGATCAGGCCAGCGAAATCGGCGGCCAGTTCAACTTCGCCAAGCAGATCCCGGGCAAGGAGGAGTTTCACGAAACCCTGCGCTATTTCGCCAAACGGCTGGAGAAGTGCGGCGTCGAGCTCTATCTCGGCCAGCGCCAGAGTGCCGAGAGCCTGCTCGGCGGCGGTTTTGACGAGGTGATCCTCGCTACCGGTATTCGTCCGCGCACCCCCAATATTCCGGGCATCGAACATCCCAAGGTGATGAGTTATCTTGATGTATTGCGGGATCACAAACCGGTCGGCCAGAAGGTGGCGGTGATCGGTGCCGGCGGCATCGGATTCGATGTGGCTGAGTATCTGGTCGAGAAGAAGGTGGAGATGGATGCCGATGGGCACCGTGATCACTGGCTCAAGGAGTGGGGCATCGACAAACAGCTTGGCGAGCGCGGTGGCCTTACGGTTCCTGAAATCGACGCCCCCGAGCGCCAGATTTGGCTGCTGCAGCGCAAGGAGAGCAAGGTGGGTGACGGACTTGGCAAGACCACCGGCTGGATCCACCGTACCGTACTTAAGAACCGCAAGGTGCAGATGCTCTCCGGGGTGCAATATCTGGGGATCGATGACGAGGGCTTGCACATTCAGGTGGGCGAGACCAAGCAGTGTCTGCCGGTGGATCAGGTGATCGTCTGCGCCGGGCAGGAGCCCCTCAAGGAGCTTCAGGCGGGTTTGCAGGCAGCAGGCAAGCCGGTGCATATCATCGGCGGAGCTGACGTGGCTGCCGAGCTGGACGCCAAGCGCGCCATCCGGCAAGGGGCCGAGCTGGCAGCCGTCATCTAACCAGCGGCGCCTTTTTGCCCCTTTATAGTGCGATAAACCCCTGAGCCTCAGGGGTTTTCTTCATTCGGTGCTGTGCTAAGGTAGCGCCATCATTGCCCCAGAGAAGGAATTGCCCATGGATGCCCTCACCCTGTTGCTCAATCGCCACTCCTGTGGCCGTCTCGCCGATCCCGCCCCGAGCGGTGAGGTACTCGACAATATCCTCAAGGCGGGCTTGCGCGCGCCGGATCATGGCACCCTGACCCCTTGGCAGTTCATTCTGTTTGAAGGAGAGGGGCGCGAGCGGCTGGGCAAGCTGTTGGCGGACGCCGCCCGTGCCCGTGGCGAAGATGAAGAGAGCATCAAGAAGTGCAACGAAGCGCCGCTGCGGGCACCCTTGGTCGTCGCCGTGGCAACCCGTTATCAGGATCACCCCAAGGTGCCGAAACTGGAGCAGGAGCTCTCTGCCGGTTGTGCCCTGATGGCGATGCAGATGGCGGCGCAGGCACAGGGCTTCAACGGTATCTGGCGCTCCGGCTGGTTTATCTTCGATGAGCAGATCAACAAGGGATTGGGACTGGCGGCAGAGGATCAGCTGGTGGGTTTCCTCTATCTCGGTACCCCCATGCTGGAAGCACGCAAACTGCGCGAACTGCCGCTCGATGAGTTTGTCCGCCGTTTCTGACTCTTCGGCCACGTTGCGGTTGAGAGAAGCAAAGCCTCGAGAAATCGGGGCTTTTCTGTTTAACCGTGAATAGTAACCAGAGAAATTGGGGAAAATAAATGGCTCAAAGAGGCTTCGCGCGCCATAGCAGGTAATTATTTAAATAGTGCGATGTACCTCGCAATCCTGTTGTATTTCACTATGTAAAACGTTTGCGCATTCGCTAATATCTCCCTGCCAGTTTAGAAGGGCACTCCTTCTAATTTTTCTGCGATGAGAGTCGCAATTCCGTAGCACCTTTTAACAGCCCAACGTCTTCGTGACATTGGGCTTTATTTTTATGGGGTGTAGGGGTTGCTGTGAGCTGATGGCGGCATCAAGATGCAGCCCGGTTGGCAGCCTTATGCCCTGTTTTTGGCTGGCAGGATCCGGGCTGGGTTGCCGACTACCCGAGCTCCGGCCGGTACATCTTTGGTGACTACGGCACCTGCGCCGACGATCGCCTCCCGCCCTATGGTGACGCCGGGCAGCAAGATGGCGCCGCCCCCAATCCAGACCTTGTCTTCAATGGTGACCGGCAGCGCCGTCTCTGTCCCCTGAATCCGTTCATCTGCCTCCAGCGCATGGGCTGCGGTATAGATCTGCACATTTGGCCCAATCATCACATGGGCGCCGATGCGGATGGGGGCATTGTCCAGCAGGGTAGCCCCCATATTGATGTAGGAGTCCTTGCCCAGGTGGATGTGGCGGCCATAGGTACAGTAGAGGGGCGGGCAGATAAAGGCGTTCTCTGCCAGTTCGCCAATCAGCTCCGCCAGTAGTGCCCGCTGCTCAGCCTCATCTTCCGTCTGATTGAAACGGCGATAGCGCCGTGCCGCCTCCCGGCGCAACTGGGCCAGCTCGGGTGCCATGCAGTTGTACGGTTGGCTGCTAATCATCTTCTGGTATTCGGTCATGGCAGGGCCTCAATGATGTGGAGGAACGATGTTAATCCCTCATTGGCCAGAGAAGCGTGAACCTTCCCCCAGAGTGAGAAAAGGGAGAAACAACAAGAGCACCCGCGGGTGCTCTTGTTTAATAAAGGTGCTGACTTGCCGCCTTGAGAGCGGGAGCTATGTTTAGCCGTGTTTGCGGCCGGAGAGGCGGCACCACTCCTCTTTGACGGCGGTCGGGTCCATATCGAACCACTGGCCGTAGATGGTTTCCAGCTCCGGGGCCTGGCTCTCCAGCACGCCGGAGAGGGCCATCAGGCTGCCCGGCTTGCCGTGGCCGGCGATAAGCGGTGCCAGTTCGCGCAGCGGGCCGGCCAGAATGTTGGCGACCACCACGTCCGCTTCGACGTCTTGTGGCTGGTCGGCCGGCAGATAGAGCTCAATCTGGTCGGCGACGCCGTTGCGCGTGGCGTTGTCGCGGCTGGCCTGAATCGCCTGCGGGTCGATGTCGATGCCGATGACGCGGGCGGCTCCCAGTTTCAGGGCGGCGATGCCGAGGATGCCGGAGCCACAGCCAAAGTCGACCACGGTTTTACCGGCCAGATCCAGCCCGTCCAGCCACTGCAAGCAGAGTGCTGTGGTGGGGTGGGTACCGGTACCGAATGCCAGACCTGGGTCCAGCATGACGTTGACCGCATCGGGGTTTGGCACGTCGCGCCAGCTCGGGCAGATCCAGAGCCGCTCGCCGAACTGCATGGGGTGGAAGTGATCCATCCACTCGCGCACCCAGTCCTTGTCCTCCAGCTGCTCCACCTTGTAGCCCACGTCTTCACCGAAGATCTGCTGGAAGAAGGCGATGGTGGGGGCCGGATCGGTTTCGGCGTCAAACAGCCCCATCACTTCGGTCTCGCCCCACAGCGGGGTTTCGCCCGGCATGGGTTCATAGACGGGCACATCCTTGGCATCCATAAAGGTCACCGCCTGGGCACCACGCCCCAGCAGCATGTTGCTCACCTTGTCTGCGGTCTTGGCAGTGGCGTTGATTCGAATTTGTATCCAGGGCATGGCGTCGACTCTTCATAAATGTGAAACCGCGAGATTCTACCATCATGGGGCAGTGCTGTCGTGGTTTGCCCATGACGTGGAGGGATACGGGGGCTTTTGCCGGATTGGCACGGTTCCTGTATTGCTCTATGCAGGCGAAGACGACCGGTTTTCGCTGAACGCTTTGCTCAAGTTCCGTCATCTTTCACTGCCACCCTCGGGTGGCATTTTTTTATCTGCACTCCTTTGCCTGGTAAACAGTCTGCCAGACAAAAAAAGAGCAAGGTCGGCACCTTGCTCAAGGATGTACTGACGCCGTTTTGGCGCATTCATGCTGCTGTTGGCACGCCAGATGCAAAGACTAATATGTCCTGCATAAGGATATGTGTGTGATTGTTACCCCAATGTTCAGGTATTCAGGCCATTTCTCGCGAAATGGCCTCTTTTTTGGCTAATTGTCGGACGTTGGCCTGCCACAGGCTGTCATGAGTGCCGCAGATTGTGCCCGTTTGGGGCATCTCCTTGGTGAACTTATCCCATCATGGTGCGTTGGAGGGCTTAGTTGGCAAAGCCGCTCATGTCGATCACCAGCTTGCCTACCATGCGGCCCGCCTCCACCTCGGCATGGACCTGAGCCAGCGTGACCGGGGTCAGTGACGGGATGGTTCTGGTCAGGGTGGTCTGCAATACCCCTTCATCGACCAGTGCCGCCACCCGGCCGAGCAGGCGGTGCTGCTCGATCATGTCCGGCGTCTGGAACAGGGAGCGGGTGAACATGAACTCCTGGCTGAAGGTGACGCTCTTGCTCTTGAGCAGGGAGAGATCCCACGGCTCGCTCGATTCGGCGATGGTGCAGATATGGCCAAACGGGCGGATCAGCCCTGCCATGGTGGCCCAGTGCTCGGCGGTGGCGTTGGTGCAGAAGATGGCATCGACCTGAGTGATGCCAAGGGCGGTCAGCTCCTCCTGCAACTTGTGGTGGTTTACGACCTGATGGGCGCCCATCTCGAGGCACCACTCGCGGCTCTCGGGGCGGGAGGCGGTAGCAATCACCTCCATGTCGGTGAGCTGGCGGGCCAGCTGGATGGCGATGGAGCCCACGCCGCCGGCACCGCCGATGATCAGCAGTTTGCCACGGCTTTCGCGGGTAAGAGCGAAGCGCTCGAACAGGGTCTCCCAGGCGGTGATGGCGGTCAGCGGCAGGGCGGCGGCCTCCACATCGCTCAAGCTGGTGGGGGCGATGGCGGCGATGCGCTCATCCACCAGTTGCAGGGCGCTGTTGCTGCCCGGACGGCTGATGTCGCCGGCATACCAGACCCGCTCGCCCGCCTTGAACAGGGTCACTTCGCTGCCGGTGGCGATCACTTCCCCCACCGCATCCCAGCCCAGTACCCTAGGCGAGCTTTCAATTTTGGCCTTGGGGGAGCGCACCTTGGTATCTACCGGATTGACGGAGGTGGCGGTGACCCGCACCAGCAGATCCCGCGGGCCCGGAACCGGATCGGGCAGGTTGGCGGCGATGAAGCAGTCGGGGCGGTCGCTTGGCAGATAGTGAGTCAGGGCAATGGCTTTCATGGTTTTTCCTTTCAAATCGCTGTGTTCGGGATTGCCACTCACTCTAGTCTGGTTGATTATCAAGATTAAGATGGGTAATCAGTAAAGACTGTTTGAATATATGAACAATGTCGATCTGGAGTTGATGGGGCTGTTTGCCACCGTGGTGGAGCAGGGGAGCTTTACCCGGGCCGCCGAGCTGCTCGGTATGCCCAAGTCGTCGGTGAGCCAGAAGATCTCGCGGCTCGAATCCCAGCTTGGGGTGCGGCTGTTGCAGCGCACCACCCGCAGGTTGAGCCTGACGCCGCAGGGGGAGCTCTATGTGGAGCATTGTCAGGGGCTGCTGGCACTGGCCCGCAGTGCCAATCTGGCGATGGCACGGCTGCGCTCGGCCCCGGCGGGGCGGGTGCGGATCACTGCCCCCGAGGCGACCGGTACTCTATTGCTTGGCCGGATCCTCGCCGAGTTTCGTGCCCTCTATCCCGAAGTGGTGCTGGAACTGACCCTGAGTGACGAACAGCTCGATCTGGTGGGGGAAGGTTATGATTTGGCGCTGCGGGCGGCGCCGCTGAAAGACTCCAGCCTCATCTGTCGGCGCATCGGTCAGGTGGCGCGTCATCTGGTGGCAGCGCCCGCCTATCTGGCGGCCCACGGCATGCCGCAACAGCTGAGCGAGCTGGGCCGCTATGCCTGTCTGGTGCACTCGGCCATGCCGGTGTGGCCATTGCAAGAGGGAGGCTGGCGGCCGCAGGGGGCCTGTGTCAGCAACAGCTTGCTGGCGCTGCGGGAGATGGCGCTCCATGACGGGGGGATTGCCCTGTTGCCACACCATGTCTGCGAAGGGGATTTGGCGGCGGGGCGATTGCAGAAGGTGTTGCCGGATCAGCCCATTCCGGCCAACCCGTTCTACCTAATCTATCCGAGTCGGGAGTATCTGGCCCCCGCTCTGCGCACCCTGATGGATTTCGTGGCCGAGCGGTTGCCGTTTGCCTGAGTTACCAGCTGCTCTGGCTGGCCGACCCCTGATTGGGTTTGAGGCCGAGCGGGACCGACTGGCGCTCCGCCAGCATGCGGATCTGCCCTTCAATCAGGCTGGCGCTGGGGCCCAGCACCAGCACCAGCTGGTGGTCGTTGAGCTGGATCCAGGAGAGGCAGCCCAAGCCCAGCAGGCGAGATTCATCCACCAGTGAAATATCGCGCACCCGCAGGCTGAGGCGGGTGATACAGACACTCATCGCCATCAGATTGTCCATCCCGCCCAGCACCTTGAGGTACTGGATCGCCAGCATCTGCGGGTCTGAGGGGGCAACGCTGGCAAGGCGCGGATGCTCCACCGCGATGGGCTTGCTCGGCATGCTGAGGGGGGCACGCTCCAGCAGCTGATAGAACAGCAGGGTGTAGGCGACGAAGAACAGGATACCGACCGGAATGAGCCAGAAGCTGTGCTCCCCTGCCTGATAGCTCAGCACCAGATCCAGCAGACCGGCGGAGAAGTAACTGCCCACCTTGATCCCCAGCCCGCTACAGACAGCGAGCGATAGCCCGGTCAGCAGGGCGTGGGCGAGAAACAGCCAGGGGGCTGTAAAGGCGAACAAAAATTCGATAGGCTCTGTGATACCCACCAGTGCCGAGGTGAGCGCCAGGGTGAGCAGCAGCCCGCCCTGTGGCAGCCGCTGCATCCGTTGGCGGTGCAGCCAGATGGCAAAACAGGCGCCCGGCAGGCCGAACATGATGATGGGGTAGAGACCGGCCACATACCCTTCATGAAGGGGTTGGGCGGTGGCTAGCGCCTGCAGGTTGCTCTCGCCAAGGCCGATGACGCTGCCCAATACCTGATGGAGCCCGAGCGGGATCAGCAAGCGGTTGAGGGTGCCGTAGCAGAAGGCGCCAAACGGCGTGGTAAGCAGCTCGGAGGTGAGCAGGGTCAGCCCGCGCTCCAGTGGCGGCCACAGCAGCGAGAGGGGGATGGCGATCATCAGGCAGGCCAAGGCCGACACCAGCAGGCTGGGAAACTCCCCCCTGGCGATCTGCAGCCAGCGGGGTAGCGTTTGCTGGTGAACCCAGGGATAGATAATGGCGGTGGTGAGTCCCGCCAGCAGGCCGCAGATCATGTCGGCGTGCAGGTTGGGGGCCAGCGTATTGAAAGCTGTGCTGAGCAGCAGGAAGTTGACCGCACCCGCCAGCGTCTGTCCGCCCAGCTCCTGCCGACTCAGGCCAAAGGCGATCGCCACCGCATAGATGAGCGGCATCTGGCTGAAGATCGCCTGACCGGTGAGGGAGAGCACCGCCAAATCGAGCACGTCGGGTTGCCCAAGCCGGTAGATCAGCGCCGCCATCGGCAGGATGGAGACGGGCAGCAGCAGGGCATAACCGAGCCGCTGCAGGGCTTGAGTAACGACTTGTCGAGTGGCTTTAATGGGCATACAGCGGCTACGTTCTGTGACTTGGCGCACAGTTTAACCGGAAAACACCTATTTGGGGATAGTTTTGGAACCCCTAATTTATATTTTTATTATTTCTGCCCGAAAAGCTCGCGCACTTCCCGCGAGGGCGGTGTCGTCAGCAGGCTGACCGTGATAAAGACCACCAGCGCCAGCGTGAGGCTTGGCACTATGGCGTGCAGGCCAGCCAGCTTGATCCCCCACTGACTCAGTACCCCATAACTGACGATGCCGCTGACCATGCTGGCCAGTGCGCCCGGGCCGTTGGCCCGCGACCAGTAGAGGCCGAGCACCAGTGGCCAGAGGAACACCGCCTGCAGACCGCCAAAGGCGAGCAGGTTGAGCCAGATGATCATCTCGGGGGGCTGCAACGCCGCCAGCAGCACCAGGGTGCCCAAGATCAGGGTGCAGAGCAGGGAGAGGCGGGGGATGCGCACCTCCAGCTTCTCCTGCTTTGGACTCAGATAGTTGAGATAGAGATCCTTCACCAGAGTGGCGGAAGCCTGGATCAGCTGGGAGTCGATGGTGGACATGATGGCCGCCATCGGCGCCGCCAGAAAGACCCCGGCCAGCCAGGGGGGCAGCACTTCCATCATCAGGGAGGGCATGATCTTGTCAGGGCTGTCCATGCCGGGCAGGATGGCGCGGCCGAGGGCGCCAGCCAGATGCATGCCGAACATCAGCAGGGCGCTGACCACGGTGCCGATCAGAATGCCGCGATGGAGCGCCTTGCTGTCGCGATAGCCAAAACAGCGCAATGCCGAGTGGGGCAGCCCCACCACCCCGACACAGACCAGGATCCAGAAGCTCAGCATAAAGGGCTGGGTCAGCATGTCGCCGGCCCCTTGCGGGCTTACCAGCTTGGGATCGATCTCCCTGAGCTGGTGGATAAGGTTCGGCAGGCCGTCACCGGCAATCAGAATTCCTGCCAGCAGGGCGCCGGTGCCGATCAGCATGATGATCCCTTGAAGGGCATCAGTCATCACCACGGCGCGGAAGCCGCCGATGATGGTGTAGAGCAGCACACAGCTGGCAAACAGCATCAACCCCTGCTGGTAGGAGAGGCCGGTGGCGGTCTCCAGCAGGCGGGCGCCGCCGATAAACTGCACCACCATAGTCGCGATAAAGGCGAGGATGATAGTAACGGAGCCGAGGATCACCACCGCCTTGCTCTGGTAGCGGGCCCACAGCATATCGTTGATGGTCACCGCATTGACCCGGCGGGCGATGATGGCGAACTTCTTGCCAAGCACTCCCAGAGTGAGCCAGACGGTGGGCAGCTGGATCATCGCCAGCAACACCCAGCCCAGACCGATCTTGTAGGCCGCGCCCGGCCCGCCGATAAAGGAGGAGGCCGAGGTGTAGGTGGCCACTAGCGTCATCGCCAGCACCAGCCCACCCATGCTGCGGTTGCCGATGAAGTACTCCTGCACGAAGTTGCCTTGCGCGCGATGGCGGCTGGCCCAGAAACCCACCCCCAGCACCAGCACCAGATAGATGACGAGCGGCAGCATCAACTCAAGATTCATGGGATGACTCCTTGCCGGAAGGGGAGTGGGTATCGAGGGGGATCTCCACAAACAGCCGGTTTACCATCAGGGCGCAGAGCAGAATGAACAGCAGCGGCATCACCATGCAGCTGAGCAGGAACCACAACGGCAGCCCCCACAACTCCAGCTGGAGCGGGATAAAATAGGCGGTGCCATACCAGGCAAAGAAGTAGAGCAGGGTCAGCAGCAGGCAGAAAGCTGCTTCCCGGCGGGCGAGAGCAAAACGGTTCACCTTGGCCTCCGACAAATTTGAGGGGCGCAAGGATAACAAAAAAGGGCCATGTCGCCATGGCCCTTTTTCAGCAGAGGCTCCTTGCGGAGCAGACTTCCACCGGAAGTCCGGTCTCTATCAGAGATCCTTACAGACCCAACTTCTTGTGCAGATAGTGGGCGTTGGTACTGCCACCGTGCAATGTCATCGGGTCTCTATCAGCGATCCTTACAGACCTAACTTCTTGTGCAGGTAGTGGATATTGGTGCCACCGTGCTGGAAGTTTTCGTCTTTCATGATCTCTTTTTGCAGCGGTACGTTGGTCTTGATCCCTTCCACTACCAGCTCGTCCAGCGCATGGCGCATGCGGGCGATGGCAATGTCACGATTCTCGCCGTAGCAGATCAGCTTGCCGATCATCGAATCATAGTGGGGCGGTACCTTGTAACCGGCATAGATGTGGGAGTCCCAACGCACGCCCAGACCACCCGGCGCGTGGAAGCGCTGCACCAGACCCGGAGAGGGCATGAAGGTGGCCGGATCTTCCGCGTTGATCCGGCACTCGATGGCATGACCACGGATGCGGATATCCTGCTGGGTGATCGACAGGGGCTGACCGGCGGCGATGCGCAGCTGCTCCTTGATCAGATCGATACCGGTGACCATCTCGGTGACCGGATGCTCAACCTGGATACGGGTGTTCATTTCGATGAAATAGAACTCGCCGTTCTCGTACAGGAACTCGAAAGTACCCGCACCGCGGTAGCCGATCTCGATACAGGCGCGCACACAGCGCTCGCCGATGAACTTGCGCATTTCGGCGGTGATGCCGGGTGCCGGCGCCTCTTCCACCACCTTCTGGTGGCGACGCTGCATGGAGCAGTCGCGCTCGCCCAGATAGAGGGCGTTGCCCTGGCCGTCTGCCAACACCTGAATTTCGATGTGGCGCGGGTTTTCCAGGTACTTCTCCATGTAGACCATGTCGTTCTTGAAGAACTGGCCTGCTTCGGATTTGGTTAGGGCAATGGCGGAGGCTAGCTCGGCCTCGCTGCGTACCACGCGCATGCCACGACCACCTCCGCCACCGGCAGCCTTGATGATCACCGGATAGCCGATGCGCTTGGCAATAGCGGCATTGCGCTTGGTGTCGTTGTCCACCGGACCGTCAGAGCCCGGTACACACGGTACGCCTGCCTTCTTCATCGCTTCGATGGCGGAGACTTTGTCACCCATCAGGCGGATGGTCTCGGCGCGCGGGCCGATGAAGATGAAGCCGGATTTTTCGACCACTTCGGCAAAATCGGCGTTCTCGGAGAGGAAGCCGTAACCCGGGTGGATGGCCACGGCACCGGTCACCTCGGCGGCGGCGATGATAGCCGGAACGTTGAGGTAGGAGTCGGTACTGGCTGGTTTGCCGATACAGATGGATTCGTCGGCCAGCAGCACATGTTTGAGCTCCCGGTCGGCGGTGGAGTGAACGGCCACTGTCTTGATCCCGAGCTCTTTGCAGGCGCGCAGGATCCGCAGGGCAATTTCACCGCGGTTGGCGATGACTACTTTGTCCAACATGGGTGGCGATTTCCCTTATTCGATGATGAACAGCGGCTCGTCAAATTCGACGGCCTGACCATTTTCAACCAGGATCGCTTTGATCACACCGGCCTTGTCAGACTCGATTTGGTTCATCATTTTCATGGCTTCGACGATGCACAGGGTATCGCCGACATTGACTTGCTGACCCACTTCCACGAACGGCTTGGCTTCCGGGCTGGAGGAGCGGTAGAAGGAGCCAACCATGGGAGAGCGCATCAGGTGACCGCTCGGTGCGGCATCTGCGGCCGGCGCAGCGGAAACCGGGGCGGCGGCTGGAGCGGCAACCGGAGCGGCTGCTTGCTGCATGATCATCTGCGGTGCGGCAGTGACCTGGCCTGCGAAGTTGCGGCTGATGCGAACGGACTCTTCACCTTCGGAGATCTCCAGTTCGGCGATGCCGGACTCTTCAACCAGTTCAATCAGCTTCTTGATTTTGCGGATATCCATTAGCATTCTCTTTCTTCTTTATCTGATCAGTGATTATCAAGCCGCGTGCAGATGGCGCACGGCCGCGGTTAAAGCGAATTGATAGCCATCGGCCCCCAGACCACAAATGACCCCTTTGGCGACATCAGACAGATAGGAGTGATGACGGAATGGCTCCCTGGCATGAACGTTTGACAGGTGAACCTCGATAAAGGGGATGGCGACACCCAGCAGCGCATCGCGGATGGCGACGCTGGTGTGAGTGAAGGCGGCTGGATTGATGATGATGAAATCCACCTGACCCATGGCCTGATGGATGCGGCTGACCAACTCATGTTCGGCGTTGGATTGCAGATGTTCCAGAGTGACACCGAGTTCGCTGGCGTTGAGCTTCAGATCGGCGACGATCTCATCAAGCGTCTTGCTGCCGTAGATGCCCGGTTCCCGTTTGCCCAGCAGATTCAGGTTTGGTCCGTTGAGCAGGAGAATACGGTGATTTTGCGACATATTGAGTGCATCCTCGATGATAATGCTGCTATCTGTCAGCTATCTTGTGGACTACCAGAAATCTAGCCATTTTCTGCGCAAATCGGTGTGCCCTGGCACACAGATTTCGTAATTATATTGATTTCGTGAAAATTAGCAGCATTTTACTGGTCTAATCTCTACATCTGACTATTTATTGAACGCTCCTCCCTGTGCGTCCAGTTTCAGCGGCTCAGGCTGTTTGTACCGCTGTGGAAGCAACAAAGCCGGCACAAGGCCGGCTTTGAACAAGAGTTGGCAGGAGATCAGGCTGCTTCCGACTTCTCGCGGATCAGCTTGTCCACCACACCCGGATCCGCCAGGGTGGAGATATCCCCCAAACTGTCGGTTTCGCCGGTGGCGATCTTGCGCAAGATCCGGCGCATGATCTTGCCGGAGCGGGTCTTCGGCAGCCCCTCCGCCCAGTGAATGACATCTGGCGTGGCGATGGCGCCAATCTCCTTGCGCACCCACTCCTTCACCTCTTTGTGCAGCTCGCGGCTCGGCTCTTCCCCGGCGATCAGGGTGACATAGGCGTAGATGCCCTGACCCTTGATCTCGTGAGGAACCCCTACCACCGCCGCTTCGGCGATCTTGGGATGGGCCACCAGCGCCGATTCAATTTCGGCGGTACCCATGCGGTGGCCGGAGACGTTCAGTACATCATCCACCCGACCGGTGATCCAGTAGTAGCCGTCCTCGTCGCGACGGGCACCATCGCCGGTGAAGTAGCGGCCCGGGAAGGTGGAGAAGTAGGTCTGCTCGAAGCGTTCGTGATCCCCGAACACGGTGCGCATCTGACCCGGCCAGGAGTCGGTGATCACCAGGTTGCCCTCGGTGGCTCCCTCCAGCGGTTCGCCCATGTTGTCGACCAGCGCAGGCTGTACGCCGAAGAACGGTTTGGTAGCCGAACCCGGTTTCAGGTCGGTGACGCCGGGCAGCGGGGTGATGAGGATGCCGCCAGTCTCGGTCTGCCACCAGGTATCGACGATGGGGCAGCGCTCGTCGCCAATGGTGCGGTAGTACCACTCCCAGGCTTCTGGGTTGATGGGTTCACCCACTGACCCCATGATGCGCAGGCTCTGGCGGGAGGTGCCGGTGACCGCTTCGTTGCCCTTGGCCATCAGGGCACGGATGGCGGTCGGTGCGGTATAGAGGATGGTGACCTGATGCTTGTCCACCACCTGACTCATGCGGTTGGTGGCCGGGTAGTTGGGCACCCCTTCGAACATGATGGTGGTGGCGCCGTTGGCGAGCGGCCCGTAGACCAGATAGGAGTGACCGGTGACCCAGCCCACGTCGGCGGTACACCAGTAGATATCCTCTTCGTGGTAGTCGAACACATATTTGAAGGTGAGGGTGGCATAGACCAGATAACCGCCGGTGGTGTGCAGCACCCCCTTGGGTTTGCCGGTGGAGCCGGAGGTATAGAGGATAAAGAGCGGATCTTCGGCATTCATCGCTTCGGGTGGGCAGTCGCTGCTGACGGCTGCGGTTGCTTCGTGCCACCAGATGTCGCGGTGGCTGTGCCAGGCGATATTACCACCGGTGCGCTTGAGCACGATCACCTTGTTGACCTGGGTATCCGGGTTGGTGAGCGCTTCATCCACATTCTTCTTGAGTGGCACCGGGCGGCCACCACGCAGCCCTTCGTCGGCGGTGATCACGATGCGGGAGCCCGAGTCGATGATGCGACCAGCCAGCGCTTCCGGCGAGAAGCCGCCGAATACTATGCTGTGTACCGCGCCGATGCGGGTACAGGCCAGCATGGCGATAGCTGCTTCCGGTACCATGGGCATGTAGAGGCAGACCACATCGCCGCGGTGTACCCCCTGAGCTTTCAATACGTTGGCAAATTTGCACACTTCGGCGTGCAGCTCGCGGTAAGTGAGTTTGCGATCTTCGGCGGGGTTGTCCCCTTCCCAGATGATGGCAACCTTGTCGCCCCGTTCGGCGAGATGGCGATCGAGGCAGTTGGCGGAGACGTTGAGCTGGCCATCTTCAAACCATTTGATGGAGACATGGCCCGGATCGTAGGAGGTGTTTTTGACCTTGCTATAGGGTTTCATCCAGTCGAGGATTTTTCCCTGCTCTCCCCAGAAGGTCTCGGGATCCTCGACGGAGGCCTGATACATGGCGGCGTAGTCGCCCTTGTCTAGCAGTGCATTGCTGCTGATGTGGGGTTTGACCGGGTAGACCTTGCTCTCGCTCATCTGTCACTCCTTTGAATACATACTTTTAATAATTAAGTAACAACTTATACCTTTGGTCGAGGGGGGCAATTAGACTTTTGGATAGACAGCAACATTTGGTTACAGGGTAATGGGTGACACTCACGCGGTGAGTGGGTAAAAAGGTGTTTTTGATTGATAGAGGTTGTTATGTTCTCTCTGTTGCTCTGTGCATCCCTGTGGCAGTTTGATGCGCCTGTTCTTGCAGACAAGCCTCCCAAAGAGTTTGCTATTACACACCAGGAGCCGTCACAGACTGTACGGGATCGGGTTGCTGAGCAGCTTGGTCATGCATGGCAGGACAAAAAGCCGGGAGCCAGGTTTTCCCTCAGTGAGCCAGGCTCCCGTTACTCGGGTGACTCACCGCTCACTCGCATGGCCAATGACCGGGATAACGGTGGTGTTCCTACCCTGACGTTTGGAAAATAGTTTGATTGTCCAGTCGTTGGCCGTTCGTTTCCCTGATATTGCTACTGCTGAACGCTTTGGCAATGCAAGCGTTCGTGCATCTGTTCTACATGCAGCGGTTTACTGAACAGGTAGCCCTGCCCCTCACCACAGTTAAGTGACTGCAAGAAGGTATATTGTGCTCGAGTTTCAATACCCTCTGCCGTAACCTCCATCTCCAGACTGTCTGCCAGACTGATGATGGTGCGGCAGAGCTCCCTGCTATTCTTGTCCTCCGGTAAAGCCTGCACGAATGCCCGGTCGATCTTGATGCGATCAATCGGCAGAGTCTTGAGCAGGCTCAGCGACGAAAATCCGGTGCCAAAGTCGTCGATGGCAATTTGAACCCCCAGATTTTTCAGCCGGGTAAAGAGATCCAGGCTCTGATCAACCCGTTGTATGATGCTTTCCGTTACTTCAATCTCCAGTCGCTCAGGCGGAAACCCTGTTTCGGCCAGAATAGTTGCGACCTGTTCCACATAGCCGGGTGAGCGCATCTCTCGCACCGATACATTAACTGACAAGCGGGGCACCGGCAGGCCGGCGGCCAGCCAGTTTCTTCCCTGTGCACAGGCATTGCGCATTACCCATTCGCCAATTTTTTCGATGAGGCCGCACTCTTCTGCAACCGGAATAAAACGGGCTGGATTGATCAGTCCCTCATTGGGGTGCTTCCAGCGCAAGAGTGCCTCCAGCCCACTCAGATGACCGCCGGCAAGATGAGTCATGGGCTGATAGAGAATACAAAGCTGTTCAAGCTCAAGAGCTTTGAGTAATCCCTGTTCAATTTGCATTCGTTCTCGAGCCTGTTCCGCCATGTATGGGGTGTAGAACTGGAAGCCGTTACGACCCTGGCTCTTCGCTTCATACATGGCGTTGTCGGCGGCACTGATCAGTGTCTCAGGGGTGGTTGCGTGGTCCGGATAGATAGCGATGCCGATGCTCGCCGAGATAGCAACCTGCTCATGGGACAGTTCGACCGGTTCACGCAGCGCAGTCAGCAAGGTATTGGCGAGTGTTATCAGCTCGTCAGGTGCTTCCAGATAGGGGATGAGCACCAGAAATTCGTCCCCACCCAAGCGGGTAGCCAGCTCATTCGGTTGCAGGCAATTTCGGATCCGTTCTGCCAGTCGCTTGAGCAGTTCATCGCCCACCCCGTGCCCCAGACTGTCGTTGATCAGTTTGAAACCATCCAGATCGATAAAGAGTAGTCCCAACCGCTTGTTGTTGAGTTGTGCGGTTTTCAGTTCAAGAGTCAGTCGCTCCTGCAGCAGATGGCGATTGCCGAGTTCGGTCAGGGGATCGTGATAAGCGAGATGATTCAGCTCGGCTTCCACCTTGCGAATGGCGCTGATGTCGGAGAGGGCAATTACATAGTGAGTGGTGTTGTTGAAGTTGTCGTAGACGGCACTAATCTGCTGCCATGAAGAGAAGTAGCTGCCATCTTTGCGTAAACAGGCCATTTCGCCATGCCAGGCATTATTGTCCGGATGCAGTTGATGCCATGGTGAGTCGAGGTCGGTATAGCGTCTCGGATGTATAACGATTCCAGGATCTTGGCCTATTACCTCCTCGGCATCATATTGCGTCAGCATGGTGAAAGCCGGGTTGACCGAAATGATACGGTGATTGTTGTCCAGAATAATAATTCCCTCGGCCGTAGTATCGAAAACCACGTTGGCCTGATGGAGTCGCTCCTCCTGACGCCGCCGGGCCGTCGCGTTGTGGATCACGCCCATCACTCTGTGGCCGATGGATTCCGTGGCTGCAACATGATCGGCATGAATATCAACCCAGTGACGTTCATTTAAGGGAGTGATGAAGCTCAGGGTGAGATGGATGGGCTCTTTCCCTTGCAGAACTGTCCTGAGCTGCTGGCCTGATTCAGGTTCAAAGCAGTCAATGAAAGCCTGCAGCCCTCCCTTGAACTGGTGAGCTGGTATGCCAAGCAGTGGTTCAATTTCTCCATTAAACAGCAATCTATCCTCTGCAACATACCACTCCCACACGCCAATTTGTGCCGCTCTCATAGCCAGTTGCAGCCGCTGCTCTGTTTCGTACTGTTCGGTAATATCGCGCACTATGGCGAGGATACCGCTCGGCTTGCCACTGTCGTTCCACATCGGACTATAGGTTGCCTGCCACCGTCTTGCGCTGCTGCCATGTGCCGCTGTTTGCCCCGTGATGGCGATATTCACGTAGGGCCTACCGTGGCGCAGGATTTGCCGGAACATGGGCTCCAGTACTGGAGCCAGCTTGGGCACAATCTCTCTCAGATGTTTGCCCTTGTGTTCCTCTATGGTCTTGCCATTGATATCAGCCAGTACCTGATTGACTTTGCAATAACGGAAATGGCAGTCAAAGACACCTATACCCAAGGGGGCTGTATTCAGTAGTTGTTCGAGTATGCTCTGATCTGACAGCGTGGGCAGAATTGTTTCGGTATCGGCCTTGAAAAGCATTCCATCCATGATGGCTCCCGGCATTGATTTATTTGTCATTTAACGGTTTTAAGTATGGCACGAACCTTTTTTTGGGGGGGAGGAATAACCTTATCTCATTGTTATATATGGTAAGTCTTGGTGATGAAATCCATTTGGAGGCGGTGAGGTGTGAAAGGCAATCACAGCGGCGCGATTTCCGCTCAAGATGTATTAAAGGCTTAATTGATAGCGCAGGGTCAGGCTGATGGTGGGTTGCCAGTCACGCTCTTTCATCAGCCACTGTTTCGCGCCCGCTTCCAAGCCAAGCTTCCACTGATTCCATGTCCAGCTACGTTCCAGCGTCATTCCCCATTCGCGCCATCCCTCTTCGCTCTCATATGCGGACATGTATGCCTGGTCGCCTCTTGTCAGCCATAGATTGAAGGATACGTTGGCAGGCAGCGGAAGCGAATGTTCCATATACCACAGCTGGCCATAGCGACCGGTTACATCATAAAGCTGGCCAATGCTGAGCTGGTGTTCGTCATCCAGTTGCCAGCCCATGCGCCATAACGCACCAAAGCGGGAGTGATCCGCCACCACCATCGGACTGATCCCTAAGGCGATAAAGCTCTGTTTATAAAGGGATAACGCAACGCCTGCGCTTTGGCCATCAATAAAGACAAGGCCCATCTGTGTTTCCCGTTCATAGCCGAGCCAGAGCTGTACCGTGGAGTCGGCCCCCGCTCCCGCGTTGCTGCTGTCGAGTTGCCATTGGCTACCCACAACCAGCGCCCTGGCCGAGAAAGGCAGCATCAGGGGAATGAGCAGCAGTAACCCGCTCTTATTTGCCATACAGTCTCTGCCAGTCCCGATCCTGATGCATTCCCATCAGATGACAGATGATGCCGGAGCGCTGGAAAGCATAAATAAGCAGTACGCTGGCAGTGCAGAGCAACATGATAAGGCCAAAACTGTTGGGCAGTATGGTGCCCTGACGGGCAGTCCACCACAGTAGCAAGGGGCCCCACAGATGGACGAAGATGCTCTTGTGGAAGATGAATACGGTCAGCGAGTACATACCGATCCAGTTGAGTGGTCGCCAGCAGAGACGGATATTGTGTTGGTGTAGCCAGAGCACGGTACCGATCACCAGAAACTCCATACCCCAGATCCCGGCTCGGCCGATCATGTCCAGCGCCAGTTCGTGTTCATTGGCGTAGATGTCGTTGAGCTCGACCGTGCTTGTCTCGCCGAACATGAGATAGATGGCCAGCGCCACCAGTGACAGCGTCAGCACCAGACGGTTGAGGCGATCTCGCCATTGTGGGCGCTGATGCCAGCACCAGCCATAGAGAAAGCCGAAGCAGCCACTGGCCATGAAGAGGTCGAGACGGGCATCCAGCTCATAGTCGGGGTGAACGTGCAGCTTCATCCAGCTGTCGATATGGCCGAGCAACTCCTGTACGCCGAGTTGATCCAGCAGCAGGCTTAGAAGGGTCAGCAGGAGCATGCCGCGGATGCCGAACCAGGCATACACCATGGAGAAGAGCGCCAGCAGGCACATCCAGAGCATGACCGGGTAGAACGAGATGGCCTCGCCGAAATTGGGGGCGATGACCAACCCTTCGACATAGAGCATCAGTATGATGCTGGCAAACAGGGCCAGCTTGCTGCCCAGCTGCGGCTTGAAGCTGGCCTGATCGCGGCGGCTCAGGTTGAATGCGGCCAAGGCCAGGTAGATCTGGCTTACCCAGGGGATTAACCAGGCTGATGCGTGTGCTGTCAGCTGATCCATGGGTAGCAGGTGTCCCGCCATTGCCTTGTGTGACACATAGAAGCTGTCCCACAAGGCATGCTCCCGATTGAAGAAATCGATGTACCAGTAGTTGAGATAACCGGTGTAGTGCTCAAACACTGCCATGAAGATGACCAGCCCGCGCAACAGATCGAGGCCTGTGATGCGCGCATCCTGTGGAGGCATACTATTGCTCCTGTGTAGTGTGGCGAAAGGAGCGGCACTATATCGGCTTTTGTGAAACTGAACGGGAGCTGAATGTAAGCAAATGTTACGGGGGGCTGTACCGATGTGCTTGTAATGACTGGGAAGAGCCTGACCTGGCTGTCATGATTTGCAATATTATTGGCTGTTTTTTAGCCTTTCTCTCGGCCAAATGCCTGAATACCGCGCACAAATACCAGCCAGCCGAGCAGGTGGAACGGGAGGGCGAGTAGGTAGAGCAGCAGGAAGTGCGACTCGCTGCCGCTGCTGTTGATGAAGTCGATCCAGGCGGCCAGCAGCGCCAGCATGCCGGCAATCTGGAAGCGGCGGCGCAACACCACCTCGACGCCGAGATTGGCAAGGTAGAGGGTGAGCAGGATGCCGGCAAAGCCGGTAAGCTGGGCGGTGCCGTAGAGCTCGCGATCCGGGTTGAACAGCAGCGCGATCAGGGGAGTAATGCCCTGATCCAGCGGGATCAGGGCCAGCAGCCAGCATGCAATCAGAAGCAGGGCTGTCTTCATCGCGGCCTCAGTCGGCGGACGGTGCCGGTTTGACCAGAGAGAGGTAGTTAGCATCCATCTTGAGGAAGACCCCCAGCAGACGGGCACTGGCGCCGTAGAAACCAAATCGGTCGGCGGCGCGACAGGCGCTTTCGAACTTGTCAAACCAGCCCAGCAGATGACCGTGCAGCAGTGCTTCCTGCTCGTCGAGCCAGCGTTCCCGCTCGGCTGCGCTCTTGGCTTCCGCCGCGCGGATGATGAGATTGCCCATCAGATCCAGCTCGATGGCCAGATGATCCGCAGGCTCCTTGTATTTGTCGCTGACATTGATACCAAGGCGATCGAGGCGGGCCTGCATCCCGGCCATCGGGGCCTGCATCAGCAGCTTGGCATCGCCACGATAGAGCGATTCGTAGGGCAGGGCGCCCTGTTTGGGATCCACCAGAAACAGGCCGGCGAAGTCGGCAGCGAGTTCGAGTTGGCGATCCGGGCGCACCAGCAGGCGGGCGATAGCATCGTTGAGCTCGGCCACGGCTTCGCGCATCGGATCCAGGGTGGAGAGGCTTTTCAGGAAGCTTCGCACGTCATAGGTGTCATATTCGGCGATCTGCTCATCACTGAGTTCGGCGGCGAACAGGGTGGAGAACCACCAGTAGAGTTCGGCCCGGCGTTCGCTGGTAGCCATAAATTCCTGCATTTTTCCTCCGTGGATGGCAATCGGGAGCCTTGATGGCTCCCGATTCTAACGACTTTAAAAATAAAGGAAACTCAAGGGGGCGCTTTCGTCCCCCCGGGGTCAGAGTGCCGGGAACATGGGGTCGATGCCCTTGGCCGATTCCGGCGCGCCGAAGGCAGTGACGGCGGGCGCCTGTCCGCGGAACTTCTCGATCTCCACCAGCGCGGTGTGGGCCGTGGTGGCCTGCGCCAGGCTGGAGGAGCCTATGTCGGCGGTCAGCACGTTGGGATCGCCGTAGGTACAGAGAGTCCCTACCTTGCCGCCCTCTTGCGGGCCATACCAGGCTCCTTCCTGTATCCGGACTACGCCGGGGGCGTAGTCATCGCTCACCACCAGCCCAGCCAATACCTGACCGCGGCCGTTGAACACCCGCACCAGATCGCCGTCCTTGAGGCCGCGGGATTTGGCATCCTGCGGATTCATGTAGACAGGCTCGCGACCCTGCACTGTGTAGGTGGCGCGATAGTTGTCGGAGGAGCAGAGCTGGCTGTGCAGCCGTTTGTCCGGGTGGCAGGATTGCAGGTGCAGCGGGTACTGCTTGCTGCCCGGCCCGCCGTGTGAGCGCTCGTAGGGCTCGATCCAGACCGGATGGCCCGGGCAATCCCCATAGCCGTAGTCGGCAATGGTCTTGGAGTAGATCTCGATAAGGCCAGACGGGGTACCGAGGGGTTCCAGATCCGGCTCCTGACGGAACGACTCGTGACGCACCCAGGGCTGGCCTGCCGGGAAGGTGACGAAGCCTTCCCCGTGCCAGAACTGGCTGAAACGGGGCAGACGGATGCCGATGCCGCGGCCCTGCAGGCGGGCATCGTCATAGATGCTCTGGATCCACTCCAGCTTGCTCTTGCCGCCGGTGAATTCGACCTCGCGACCGAAGCGACGGCAGAGATCGGCGAAGATGTCATAGTCATCGCGCGCCTCGAACAGCGGCTCCACCACCTTGTACATGGCCAGAATGCCCGCGTTGGAGTGAGAACCCCACTGCTCGATGTCGTCCCGCTCATAGGTGGTGGTGGCGGGCAGCACGATATCGGCGAAACGGCAGCTGGCCGTCCACTGGTGATCGATGCTGACCACGGTTTCCAGCTTGCGCCAGGCGGCGACCATCTTGTTGCGATCCTGCTGGTGGTGGAACGGGTTGTTGCCGCAGAACACCGCCATCTTCATGTGGGGGTAGGTGATGGTCTGGCCGTTGAAGGCGATCTGCTTGCCCGGATTGAGGATGCAGTCGACGAAGCGGGCCACCGGAATGTATTTGGAGTAGCCCTTCCAGTCGCCGTCATGGAGTGGTTTAACGCCGGGAATGACCGAGCTGAAACCTGACATGATAGGGCCGCTGGAGGTGATGGTGCCCGCCCCGTTGTAGTGCCAGCCAAAGCCGTAACCGCCCCCCGGCAGGCCGATCTGGCCAATCATCGAGGCCAGTACCACCAGCATCCAGGCGTACTGTTCGCCGTGGTGCATACGCTGCACGCACCAGCCGCCGATAAGCTGGGTACGGCCGCTGCTCATGGTGCGGGCCAGCTCGCGGATGGTTTCGGCTGGTACGCCACAGATGGCGGCGGCCCACTCTGCGTCCTTCACCTGACCATCGCTGGTGCCCAGCAGGTAGGGCAGGAACTTGTCAAAACCGGTGGTGTAGTCTTTCAGGAACTTCTCGTCGTGGCGCTTCTCGCTGTAGAGGGTGTGGGCGATACCCAGCATTAGCGGCACGTCGGTTTGCGGACTCAGGGTCACCTGATCGCAATTGAGGTACTTCTGGGTCTTGGATTTGACCGGATCGACACTGATCACCCGGATCTCGCCCTTGGCCACCTTCTCTTTCAGCTGCGCCCAGTAGTCGTAGACGCTGTGATCCGGCACCAGCCAGCCCACCTGCAGGTTCTTGATGGGATCTGAGCCCCAGATAACGATGGTCTTGCTGTGTTCCAGCACCAGCGGCCAGGAGGTCTGCTGCTCGTACACCTCCATGGCGCCCGCCACGTGGGGCAGGATCACCTGGGCGGCACCGGTGGAGTAGTCACCGGCCTTGGCCAGATAGGTGCCGTGCAGGTTCATGGCACGCCCCAACATGGCGCCAGCAGAGTGCAGCTTGCCCACTGACTGCCAGCCGGAGTGGCCGGCATAGAGGGCGCTCGGGCCATAGGTTTTCTGCACCCGCTCCAGCTCGTGATAGAAAAAATCGAGCGCCTGAGACCAGGTGACCCGCACGAAGCGGTTCTGGCCGCGTTCGCTGGTGTTGGACTGGTGCCCCTTGCGCAGCCAGTCCAGCCGCACCATGGGGTAGCGGATGCGGGAGGGGTTGTAGACCACTTCACTCAAGGCCTTGAGCATGTCGGTGGGGTGCTTGTCGTGCTCGAACGGCAGGGTCTCGACCCAGCGGCCATCGACCACCCGGGCACGGAAGGCGCCCCAGTGGGAGCCGGACTGCACCAGTTTTTCGCCGGACTCGGCGGCCATCACGGCGCGACCGAGCAGGGAGGGGCCGATCAGGGCAGAGGCACCGCTGGCCAGCAAGCCACCCAGAAAACCACGACGGGAAATATTGATCATCTTGTTATTCCTCTTTCGAATCCGGACTTAGTGGCTGCCCTGACCACCGGTATCGGCGGCATGGTTTTGCAGGTATTTGAGCAGGGTGCGTTCCTCTTCCTTGCTCAGGCGATAGTAGGCAGACATCGCCTTGAGTCCCGAAATCCAGCCGTTGGCAGTGAAGTGAGCGGGATCCGGCGCGCCGTGGCAGGAGTTGCAGGTGGATTTGTACATCTCGCCGGCGTAATCCCAGATCGGCTTGAGCGAGGACTCAAAGCCCTTGCCATCGACCCAGGCCTGCACCTGAACCTGCTCCCACTTGATATGGGTGGTGCTGTCGGTCTCCTGTTTGAGCACTTTCTCGCTCGCTTTCAGTTCGTCACGGATGGTGGCGACGAAGACCCGCTTGCCCATGTATTCGCTCAGCACCCGGCCCTTGCCATCGCTCTCGCGCCACCCTTCGATGGTCACCTTGAGGCGATCGCCGCTGCGGTCCACCACGTCGATGCGGGAGGCGGGCAGCAGTTTGCCGACCGGGTCGGTACTCTGTTCGCTGGCATAGAGATCTTTTTCACCCAGGTTGTAGAGGGTCTCGGCGGCTGGCGCCTCTTGCGCGTCGTTGACCAGGGTGGCGTAAGTGGCCCGGAAGCCGCCCGCCATGTTGGGCAGTTCGTGGGCGATGCCCTTGTGGCACTCGATGCAGTTCATGTTCTTCGCCGCCGCATCTTTCATCGCCAGCGCTGCCGCCGGGGACTGCTTGGCGTGATCCATGTTGTCGTAGCTGTGGCAGGACTTGCAGGTCTTGGAGTTCTGGCTGCTCATCCGCGCCCACACCTTCTCGGCCAGATGCAGGCGCCGGTCTTCGAACTTCTCCTGGGTGTCGATGCTGTGGCCTATGTACTCCTGATAGAGGTCGTTGGCCGCCTCCATCTTGCGGGCCACCTTGCCGACAAAATCCTTCGGCTGGTGACAGTCGGTACAGACCGCCTGTACCCCTGAGGCATTCTTGAAGTGGATGGACTCCTTGTACTCCGGATAGACGGTGTCTTTCATGGAGTGGCAGGAGATACAGAATTCGAGGCTGCTGGTTTTCTCAAAGCCATAGTGCAGGCCTACGGTGCCCGCGAGGGTGACGCCGACGCCCACCAGAAGCAGCGCCAGTACCGACCAGCGACGGCTGGGGGTGCGCAGGAAGTGCCACAGTTTTTTCATCATGCTCTCTCACATCACTTTTTTGATGGGAGCCATGATAGGGAGGCGTTGTGAACAGGGCTGCCGCCACAAATTAATGAAATAGGGGTATTTATGACAAAATGTGAATAGAATAATCCTCCCTTGTCGACCATCGTGAACCCTGCCCATGAGCTACCACATTCTGGTTGTTGAAGATGATGCGGTTACCCGCGAGAAGCTGACCGGCTATTTCGAGCGGGAGGGCTATCGGGTGACGGCGGTCGAAAACGGCCCGGAGATGCGCGCCGTGCTGGCGGTACAAACGGTCGATCTGGTGATGCTGGATATCAACCTGCCGGGGGAAGATGGTCTGCTGCTGACCCGTGAACTGCGGGCGCGCAGCACGGTGGGGATCATTCTGGTCACCGGCCGCAGTGATGCGGTAGACCGGATAGTCGGCCTCGAGATGGGGGCCGATGACTATGTCACCAAGCCGTTCGAGCTCAGGGAACTGCTGGTGCGGGTCAAGAATCTGCTGTGGCGGATCTCGCTGGCTGCCGCCGCGCCAAGTGAGCCTGCGGTGGCTGACGATGCGGTGCGCTTTGGCCCCTGGCGTTTTGATATTCCCCGCCGCCAGCTCAGCAAGGACGGGGTGCCGGTGCGCCTGACCAAGGCCGAATATGAAGTGCTGGTGGCCTTTGTCGCCCATGCCGGGCGGGTGCTGAGCCGGGAGCGGATCCTGACCCTTATCAGCCATCGCGGCGATGGCCCGAGCGATCGCACCATAGACGTGTTGATCCGGCGGCTGCGCGGCAAGATGGAGCCGGATCCGCGGGATCCCCAGCTGTTTGTTACCGTCCATGGTGAAGGCTATCTGTTTGCCGGTGAGATAGCCTCCTGATCCCGTTGCGGCGGCCTTGACCTGTTTGACCGGGTATCAGACCGGCGGGCGGGTATCAAATTGCGGGCAGTCGTCGCCAATCTGGTGCCAGGGCGCCTTGGAGCCGACAAAGATGTGAAATGCGGGCCGCTGGCTTGGCACATCGTCCAGCACCCCGAGGCGCAGATTGATCTTGCCGCTGCTGCTCTTCTGGCTGAACAGGCTGGAACCGCAGTGACGACAGAAGGCCAGGGTGGTCTCTGCCGATTTCCGGTAGCGGCCGATGGCCTCTTCCCCCTTCACTATGGTGACATTGTTGCCATCCAGTCCGCCGACCGAGGCATAATCTCCCCCTGAAAACTTGCGGCATTCGCTGCAGTGGCAGTTCCCCATATAGTCGAACTGATCCGGCAGGGTCAGGGCGACGGCGCCGCACAGGCAGCTGGCATGTAACTCTTTCATCTCTTCTCCTTGAGTGGGCTAATCGGATTTGGAACGGCTATTCGACCCGATAGACGGGACGAAAAGCGCCATCCGAGAGGGAATCTGCGGGGTCGGCCAGCGGTGCAGAGAGCGTCAAAATGGGTGGTCCCATCACCCGCGGACATTGTTCGGCACTGGCATCAGGGTGTTGCAGCAGGCAGACCGCCTGAGCGACCGCAAGGCGCCCCTGCAGCCGCATCTGATCGCTGTTGGCTGCCAGGATCTTGCCCCGGCGCAGGCCCCGCTGTACCCCGTGGCTGAAGTAGGTGCTCAGCACCCGGGGCCTGTCGAGATGGCGCTGCGCCAGCTCGTTGACCGCGACTTCGGCGGCGATGGCGCCCCCCACCAGATAGTCGAGGTCGGGATAGCGGGCCAGCGTCTGCTGCACCAGCGTGCGCTGGATTTCCCGGCTGTTGTCGCCGCGTTCGGTGGTGACCAGCTTGATGGCGCTCCCCTTGATGGCATCAGCAAAGCCCGGCTCGACGAAGTTGTTGCCACCACTTGCCTGCGGGCCGGGGAAGAGGGCGACCGAGACCGGTTTGCTGCCGGCGGGGTGGCGCTGCGCCAGCCAGTGGCCGATTTGCCAGCCCATCTGGTACCAGGAGACACCCACCTTCGCCTGCACCAGACCGCTGGGCAGATCGTTGACCAGCCCAAAGAGCGGCAGCGGCGTGACCTTGATGGCCTCGCGCAAGCCCTGATAGCTCACCGCGCCGAGCAAGATGGCGTCGCTCCCTTCCTGCACGCAGCGCTGCAACTGCTGGCGCTGCTCGGCGAGGGCGCCGTAACCCCCCGCTTCGTGGATCTGCAGCTTGACTCCCAGCCGCTTCGCCTCGTCCACCATGCCCTGATTGACCGAGAGCCAGTAGGCGTCGCGCAGATGGGGGTAGAGGGCACAGAGGGTCAGCGGTTTGGGTGCGGCGGCAGGTTCCGGCCACTGCTGGCGCACCGGCTGGCCGCTGAATTCGCCGGCGGGCCAGATATCGACCGCAAAGGCGAGGGCGGCGCGGGGAAGCATTAGCAACCAGATCAGCAACAACGGGGAGAGATAGACGCTTCGCATGGTCAGGGGTTTTGTTAAAGTGTTGGGCCATATTATCCGGTCAAAGCCGACCACAACCAAGGGACTTCCCGTGAGAATCTTTTCCGGCCTGGGTGGCAAGTTGCTGCTGGCCTTCTCCTTGATGGCATTACTCACACTGAGTGCCTCCCTGCTGGGTTGGGTGGGGCTTAGCCATCTGCGCCAGCTGGAGCAAGGGGTGCAGCAGACTCTGGCCGATCAGGAGCTGGCCCGCACGCTCTCTCGCCTCAGCGGCGAGATCCAGAGCGCGTCACGGCTGCTGGCCACCGCAACCAGCGAGCAGGAGCGGGAGCATCAGGGACGCCTGCTCACCCTGCAGGGGCAACAGCTGCAACAGGTACTGGCGCAACTCGGCCGTGGGCAGGGTTCAACAAGCCTCGATCAGCTCAGTCAGAGCATCATCGGCAATCTGGGCCAGCAGGGCTGGCTGGTGGGGGAAAGATTGACCCTGATGGCGCAAGGGGAGGCGCAGCGGGCCCGTCTGGTGGCGGCGGCCGGGCAGATCGCCGAGCTGGCGCGCAGCCAGATGGAGAACGCCGAAACCGTGATGGTGGCGGGGTTGGGTTCCCTCTACCAACAACAAGGTGCGCAGGCGACTCGGACGCTGGACCGCCTGCTGGAGCAGGATCTCGACTGGCTGGAGCAGATGACCGAGCTGCGTCATCGCACCCTGATGCAGCAGCAGCGCATCGAGGAGATGTGGCGCAGCGAACGACAGGAACAGTTGCAAACGCTATTGCAAGAGGGGCAGCGGGAGCTGGCCATCTTGCAACTGCGGGCCGGGGCGGTGACCGACCCGGCACGCCGTCAGGCGGTGGAGCAGGCGCTGACCGTGCTTTCGCAGAGCGACAAGCTGGTGCAACTGCGCAGCGACTGGCTCGGCAAGGGGGAGGCGCTGCGGGTGCTGGCCAATGCCAATGAGGCCCTGATGAGCAGCCTCAACCAGCAGGTCGGAGAGCTGGTCAGCCGTGCCCGCGATTCGCTGGGGCAGAGCCAGCAGGCGCTAAGCCAGCGCCTCAGGCTGCTGGAGCAGGCGCTGATGGCCATTGGCCTGCTCACCCTGCTACTACTGATGCTGCTGATGTGGCGCATGGTCTATGGCCGGATCGTCTGGCCACTGCAACGGGCGGTGGCGGGGATGAGCCGGTTGGCGCGCGGGGATCTGGCCCCCCTTGAGCCGATCGCCAGTACCGGGCGCGATGAGCTGGCGGAGCTGGGGCGGGCCCTGCAGGTGTTTCGTGACAATGCGGTGGAGCTGGGCCGCTATCAGCGCGAGCTGGAGTCGCGGGTCGAGGAGCGCACTGGCCAGCTCAGCCACGCCAACGAGCGGCTCAATGAGGAGGTGGAGAAGCAGCGGCAGGCCCGCGCCGAGGCAGAGCAGGCCAACCGCGCCAAGTCTGTGTTTCTCGCCACCATGAGCCACGAGATCCGCACCCCCATGAACGGCATTCTGGGTGGCCTGACACTGCTGGAAGATACCCACCTGAGCGATACCCAGCAGCGCTATCTGGCCGCCATCGAACACAGTGGCGAATCCCTGCTGGAGATCCTCAACGACATTCTCGACTACTCCAAGATAGAAGCGGGCCATGTGGAGGCGCGCCGCGAACCCTTCCCCCTGTTCCAGCTGGTGGATGAGCTCAGCGCGTTGTTCCGGCCAAAGGCAGAGGCCAAGGGGGTCACTCTGGCGCTGGAATATGCGCCCGGGCTGGCGCCTGTGGTCGAGGGGGATCTGGGCAAACTGCGCCAGGTGCTCGGCAACTTGCTCGGCAATGCGGTCAAGTTTACCGCCCGTGGCCAGATTACCCTGACGGTAGCGCCTCTTGCCTGCCAAGGCCCTTGCGCCGAGCCCTGCATCCGCTTCGTGGTGCGCGATACCGGCCCCGGCATTCCGGCCGATGAGCAGGAGGCGGTGTTCGAGGCGTTTCGCCAGCGCAAGCGTGATATAGGCCATCAGGGCGGCACCGGGCTGGGTCTGGCGATCAGCCGCAAGCTGGTGGCCGCCATGGGGGGCGAGCTTATCCTTGCCAGCGAACCGGGCAAGGGGTGTGAATTCAGCTTCAGTTTGCCGTTGCAGCGTTCGAGCGCCCAGTTGCCTGCCGAGGCGCAACCGCTGCACCTTGGCCAGTCCCGTGACATCCTGCTGGTGGAGGATAACGAGATCAACCGGCTGGTGGCGCAAGGCATGCTGACCCGCCTCGGCCATCGCGTCACCCTGGCGGAGGATGGTCGCAGCGCGCTGGCGCTGGTGACCGAGCGTCCCTTCGAGCTGGCGCTGCTCGATATCAATCTGCCCGATATGGACGGGATGAGCCTGCGCGAGGATCTGGCAGCCATCAGTGAGGAGATGCATGAACGGCCGCTGCCAGCCATCGCCATCTCGGCCCAGATGTATCCGGAGGATATCCGCCACTGCCTTGCCGCCGGCTTCGTCGATTTTGTCGGCAAGCCGGTGCGGCTGGCGGTGCTGGCGAACGCCATAGATCAACTATTTCGGCAAGAAGGGGCCTCTATCGAGCCGCAGGTGCAGTTATCAGTAGCCGTGCCCCCAACTAACCAGCCCGGGTGGGTCAATCCGGTGCTGGATGCCGATCTGCCCCTGCTCGGCATGGCGCGGATCCGCCAGCTGGTCGCGCTGTTTGAGTCGCAAGGGCGGGTGTTGGTAGATAAGTTGGCTCAGGGTGAGGGGAGTGAGCAACGTCAGCTAGCGCACAAGCTCAAGGGGAGTGCGCTGGCGCTTGGGTTGACCGAATTTGCCAGCCACTGTGCGTCTCTTGGGGCGGGATGCGGGGAGCCTGCGGCAATCGGGGCGCAATTTGACGCGGCGGTGAGCGGGTTGCAGCAGTGGCTGGCGGCCAACAGGGATGCGCCGTTCTGATCCCTGCTGGCGATGTACGGCGTTTAGGGAGGGTAGCCAGCCCCTGCGCTGTTATTCTATCTCCCGAAACAGCACCTGCTTGCACTTGGCACAGACCCATTCTCGGCGAAAATCGGTCAGGTGCACCATGCCTACCTCCAGCAACTCGTGGTGGCCGCAGTGATAACAGAAGATGATATCGCCATCGACTGATTCAGGGTGGGCCGCCAGATAGTCGGCTTTGGTGGGGAGTTGATCCCACGAGGTGGTGGGGAGATGTTTGCGTTGGCTGGTGTAGTAGACCCAGTAGAACAGAAAAAAGACAGCCAGGATCACGAATGTCAGCAGATGGTCCATCTTGAACTCCTCCGGTTAGGTGCAGCCCCTCGGATGCATGGCTGCAATCAGCTCCATCATCATTAAATTTGTTTCGAATTAATATGTTACAGGATGGATAAAGAGGGTGTTGTGATCCCCTTCGGGTTTTGCCCGCCCGCGGCGGGATGAAAAAAGTGTCGTTTGGCGGAGTGGCCAGGGTATTGAACGGGGAGGGAATCTTGCTTTTTACAACATAAATTCAACATTTTTTTAGGTGGTTGGACTGTCTCTTTGATCCAGCTCACGTTACAATGCCCGCGCCCACTTCACCTAACGCGCAAACGATTTTCAGGAGAGAAACGGATGTTGAAACGTGACATGACCATCGCCAATTATGATCCGCAATTGTGGCAGGCCATCACAGACGAAACCCGTCGTCAGGAAGAGCATATCGAGCTGATTGCGTCTGAGAACTACACCAGCCCCCGTGTCATGGAAGCCCAGGGCTCCCAGCTGACCAACAAGTACGCTGAAGGTTACCCCTCCAAGCGTTACTACGGTGGTTGCGAGTATGTGGATGTGGTTGAAACCCTGGCTATCGAGCGCGCCAAAGAGCTGTTCGGTGCCACTTACGCCAACGTGCAGCCGCACTCCGGCTCCCAGGCCAACAGCGCCGTTTACATGGCTCTGCTGCAGCCGGGCGACACCGTACTGGGCATGAACCTGGCCCACGGCGGTCACCTGACCCACGGCTCTCCGGTCAACTTCTCCGGCAAGCTTTACAACATCGTGCCTTACGGTATCGATGAGTCCGGCAAGATCGACTACGACGACATGGAACGTCAGGCTGTCGAGCACAAGCCGAAGATGATGATCGGTGGCTTCTCTGCCTACTCCGGCATCGTTGACTGGGCCCGCATGCGCGAAATCGCCGACAAGGTCGGTGCCTACCTGTTCGTCGACATGGCCCACGTGGCTGGTCTGATTGCCGCTGGCGTCTACCCGAACCCGGTTCCCCACGCTCACGTGGTCACCTCCACCACCCACAAGACCCTGGCCGGTCCGCGCGGTGGTCTGATCCTCTCCGCCGCTGACGACGAGGAGCTCTACAAGAAGCTCAACTCTGCCGTCTTCCCGGGTGGTCAGGGTGGCCCGCTGATGCACGTCATCGCCGGTAAAGCCGTTGCCTTCAAAGAGGCGCTGGAGCCGGAGTTCAAGACCTATCAGGCTCAGGTCGTGAAAAACGCCAAGGCGATGGCCGCCACCTTTATCGAGCGCGGTTACAAGATCGTCTCCGGCGGTACCGACAACCACCTGATGCTGGTTGATCTGATCGGCCGCGAGCTGACCGGTAAGGATGCTGACGCTGCGCTGGGCAAAGCCAACATCACAGTCAACAAGAACTCAGTGCCCAACGACCCGCGCTCCCCGTTCGTCACCTCCGGTGTGCGTATCGGTACCCCGGCCATCACCCGCCGCGGTTTCAAGGAAGCCGAGTCCATCGAGCTGACCCACTGGATCTGCGACGTACTGGACAACCACGACAACGATGCCGTGCTGGCCACCGTGCGTGAGAAGGTGCTGGATATCTGCCGCCGCTTCCCGGTTTATGGCTGATAAGTCAGACCATCCGGTTTGAGACCAATGCCACCTGCGGGTGGCATTGTTTTTTCTGGCTTTTACCGGTTTTGGATGGCCGTGCTACACTGGCCGACCTAGATCCTGGCCCGCCGGGCCGGTCCCTGTTCCATTAACGCCGGAGGTCCGATGCATTGCCCATTCTGTAGTGCGGTTGATACCAAGGTGATCGATTCCCGTCTGGTGGCAGAAGGCCATCAGGTGCGCCGCCGTCGTGAGTGTCTGCTCTGTCACGAGCGTTTTACCACCTTCGAGATGGCCGAGCTGGTGATGCCCCGCGTCATCAAGTCCAACGGCTCCCGCGAGCCGTTCAACGAAGACAAGCTGCGCGCTGGCATCCTGCGGGCGCTGGAGAAGCGGCCGGTGAGCATGGAGGCCATCGAAAAAGCGGTCAACCATATCAAATCCCGCCTGCGTGCCACCGGCGAGCGCGAAGTCGCCTCCGAGCTGGTGGGCAATCTGGTGATGGATGAGCTCAAGAGTCTGGACAAGGTGGCCTATATCCGCTTTGCCTCCGTCTATCGCAGCTTCGAAGATATTCGCGAGTTCGGTGAAGAGATCGCCAAATTGGAGAAATGATGGTATCGGATGGGCAAGTGGATATCCGCTTCGCCCCTCTCTACCTCAGGACACGAAGATATTCGCGAGTTCGGCGAAGAGATTGCCAAGCTGGAGAAGTAAACCGCCATTCTCACCCATGTTGCCGCGTCCGATTACGCTGCGCTAATCGAACCTACGATACTGCGTAAAGCCGAGATGTGTTGTCAAAGGAGCCCGAATGTTTAGTCAAGATGATTACCAATGGATGAGTCGGGCCCTCGAACTGGCCCGCCGCGGCCGCTACACCACGGCCCCCAACCCCTGCGTCGGCGCCGTGCTGGTCAAAGATGGCGTGATGGTTGGCGAAGGGTGGCATCAGAAGGCGGGCGAGCCCCATGCCGAGGTCTACGCCCTGCGCGCCGCCGGTGACAACGCCCGTGGCGCCACCGCTTATGTGACCCTCGAACCCTGTTCCCACCACGGCCGTACTCCCCCCTGCGCTGAAGCCTTGATCAAGGCCGGTGTAGCCCGAGTGGTCGCGGCCATGGTTGACCCCAATCCCCAGGTGGGCGGACGCGGGCTGCGGATGCTCTCCGAAGCGGGGATCAAGACAGATTTCGGCCTGCTGGCGAGTGAAGCCGAAGCGCTCAACCCGGGCTTTTTCAAGCGGATGCGTACCGCCTTCCCGCGGGTGACCGTCAAGCTGGGGGCCAGCCTCGATGGCCGCACCGCCATGGCGAGCGGCGAGAGCCAGTGGATCACCTCCCCCGATGCGCGCCGCGACGTGCAGCGACTGCGGGCTCGCCACGATGCGGTGCTCTCCAGCGCCGAAACCGTGCTGGCCGATGGCGCTTCCCTGACCGTGCGCTGGGACGAGCTGCCCCCCTCGGTCAAGGCGAGCTATCCCAAAGAGGCCCTGCGCCAGCCGCTGCGGGTCATCGTCGATTCGCAAAACCGCCTCACACCCGACTTGCCGCTGTTCCAGAGCGAGAGCCCGGTGCTGCTGGCTCGGCACAAGGCGTCCGGCGAGTGGCCCGAGTGGGTGCAGCAGCTGGAGCTGCCGCTGCTGGATGGCAAGCTGGATCTGGTCAGCCTCTTCATGCTGCTGGCCAAGCAGAATGTCAACTCGGTACTCATCGAGGCGGGCCCGCGGCTCTGCGGCGCTCTGCTGGAAAAAGGGCTGGTGGATGAGCTGGTGCTCTATCAGGCGCCCAAACTGATGGGTGACGAAGGGCGCGGCCTGTTCCATCTGCCGGGTCTGACCCGGCTGTTCCAGGCGCCCAAGCTCGCCATCAAGGATGTGCGCATGGTGGGGCCGGATATTCGCATTACCGCCAAAATAGCCTGATCTTTCAATGTTCAAGGGGGCAGCAGCTGCCCCCGTCATCAGCAAGGTGATCTGCATGTTTACCGGAATTATCGAAGCGGTGGGAACCCTGGCCGAACTGCGCCGTCAGGGCGACGACATGGCACTCATCGTCCATGCGCCGCATCTCGACTTCAGTGACGTCAAACTGGGCGACTCCATCGCCACCAACGGCGTCTGCCTCACCGTGGTGGCGTTGGGCGACAAGAGTTATACCGCCGACGTGTCGCTGGAAACCCTCTCCCGTACCGGTTTTGCCGCCGCCAGAGTGGGCGATCGGGTCAACCTCGAGAAGGCGCTGATGCCCACCTCCCGCCTCGGCGGCCATCTGGTCTCCGGCCACGTGGATGGCGTAGGGGAAGTGAAAAGCGTCTCCAGCAGCGGCCGCGCCATCGAGTACTGGATCAAGGCGCCGGGGGAACTCTCCCGCTATATCGCCGAGAAAGGCTCCATTGCGGTGGATGGCATCAGCCTCACCGTCAACGCGGTGCAGGGGGATCTGTTCCGCCTGACGATCGTGCCCCACACCGCGCAGGAGACCACCATCGCCAGCTGGAAGCCGGGTCACAAGGTCAACCTCGAGGTGGATCAGATCGCCCGCTATCTGGAGCGGCTGATGATGGGCAAGAGTCAGGAGAGCAGCGCCTCTACCCTGACTCTGGACAAGCTGGCCAAGGCCGGTTTTCTCTGATGGTCGGGGTGTTGGCCCCGACCAAAACGATTTTCTGTGATCCCGCTCTGATTGAAATGGGGCCATGCGCCCCAATCTAGAGCAGCATATCTCGCATTCCCGTTGAGCCTGCGGGCTCAATCCCCAAATAGACAGTGGAGTAGCCCATGGCGCTGAGCACAACCCAGGAAATCATTGCCGACATCAAGGCTGGCAAGATGGTGATCCTGATGGATGACGAAGACAGGGAGAACGAAGGGGACCTCATCATGGCCGCCTCCTGCGTCCGTCCGGAGGATATCAACTTCATGGCCCGCTACGGCCGTGGCCTCATCTGCCTGACCCTGACCCGGGATCGCTGCAAGCAATTGGCGCTGCCGCTGATGGTGGATCGCAACAATGCCCAGTTCTCCACCGCCTTTACAGTCTCCATCGAGGCGGCAGAAGGGGTGACCACAGGTATCTCCGCCGCCGATCGTGCGGTGACCGTGCAGGCGGCTGTGGCGCCCAATGCCAAGGCGGCCGATCTGGTGCAGCCGGGCCACATCTTCCCGCTGATGGCGCAGGATGGCGGCGTGCTGACCCGTGCCGGTCACACCGAAGCGGGCTGCGATCTGGCTCGTCTAGCCGGTTTCGAGCCTGCCGCCGTCATCGTCGAGATCCTCAACGAAGATGGCACCATGGCGCGCCGTCCTGACCTGGAGATCTTTGCCGAGGAGCACGGCATCAAGCTCGGCACCATCGCCGACCTTATCGAGTACCGCAACCAGCACGAGACCACGGTCGAGAAGGTGGCCGAGTGCAAGCTGCCCACCGAGTTTGGCGAGTTCGACCTCATCACCTTCCGCGATACCATCGACAATCAGGTTCACTTCGCCCTGAAAAAGGGTGAGGTACAGGCTGACCAGCCGACTCTGGTGCGCGTCCATCTGCACGATGTGCTGAGCGATCTGCTGCTGACCGACCGCCATGCTGCCCGCAGCTGGCCGCTGCCCAAATCCATGGCCCGCATTGCTGACGAGGGCGGCGTGCTGGTGATTTTGGGGGCGGAATCCCATGGCGCCGAGCTGCTGGCTAGGGTCAAGGGTTTTGAAGCCGCCGACAAGGGGTTGGCACCGGAAGGAGCCAAGTGGCAGGGCACCTCGCGCCGGGTGGGTGTCGGTTCCCAGATCCTCAAGGCCCTTGGCGTGAGCAAGATGCGCCTTTTGAGCTCACCGAAGAAGTACCATGCCCTCGGTGGTTTCGGTCTGGAAGTGGTTGAGTACGTCGGCGAGTAAAGCTCTACCAGAGAAGTACCATCCCCTTCCGGGTGGTTTCGGTCTGGAAGTGGTTGAGTACGTAGGCGAGTAAAGTTCCACCAGAGAAGTACCATCCCCTTCCGGGCGGTTTCGGTCTGGAAGTCGTGGAATTTACCGGCGAGCAAGTGCGCTGGACTGGTTACATCGCGATCATGGCCGTCTATTGCGGCCATGGTTTTTGTCGTGGGTCTGTTGTGCTAGAATGTGCGCACTTTTGACTCCGGCCCTTTTGATTGCACAGATACAGGATTTCCAATGAAGGTTATCGAAGGAAATATCGCCGCTCCTGAGGCGCGCGTTGCTATTGTTGTTGCCCGTTTCAACAGCTTCATCAACGACAGTCTGGTGAACGGCGCGGTGGACGTACTGAAGCGTCAAGGTCAAGTGCAGGACAGCAACCTGACACTGGTAAAAGTGCCGGGCGCGGTTGAAATGCCATTGGTCATCAAGAAGCTGGCCAAGAGTGGTCAATACGATGCCATCGTGGCGGTCGGTACTGTCATCCGTGGCGGCACCTACCACTTCGACCTGGTGGCAAACGAGAACAGCAAGGGCATGGCCCAGGTAATGATGGAATATGAAATTCCCGTTGCCTTCGGTGTGCTGACCACTGAAAACATTGAACAAGCCATCGAGCGTGCAGGTACCAAGGCGGGTAACAAGGGTGCAGAGGCTGCACTGGCAGCGCTCGAAATGATCAACGTCCTGAAAGAACTGGACGTGTAACGAGGAGAAGTACATTGAAACCGTCTGAGCGCCGTAAAGCCCGCCATTGCGCCACCCAGGCCATCTACCAGTGGCAGATGACCAAGGCTAACGTGGGTGACATCGAAGAGCAGTTCAAGATCGATCAGGACACCAAGGGTGTAGACCTGAACTATTTCCGCGATCTGCTGTTCGGGGTAGCCCTCCACTGCAGCGAGCTGGACAAGGTGTTTGCACCTTTCCTCTCCCGTCCGCTGGAAGAAGTGGACATGGTGGACAAGGCGATCCTGCGTCTGGCGACCTACGAGCTGACCCGTCGTGATGATGTACCGCCGCGCGTGGTCATCAACGAAGCGATCGAGCTGGCCAAAGCTTTTGCTGCCGATGACAGCCACAAGTTTGTCAACGGTGTACTGGACAAGGTGATCAAGTCGCTGAACAAGCGTTGATCCTGCTGTCCGTCAGCATCTAAGAGAGGAGCCAGCTTATTGCTGGCTTTTTACTGTATGGGTGAATTTGAGCTGATTGATAAGTACTTCAAGGTCCCCCACGCCCGCAAGGACGTGGTGATGGGCCCTGGAGATGACTGTGCCCTGCTGACCCTGCCCCCCGATACCCAGCTGGCGGTGAGCACCGACACTCTGGTGAGCGGCGTACACTTCTTTCCCGACATGGATCCGGTGGATCTCGGCTACAAGGCGCTGGCGGTCAATCTCTCCGATCTCGCCGCCATGGGGGCCGAGCCGCGCTGGGTGTCGCTGGCGCTGACTCTGCCTGCCATCAACGAAGGTTGGGTCGCCGGGTTTGCCGAAGGGTTTCTGGAGCTGGCCGAGTACTACAATGTGGCGCTGGTGGGCGGAGACATGACCCGCGGGCCGCTCTCCATCACCATCTCGGTGAAGGGGTCGGTGCCTGCCGGGCGCGCCTTGATGCGCAGCGGCGCCAAAGCGGGTGACGGCATCTATGTGACCGGCACTCTGGGGGATGCCGCGCTGGCGCTTTCCCACCTGCTGGGCAAACGCACCCTCAACGAGAACCAGCTGGCTGCCGTGCTGCCACGGCTCGACCACCCCCATCCCCGCATTCTGGCCGGTCAGGCGCTGCGCGGGCTGGCGGGCAGTGCGCTGGATCTCTCCGACGGTCTGGCATCGGATCTCGGCCATATCCTCAAGGCCTCCGGCGTGCGGGCCCAGATCGATCTCGATCTGCTGCCGCTCTCGCCGGTGCTGCAGGATGCGGTGAGCGAGCAGGAGGCGTGGCAACTGGCGCTGGCCGGTGGCGATGACTACGAGCTCTGCTTTACCGTACCGGAGGAGCACCGCGGCGCGCTCGATACGGCGCTGGCCCATAGCGGGGTCAAGTTCAGCCGCATCGGCCGCATCGTGGCGGGCGAGCCGGGCATCGACTACTTACGTGGCGACCAAGCGGTCGAGCTGCAACTGAAAGGGTGGGATCACTTCACATGAGTTTGTTCAGGATAAAGCCCGAGCTGACACGACTGGATCTGAAAAATCCGCTTCATTTTTTGGCGGTGGGGTTTGGTTCCGGTCTCAGCCCCAAGGCGCCGGGCACCATGGGAACCCTGGCGGCGATTCCGCTCTACCTGCTGGTGAGCGGTCTGCCGACCTATTGGTTTATCGCCTTGCTGGCGGTTGGGTTTGTGGTCGGTATTCGTATCTGCCAGAGCGCCACCGATGCCATCGGCATGCCGGATCACGGCGCCATCGTCTGGGACGAGGTGATCGGTTTTGGCGTCACCATGATCGCCGCGCCAGCCGGTTGGGAGTGGGTGGTGGCGGGCTTCGCGCTGTTCCGGTTGTTTGATGTGCTCAAGCCCTGGCCCATCTCCTGGTTTGATCGCCGGATCCACGGTGGCCTGGGCATCATGCTGGACGATCTGATCGCCGGCCTGTTCGCCCTGTTTTGTATGCAATTACTGGCATTCTGGCTCGGTTGAGAGCCATCTTCCGGGGGATGACCGTTCTGGCATCCCCCGATTTATATCTGCTTAATTTTCATTCATCGGCATATGCTGCCGTTTATCATCCATTTCACATAAATATTCACTACTCATTCGGGGCTGGTGATTGTTTTGGAAATAGTGATAAATGCTGCTTGTTGCGTTGTTGTTGAAATTAAAGTAATGATACCAATAGAAGTACGGACGCACCGGCCATTTTTGTGATGAAAATCATCATTTATCTCTGCCGAATTGGTGGTTATCTGCACAAAACATTGCGGAATTGTATAACTCAATCATTTACACCCGTGGTCAAACCGTCTAAGTTACTCGCGGGTTATTCCAAAAAAATGCAAAAAACCCGCCCGGATCGCTGGTTTCGCTGCCTCATGGATTGAGCAAATATTGCCCAAGGTAACAACCGGCATCTGCGGCTGATTTACGGACGAATTATTTGGGACGGATGTCCCCCGCAGAGGTAAACATGTCCTTGCTCGAAGTAAAGAACTTGCGGATCGAGTACCCCTCCCGCTACGGGGTGCTGGCCGCGGTGAAGGATCTCTCTTTCTCTATCGAAAAGGGTGAGATTGTCGGGGTGGTCGGTGAATCCGGCGCCGGCAAGTCCACCATCGGCAACGCCGTTATCGATCTCCTGAGCCCGCCGGGTCGCATCGCCCGTGGCGATATCTATCTCAATGGCGAGCTCATCTCCGGCAAGAGCCAAAACGAGATGCGGGCCATCCGTGGCTCCCGTATCGGGTTCATCTTCCAGGACCCCATGACCTCCCTCAACCCGCTGTTCACCGTTGAGCATCAGCTGGTGGAGACCATTCTGGCCAATACCGACCTCTCTCGCGAGGCCGCTTTTGCCAAGGCATTGGAGCTGATGGGGGCGGTGGGTATTCCGCAGCCGGAGCTGCGCATCAAACAGTATCCGCACCAGTTTTCCGGTGGCATGCGTCAGCGGGTGGTTATCGCCATTGCGCTCTCCTGCGATCCGGAGCTGATCATCGCCGATGAACCGACTACGGCGCTCGACGTCTCCATTCAGGATCAGATCCTCCAGCTTATCCGCGCCCTCTGCAAAGAGCGTCAGGTGGGCTGCATGCTGGTGACCCACGACATGGGCGTGGTCTCCAACGTTACCGACAAGGTGGCGGTGATGTATCGCGGCGATCTGGTGGAGTTCGGCCTGACCGAACAGGTGTTGGGCAGCCCCAATCACCCCTATACCCGCAGCCTCATCTCGGCGGTCCCCCGTTCCGATGTGAAGCTGGTGCGCTTCCCGCTGGTCTCCTATATCGAGGATGCCAGTGCGCCGGATACCAATATCGACCTCAAGACTCACTGGCTCGGCCAGAGTCAGGACGAGCGAGCCTATGAAGGGGCGCTGTTGCGGGTGGAGAACGTCGATCTGAAGTTCGTCACCAAGGACTCCATCTTCCCGAGCCGCCGCCAGTATGTACGCGCCTGCAACAACATCAGCTTCGAGATCTTCGAGGGTGAAACCTTCGGTCTGGTGGGGGAGTCGGGCTCCGGCAAATCGACCATTGCCCGCGCCATCACCGGTCTCTATCCGCCTGATACCGGCAAGATTTTCTTCGAGGGGATCGATCTGACCGCTCTCAAGAGCGAGCGCGAACGTCGCCCGCTGCGTCGCCAGATGCAGATGGTGTTCCAGAACCCCTATTCGTCGATGAACCCGCGGATGAAGGTGCGCGACATCATTGCCGAGCCGATCCGCTTCCATCAGCTGGCGAGCAGCGAGAGCCAGATCGAGGGGATTGTCGGCGATCTGCTGGATCACGTGGGTCTTGGCCGTGGTGCTGGCCTCAAGTATCCCCACGAGTTCTCCGGCGGTCAGCGCCAGCGTATCTCCATTGCCCGCGCATTGGCCACTCGCCCGCGCTTCCTTATCTGTGACGAGCCGACCTCGGCGCTGGATGTGTCGGTGCAGGCCCAGATCCTCAACCTGCTCAAGGATCTGCAGCAGGAGCTCAAGCTCACCATGCTGTTTATCAGCCACGATCTGCCGGTGATCCGCCAGATGTGCGACCGCATCGGGGTGATGCAGCACGGTAATCTGGTGGAGGTGGCCGAGACCGAGAAACTCTTTACCAATGCCGAGCATGAGTACAGCCGCAAGCTGATCTCCCTCATGCCGGAGTTCAAGGGAATGTCCCGCGAGGGGCTGGAAATCGCAAGCTAGGAGAGCGCCGGTGCGCCGGTCTGCTTGTCAAAAAAAGTGTCATAAGAAAGCCAAAAGCATGGAGAACAAGATGAAGAAAGGATTGTCCAAGATTGCCCTGGCGCTGTTTGCCGCCGGTTTCGCCTTCAGTGTCTCAGCCGCTGATATCAAGGTGGGTGTCGCCTCTGACGCCACTTCGCTGGATCCGCAGGAGCAGCTCTCCGGTCAGACCCTGGAGATGTCGCACCTGGTATTCGATCCCCTGATGCGTTACACCCAGGACCTGCAGTTCGAGCCCCGTCTGGCCGAGAAGTATGAGCGTATTGACGATAAGACCGTCCGCTTCCACCTGCGCAAAGGGGTCAAGTTCCACTCCGGTAACGACTTCACCGCTGACGACGTGGTGTGGACCGTCAACCGCCTGAAATCCTCCGTCGACTTCAAGGCGATCTTCGATCCCATCAGCGAAGTGAAGAAGGTCGATGACTACACCGTCGATCTGATTACCGCGAAGCCCTTCCCGCTGGTGCTGCAGACCGTCACCTACATCTTCCCGATGGACTCCAAGTTCTACACCGGCAAGACCGAAGCGGGCAAAGACAAGGCCGAGATCGTCAAGAATGGCGACTCCTTTGCCTCTACCCACGTCTCCGGTACTGGCCCGTTCACCGTCAAGTTCCGCGAGCAGGGTGTGAAGCTCGATTATGCCCGCAACGCCAACTACTGGGACAAGGCCTCCAAGGGTAACGTCGAGAACCTGACCGTGGTGCCGATCAAGGAAGATGCGACCCGTGTTGCCGCCCTGCTGGGTGGCGACGTGGACATGATCTATCCGGTTGCGCCGAACGATCTGGAGCGCGTGAAGAATGGCAAGGACTCTCAGCTGGTTACCCTGTCCGGTACCCGTGCCATCATCATCGAGCTGAACCAGAACACCAACCCGGCACTGAAAGACAAGCGCGTGCGTCAGGCGATCAACTACGCCATCAACCAGGTGGGTATCGTCGAGAAGATCAACAAGGGCTTCGGTACCCCTGCTGGCCAGTTGAGCCCGAAAGGCTATGCCGGTCACAACGAGGCGCTGGTGCCCCAATATGATCTGGCCAAGGCCAAGGAGCTGATGAAAGAGGCCGGTTACGAGAAAGGCTTCAAGATGACCTTCATTGCCCCCGCGGCCCGCTACGTCAACGACGTCAAGATTGCCCAGGCGGTCTCTGCCATGCTGGCCAAGATCAACATCAAGGTGGATCTGAAGACCATGCCGGTAGCCCAGTACTGGCCCGAGTTTGACAAGTGTGCCGCGGACATGCAGATGATCGGTTGGCACTCCGACACCGAAGATACTGCGAACTTCTTCGAGTTCCTGACCTTCACCAAGGATGCCAAGACCGGTATGGGCCAGTACAACTGCGCCGGTTATGCCAACGCCGAAGCTGACAAGCTGGTGATGGATGCCAACGCCGAGACCGATCCGGCCAAGCGTGCCGAGATGCTGAAGAAGGTCGAGGCCATGGTGATCGAAGATGCTGCCTATGTGCCGTTGCACTGGGAAGATCTGGCCTATGGCGCCAAGAAGAACGTCGATATCAAGCCGGTGGTCAACGTGATGAACTTCCCTTACCTGGGTGACCTGGTGGTCAGCAAGTAAGAGAACGTCGCAAGGAAGGACGGGGCGGGGTGGTCAGCTGGCCACTCCGCCCACTAACAGAAGCCTGTGCCACGACACAGGCCACGTAGAAGGACAAGCATGTTTACATTCCTGCTGAAACGGTTCTATCAGGCCGTGATAGTGATGTTCGTCATCAGCCTGGTCGCCTTCTCCATCCAGGACAACCTGGGTGACCCGTTGCGCGAGCTGGTGGGACAATCCGTCTCCGAAGCCCAGCGTCACGAGTTGCGCGAGAAGATGGGCCTTAACGATCCCTTCCTCATCAAATACAGCCGCTTTTTGAAAAATGCGGTGCATGGGGATTTGGGCACCTCCTATTTCTTCAAGCGACCCGCTCTCGAGGTGATCCTCGACAAGCTGGTGGCTACCCTTGAGCTGGTGTTTGCCGCCGCGCTCATCATCGTGGTGGTCTCCATTCCACTCGGTGTCTATTCGGCGATCCGCCCGCGCAGCATTCCCACCAAGATCATCATGGCGGGGAGCAGTATCGGCATTTCGATCCCGGTGTTCCTGACCGCCATCATGCTGATGTATCTCTTCTCCATCCAGCTGGGCTGGCTGCCGGCCTATGGCCGCGGCGAGACCCGTAACCTGCTGGGCTGGGAGTCGGGCTTCTTCACCTGGGACGGCATCCTGCACCTGATCCTGCCGGCGGTGTCGCTCTCTTCCATCATGCTGCCGCTGTTTATCCGGCTGGTGCGCTCCGAGATGCTGGAGCAGCTCTCCTCCGAGTACGTCAAATTCGCCCGCGCCAAAGGGCTGGATAACAACAAGGTCTACTATCAGCACGCCCTCAAAAACACCATGCTGCCGGTCATTACCGTCGGCGGGGTGCAGATCGGCACCATGGTGGCCTACACCATTCTGACCGAGAGTGTGTTCCAGTGGCCGGGTACCGGCTTCCTGTTTCTTGAAGCGATCCACAGGGTCGATACCCCGCTGATCACCGCCTACGTCATCTTCGTGGGATTGATCTTCGTGGTGACCAATACCCTGGTCGACCTGCTCTACGGGTTGATCAACCCGACCGTTAACCTGACTGCCAAGGGGTAAGCGCATGACTAATGCTGTAACTGCAAGCCCAAGCCGTTGGGCACGATTCAAGAACTCTGACATCGTCTACTACTTCCTGCGGGACAAGGTAGCCATGTTCAGCTTTGCGGTGTTTGTGGTGTTCGTGCTGGCGGCGCTGCTGGCGCCCTGGCTCGCTCCGCACAACGTCTATGACCAGACCAGTTTTGATCTGATGGATGCCGAGTTGCCCCCCTCCTGGCTCGAAGGCGGCGAGGAGCGCTTCTGGCTCGGTACCGACAACCAGGGGCGGGATATCTGGAGCACCATCCTCTATGGCGCCCGTATCTCCCTCACTATCGGTCTGTTTGCGGTGGCGCTGCAGCTGGTGCTCGGTATCGTCATCGGTCTGATTGCCGGTTACTTCGGTGGCCGCATCGACAACCTGCTGATGCGCTTTGCCGATGTGCAGTTGTCGTTCTCCACCATGATGGTGGCGATCATCATCTCCGCCATATTTCAGGCAACCTTTGGCTCCGAGTTCTACTCGAAGTTCGCCATCATGATGCTGGTGGTGATCATCGGTATCGCCGAGTGGCCGCAGTATGCCCGTACCGTGCGCGCCTCTGTGCTGGCGGAGAAGAAGAAGGAGTATGTGGAAGCAGCCAAGGTGATGGGATTCCGTGCCCCGCGCATCATGTTCCGCCACATTCTGCCCAACTGTTTGTCGCCCATTCTGGTGATCTCCACCGTGCAGGTGGCCAACGCCATCATGAGCGAGGCGGCACTCTCCTTCCTCGGTCTGGGAATGCCGGTTGATCAGCCCTCGCTCGGTTCGCTTATCAGCGTCGGCTTCAACTACATCTTCTCCGGCTCCTGGTGGATCACCGCCTTCCCGGGAATCTGTCTGGTGGTGCTGGTGCTGGTCATCAACCTGCTGGGCGACTGGCTGCGGGATGTGTTTAACCCCAAGATCTATAAAGGGTAATCTGGGTCAGAAACGCAAAAATAAGAAGGGCGCCAATGAGGCGCCCTTCTTTTGTTTGATAGCTTCAAGCGTTATCAGGCTTGCAGCCAGCTTTCGATGCTGCGCTGGATGCCTGCATCGTCCAGACCGAGTAGGGCATAGATCTCCTGCTGGGTGCCCTGTTCGACGAAGCGATCCGGCAGGCCGAGGTTGAGCACCGGCTTGCACTGTTTATTGCGCATCAGCAACTCGTTCACCGCCGAACCGGCGCCACCCATGATGGCATTATCTTCGATGGTGACGAAGTGATCGTGGCTGGCCGCCAGCGACAGCACCAGCGCCTCATCCATCGGTTTGACGAAGCGCATGTCCACCAAGGTGGCATCGAGCGCTTCGGCCGCCGCTTTCGCGTGGTGCAGCAAGGTGCCAAACGCCAGAATGGCAGTGCCCTTGCCCTCTCGCAGGATTCGTCCCTTGCCGAGCTCCAGTGCCTGCATTTCTGACGAGATGGGGGCGTCGCTCAGGCTGCTGCCGCGCGGATAGCGCACTGCGGCAGGGCCCTGATGGAGATAGCCGGTATAGAGCATCTGGCGGCACTCGTTCTCGTCAGATGGCGTCATCACCACCATGTTGGGCACGGTGCGCAGGAAGCTGATGTCGAACGCCCCCTGATGGGTCGGACCATCGGCCCCCACCAGACCGGCCCGGTCGATGGCGAACAGCACCGGCAGATCTTGCAGCGCCACATCGTGGATCACCTGATCGTAGGCACGCTGCAGGAAGCTCGAATAGATGGCGACCACCGGCTTCTTGTCGGCGATGGCGAGACCTGCGGCGAACGTGACCGCATGTTGCTCGGCAATCGCCACGTCGAAGTAACGATCAGGATATTGCTGGCTGAATTTCACCAGCCCCGAGCCTTCACGCATGGCGGGGGTGATACCGACCAGCTTCTCGTCTTTGGCGGCCATGTCGCACAGCCATTGGCCAAAGATGGCGGAGAAGGTTGGTTTGGCGGCGCTCGCTTTCGGCAGGGAACACTCGTCAGGATTGAACTTGGGCACAGCGTGATAACCGATGGGGTCTTTCTCCGCCGGCTCGTAACCCTTGCCCTTCTTGGTCTTGACATGCAGCAGCTGTGGGCCCTTGAGATTGCGCATGTTGCGCAGGGTCTCGACCAGCGCCTCGATATCGTGACCGTCGATGGGGCCGATATAGTTGAAGCCGAACTCCTCGAACAGGGTGCCGGGCACCACCATCCCCTTGAGGTGCTCTTCGGCCCGCTTGGCCAGCTCCTTGACCGGTGGCAGGCCCGCCAGCACCTTCTTGCCACCTTCGCGGATGGTGGTGTAGAGCTTGCCGGACATGACCCGGGCTAGATGGTTGTTGAGCGCCCCGACATTCTCGGAGATGGACATCTCGTTGTCGTTGAGGATCACCAGCATGTCTTTATGGACATCGCCGGCGTGGTTGAGCGCTTCAAAGGCCATACCCGCGGTAATGGCACCGTCACCGATCACCGCAACGACCTTGCGACCCAGCCCTTCACTCTCGGCGGCAACCGCCATACCGAGTGCAGCACCGATGGAGGTACTGGAGTGGCCGACGGAGAGCACGTCGTACTCGCTTTCACCACGCCAGGGGAAGGGGTGCAGGCCATCCTTCTGACGGATGGTGTGGATCTGGTCACGGCGCCCGGTCAGGATCTTGTGGGGGTAGGCTTGATGGCCCACATCCCAGATCAGCCGATCGAACGGGGTGTTGTAGACGTAGTGCAGGGCCACGGTCAGTTCGACCGTGCCGAGACCGGAGGCAAAGTGTCCGCTGGAGCGGCTGACAGAGCGCAGCAGATATTCGCGCAGCTCGTTGCACAGCACCGGCAGCCGATCTTTGGGCAAGGAACGCAGCTCGACCGGAGTGTCCGCGAGGGCCAGGTTGGGGAAATTGCTAATATCAACGCTCATATTGTTACTGTTATCCAGCGTTTAGTGGGTTCGCTCGATGATGTAATCGGCAAACGCTTCCAGAATGTCGGTATTGTAGGGCAAGGATTGCAGGGCTGTTAAGGCTTTCCCATGCAGTTCGCGAGCCAGCTCACGGGCATTTTCGAGTCCGAGCAGAGCCGGATAGGTACTTTTCTCCAGCGCCAGGTCAGAACCTTGTGGCTTGCCCAGGGTGGCGGTATCACCTGTGATGTCGAGGATGTCATCCTGCACCTGAAAGGCGAGGCCAATCGCGGCGGCATAGGTTTGCAGGGCAGCCAGCGTGGCGTCATCGACATCGGCTTTGCACAGGGCGCCGAGCGCCACGGCGCATTCAATCAGCGCACCGGTCTTGTGGCGGTGTACCTGCTCCAGTTCGGCAAGCGTGATCTGGCGCCCTTCGGCCTGCAGATCCAGCGCCTGACCACCACACATACCCAGATAGCCGGAGGCGCGGGCAAGGGTACTCAGCATCCGCACCCGGTTGGCCATCAAGGAGTCGGGCATGGGGTGATCGGCCAGAATGGAGAACGCCAGGGTCTGCAGCGCATCACCGGCCAGAATGGCGGTTCCTTCGTCAAACGCCTTGTGAACGGTTGGCTGACCACGACGCAGGTCGTCGTTATCCATGGCGGGCAGGTCATCGTGCAGCAGGGAGTAGGCGTGGATGCACTCCACGGCAGCCGCGGGGCCATCCAGCAGTTCGCTCTTGACGCCCAGCATCTCGCCGACCGCGTAGACCAGAAACGGGCGAACCCGCTTGCCGCCCAGCAGCAAGCCATAACTCATGGCATCGCGCAGGCGCGGCGCCATGGCGGGCAAGGATTCAAGTTGTGCTGACAGACAGTCGTCAATACGCTGACGATGCAGACGGGAAAAATGGTCCAGCGCCACTCACTCCTCTCCTTGTTCTGGCTGGAAGGGGGCGAGCTGGTCACTGCCATCGGCTTGACTGAGCAGGATCTGGATCTTCTGTTCGGCCAGTTCCAGCTTCTGCTGACCGGCCCGAACCAGATGAACGCCCTGCTCGAACTGCTTGAGTGCCTCTTCCAGGGGTAGGGAACCTTGTTCCAGCTGATGAACGATGGTTTCCAGCTCTTCCAGAGTGGCATCAAAACTCAGACGGTCGATTTTTTTACTGGCCATGTCCATCCTCGGGGATTGAAAAAATCGGCTTATATTAACATCGACCGTCCACAGGGGGGAGGCAGAAAAGCATTGCCCCCTCAAACTCTCGCTAAACTGGCCGATAATGAGCCATCATTCTCAGTGGATGCATGCTTGCCGCTAGGGTCGCAATAGCAGAAAATTCAACAAACTATAATTAGGCATAAGAACCGGTGACAGGAGTAGGGATGTGGATCTAGGGAGCTTGTTAGGTATCGTTTTAGGATTTGGTGTCGTGATTTACGGCATGATCCTTGGTGGCTCGTTGAGCATGTTTATCGATATGCCATCGGTCTATATCACTATTCTTGGCTCAATCTTCATCGCCATGATGAAGTTCAATATCGGGCAGTTTTTTCTGGCTTTCAAGGTGGCGGGCAAAGCCTTTATGTACAAGGGCGACAAGCTCGACGACCTGATCGCCAAAGCCGTTGAACTGGCTGACGCGGCTCGCAAAGGTGGCTTTCTGGCACTGGAGGCTGCAGAGATCCCCAATGCATTTATGAAAAAAGGGATCGACATGCTGGTTGATGGTCACGATGCCGAAGTGGTGCGTGCCGTGATGGAAAAGGATATCGACCTGACAGCCGAGCGCCATGTCATTGCCATCAAGGTCTTCCGTACCCTTGGGGATCTGGGCCCAGCGATGGGGATGATAGGTACGTTGGTGGGCCTGGTGGCCATGTTGTCAAATATGAGTGACCCCAAGTCGATCGGTCCGGCGATGGCGGTGGCCTTGCTGACCACCCTGTACGGAGCGATTGAGGCCAACATGATCGCTATTCCTATTGCTGACAAGCTGGAGCTGCGCAGCGGGGAGGAGAAGCTCAGTCGTACCCTGATCCTTGATGCCATAATGGGGATTCAGGATGGTCAGAACCCGCGGGTGATCCAGTCCATGCTGCAGAACTATCTGAGCCAGTCCAAACGCAATACCGGCGCGGAGTAGGTACCATGTCTGATTGCAAATGTCCCCCCCCCGGTCTTCCTGCCTATATGGGCACCTTTGCCGACCTGATGTCGCTGCTGATGTGCTTCTTCGTGCTGCTGCTCTCCTTTGCCGAGATGGACGTACTCAAGTTCAAGCAGATCGCGGGCTCTATGAAGAATGCTTTCGGAGTGCAGAACATCCTTGAGGTGAAAGATATTCCCAAGGGAACCTCGGTGATTGCCCAGGAGTTCAGGCCCGGTCGCCCTGAGCCCACGCCGATTGATACCGTGATGCAGCAGACCATCGATATGACCCAGACCGAACTGGAGTTTCTGCCCGGTGAGGCGGATCAGGCCGGTGGTCAGGACAAGAGTGATGGCAAACAGACGGGGGGCGATACCGCGCAGGATGCGAAGAAGGCGCAAGAACAGTCCAATACCTTGGCCAAAGCCCTCGCCGAGCAGATGAAAGATCAGATCCAGGACGGTGCCATCGAAATTGAGGCGCTGGGCCAGCAGATCATCATCCGGATCAGGGAAAAAGCGTCGTTCCCGGCCGGTTCGGCATTTCTGCAACCCCAGTTCTGGCCAGTCATTCGCAAGGTCGCGACCCTGCTCAAGGATGTGCCGGGTGAAATCACCATCTCCGGTCACACCGACAACGTGGCGACCGAAGATGAGCTGTTCCAGTCCAACTGGGAGTTGTCATCGCAGCGGGCGGTGGCGGTGGCGCACCAGATGCTGAAGGTCCCCGGTTTTGATCAGGGGCGACTGGTGGTGCAGGGGATGGCGGATTCCCAGCCATTGGTGCCCAATACCACCCCGGAAAATCGTCGGATGAACCGGCGGGTCGAGATCGCCATCATGCAGGGCAAACCGACCATTTCGGCCCCAATTTCCGTACCGGAAGGGAAGTAAGCGAGGGGAATGTCGATGATGCAAGTGGGATCTGCATCAAGGGGCTGACGTGGATTTTGTGTTGGCTTCATATTAAGATGCCTCATCCGAACCGATTGCTGCGGCCATCCTTGCAGATGGCCGCAGTTTCTATTTTCAAGCAACCCAGGTTTCGACTATGAATCATACTCCGATGACTGTTCGCGGCGCTGAGAAGCTGCGCGAAGAGCTCGATTATCTCAAGACCGAGCTTCGTCCCCAGATTATCGAAGCGATTGCCGATGCCCGTGAGCACGGCGATCTTAAGGAAAACGCCGAATACCATGCCGCTCGCGAGCAGCAGGGGTTCTGTGAAGGTCGCATTCAGGAGATTGAAGCCAAGCTCTCCAATGCGCAAGTGATCGATGTCACCAAGATGACCAACAACGGCCGCGTTATTTTTGGCGCGACGGTGACTCTGCTCAAGAGCGAGACAGAGGAAGAGGTGGTTTACCGCATCGTGGGTGACGATGAGGCTGATATCAAACAGAACCTCATCTCTGTCAACTCCCCCATTGCCCGAGCCCTGATTGGCAAGGAAGTGGACGATGTCGCAATCGTCAAGACCCCTGCTGGCGATGTGGAATACGAAGTACTGGAAGTCGCTTATATCTAAGCGAATGCTACATACGATGAAACAGGGGGGCTGGAGCTCCCCTGTTTGTCTTTATCTATATGATTGTTGATAAAAATCAGGACAGATACGCCTCGGTAAAGGCGTCTTGATGGCGCTGGAACAGCCAGTGGCGCAGCCGTTCGATGTTGCTCTCGCTCATTTGAAAGCTCAGCGCCCAAGTGGCATGGTCGGCATTGGCTTTGATGCGCCTTACCAGTCGTCCCTGCAGTGGAAGAGGGGCCTCTTGCTCGATACAGAGCTCGCCGTTGATGGGGGTATCGGCCACCATGTCGATTGGCAAATTTTCCACTATGAGTCCATTAAGGGAGAGGCTGAGTACCTGAAACAGGCCGAACTCGCTGCAAAGCTTGGCTTTTTGGGCAAGACGCCAGGCGCGCGGTTGCGCAAACCCCAGCTCCCTGATGACCGGTGCAGATAACCGGGGCTCGACGAAGCCATCTTCCCCTTGGGTAAAGGTCAGGGGAAATCTCAGCTGATGGCCTGCAAAGCGGGCTTCGAGTACAAGGTGGTCGGCTTTTTGCAACAAGCCAAGCATGGGGGCATCGAGGTGACCACTCAGAACATGGGCGTCCTGATTGCTCCCCAAGTCCCGCAGCATGGCCAGCTCATCGTCGGTCAGAATAGGATGGTGAGCCATAATGCGTGTCCGGAAGTATTCATCGCAGGTTAAGGGCTTTGCGACTACTTTGGCAAGCGACTCGGGAAGAAGTGGAATAAGGAAAGAGCAATGCTCTTTCCTTTTACTTGCGGGGCAGCTGGATTTTGGGTTCGTTGGCCTGACGATAAATGGTCAGCACATGGCCCATGCTCTGTACTTTGACTGAACCGGTCTCACGGACAATGGCATCCATAACCAGTTGTTTCATCTCGCGATCTTCAGAGGCAACCTTAACCTTGATCAGCTCGTGATGGTTCAGTGCCAGATCGATCTCGGCCAGTACGCCTTCGGTCAGACCATGCTGACCCAGCAGGACGACAGGTTTGAGGCTGTGGGCAAGGCCCTTGAGGTACTGTTTCTGTTTGTTGTTGAGAATCATCGCAATTTCTTCATAAGTCAGGGTTGAAAGGGGCGTATTCTACCCCCACTTAGCCCTTAATACTAATAACCCTTGTGGTTTTTTAAAGTCGATTATCATGACCCAGAAAAAACATTCCCCCAGTTCAACCCGCTGGTTAAAAGAGCATTTTGACGATCAATACGTCAAAAAAGCCCAGAAGTTGGGACTGAGATCCCGTGCCGTGTTCAAGATCGACGAGATCCAGGGCAAGGACAAACTGCTCAAGCCGGGCATGACGGTGGTAGATCTGGGGGCGGCCCCAGGGGGCTGGTCACAGTTCGCCATCGACCAGGTCGGTGACAAGGGCCGGGTGATCGCTTGCGATATTCTGCCTATGGATTCCATCGCTGGTGTCGATTTCCTTCAGGGCGACTTTCGGGAGGAAGCTGTACTGAGCGCGCTGCTGGAACGGGTCGGCCCGGACAAGGTGGATGTCGTCATGTCCGACATGGCGCCAAACATGAGCGGTACCCAGCAGGTGGATCAGGCACGTTCCATGTATCTGGTCGAACTGGCGCTGGATATGTGCAATCAGGTATTACGAGCTGACGGCAGTTTCGTGGTGAAAGTGTTTCAGGGGGAGGGGTTTGATGCCTATCTCAATGAAATTCGTCAACTTTTCACCACTGTCAAAATTCGTAAACCAGACTCGTCCCGCGCTCGTTCACGGGAAGTCTACATTGTGGCTACCGGTTTTAAACTGTAGTACCCTAACCTTCATCGTTAACTGTCAGTCTGCGAGGTTACTGATTTGAGTGACATGGCGAAAAACTTAATCCTGTGGCTGGTCATCGCCGTCGTTTTGATGTCGGTGTTCAATAGCTTCAGCCCCAGCGATACCACCAGTCGCCAGCTGGACTATTCCAGCTTCGTTAAAGAGGTGACCCAAGAGCAGATCCGTGAAGTGCGGATGGACGGTAAGGTCATTAATGGCGTCAAGCGTACTGGTGAACGATTCACCACCATCATCCCTGCGCCGGATCCCCAGCTGCTCAACGACATGCTCAATCACAATGTCAAAGTGATGGGCGAGAAGCCGGAAGAGCCGTCTCTGTTGACCTCTATCTTTATCTCCTGGTTCCCGATGCTGCTGCTGATCGGTGTCTGGGTCTTCTTCATGCGTCAGATGCAGGGCGGCGGTGGCAAGGGTGCCATGTCGTTTGGCAAGAGCAAGGCGCGCCTGATGAGCGAAGATCAGATCAAGACCACCTTTGCGGACGTTGCAGGTTGTGATGAAGCCAAGGAAGAGGTGAAGGAGCTGGTCGACTATCTGCGCGACCCGAGTAAATTCCAGAAACTGGGCGGCAAGATCCCGACCGGTGTGCTGCTGGTTGGTCCTCCCGGTACCGGTAAGACCTTGCTGGCCAAGGCCATTGCGGGCGAGGCCAAGGTGCCGTTCTTCACCATCTCCGGTTCCGATTTTGTGGAGATGTTCGTTGGTGTCGGTGCCTCCCGAGTGCGTGACATGTTCGAACAGGCCAAGAAATCATCCCCCTGCATCATCTTCATCGATGAAATTGATGCGGTCGGTCGTCAGCGTGGCGCCGGTCTGGGTGGTGGTCACGATGAACGTGAGCAGACCCTTAACCAGATGCTGGTCGAGATGGATGGCTTTGAAGGCAATGAAGGCATCATCGTCATCGCTGCCACCAACCGTCCTGACGTACTGGATCCGGCACTGCTGCGTCCGGGCCGTTTCGACCGTCAGGTTGTGGTCGGTCTGCCGGATGTCCGTGGTCGCGAGCAGATCCTGAAAGTGCACATGCGCAAAGTTCCGTTGGCGGATGACGTAAATCCGGCGCTGATTGCCCGTGGTACCCCCGGTTTCTCCGGTGCGGACTTGGCCAACCTGGTCAACGAAGCAGCACTCTTCTCTGCCCGTGAGAGCCGCCGAGTGGTCTCCATGGCCGAGTTCGAGAAAGCCAAGGACAAGATCATGATGGGTGCGGAACGTCGCTCCATGGTGATGAAAGAGTCCGAAAAAGAGATGACTGCGTATCATGAAGCCGGTCACGCCATCATTGGTCGTCTGGTTCCGGATCATGACCCGGTTTACAAGGTCTCCATCATTCCGCGCGGTCGTGCGCTTGGTGTGACCATGTATCTGCCTGAGCAGGATCGCTGGAGCCACTCCAAGCAGCATCTGGAGTCAATGATCTCCAGTCTGTATGGCGGTCGTCTGGCAGAAGAGCTGATCTACGGTGCCGAGAAGGTTTCTACTGGCGCTTCCAACGACATCGAGCGAGCGACTGAAATTGCCCGCAAGATGGTGACCCAGTGGGGTATGTCCGAGCGTCTCGGCCCGATGCTCTACGCGGAAGAAGATGGTGAAGTGTTCCTTGGTCGCAGCATGGCCAAGGCCAAGCACATGTCCGACGATACCGCTCGCGTTATCGATGCAGAGGTCAAGCAGGTCATCGACCGCAACTATGCCCGTTCCAAGCAGATCCTGCTGGATAACATGGACGTGTTGCACAGCATGAAAGATGCGCTGATGAAGTACGAGACCATCGACGCCAAACAGATCGATGATCTGATGGCTCGTCGCGAGGTACGTGCTCCGAGCAACTGGCATGACGAGCACGGTGATACCCCGCAAGGCGGTTCCACTGTGGCTGCCGAGGCCAAGCCTGCCGATGAGGCTGCACCGGTGGCGGATGTCACTATCGACAAAGCCAACGACGCGCCGGCCAAATAATCGTGACTCTCCAGACCCCGGGCTTGCCCGGGGTTTTTCTTTATCAGATGGACGTGAAAATGCAGTTAACCAGCAAGGGGCTTAGCCTCTCCCTCGATCGTCCCCATGTGATGGGGATCCTCAATGTGACGCCCGACTCCTTCTCCGATGGTGGTAATTTCAACCAGCTTGAACGGGCAATGGCCCATGCGCGCCAGATGGTCTCTGACGGTGCGACCCTCATCGACATCGGTGGCGAGTCTACCCGCCCTGGCGCGCCCGATGTGAGCGAGCAGGAGGAGCTGGACAGGGTCATTCCTGTCGTGGAGCAGATGGCCCGTGAGCTGGATGTGATGATCTCCCTTGATACCTCCAAAGCTGCTGTGATGCGGGAGGGTTGCAAGGCGGGAGCCCATCTGATCAACGATGTGCGGGCACTGCAGGAGCCTGGAGCACTGCAGGCAGCGGCCGAGGCTGCTGTGCCTGTCTGCCTGATGCATATGCAGGGGCAGCCGAGAACCATGCAGGTCGAGCCCCATTATGACGATCTGATCGGAGAGGTGCGCGCCTTTTTTGAGCAGCGCATTGCCGCTTGTCTGGCAGCCGGGATCCAACGCGAAGATCTGTTGCTGGATCCGGGATATGGCTTTGGCAAGACCCTTGCACACAACTATCAGCTGTTGGCGGCCCAAAAGGAACTGCTTGATTATGGCTTGCCGCTATTGGTGGGGATGTCGCGAAAGTCTATGATAGGCAACCTGCTGAACCGCCCTGTGGGTGAGCGTCTGGCGGGCAGTCTGGCATGCGCCCTTATCGGCATGCAGCATGGGGCCCGCATCATCAGGGTACACGATGTACGGGAGACCATGGACGCATTGCGCGTCGGTTGGCTGGCAATGACGGGACAAGATTTTATTTCCAGATAATAAAGAGAACAGACAATGGCAAGAAAGTATTTCGGCACAGATGGTGTGCGCGGCAAAGTCGGCGAATACCCGATCACCCCTGACTTCGTGATGAAATTGGGTTGGGCTGCAGGCAAAGTGCTCTCCAAGAAGGGCACCAAAAAGGTGCTGATTGGCAAAGATACGCGAATCTCTGGCTATATGCTGGAATCTGCGCTGGAGGCGGGCCTCTCTGCGGCAGGCCTTAAGGCCATTCTGATGGGGCCCATGCCCACCCCGGCGGTTGCCTACCTGACTCGCACTTTCCGTGCCGAAGCTGGCATCGTCATCAGCGCCTCCCACAATCCATTCTATGACAACGGCATCAAGTTCTTCTCCGCCGACGGCACCAAGCTGCCTGATGATGTCGAGCTGGCTATCGAAGCCGAGTTGGATCACGAGCTCAAGTGTGTCGAGTCGGCCGAACTTGGTAAAGCGGTGCGCATTGATGATGCCGCCGGTCGCTATATCGAATTCTGCAAGAGCACCTTCCCCTCCCACATGAATCTGGATGGGGTGAAAATGGTGGTGGACTGCGGTCATGGCGCTACTTACCACATTGCGCCGTCGGTTTTCCGCGAGCTGGGTGCTGAAGTGATCACCATGGGCTGTGCCCCGGATGGCCTCAATATCAACGATGGTGTTGGTTCGACTGCGCCTGACGCTCTGGTTGCCAAGGTGCTGGAGTGCAAGGCTGATCTGGGGGTTGCCTTTGATGGTGACGGTGACCGTCTGATCATGGTTGACCATACCGGCTATCTCATCGACGGTGATGAAGTGCTCTATATCATCGCACGGGATGCCTTGCGCAACGGTCGTCTCAAGGGCGGTGTCGTCGGTACCCTGATGGCCAACATGGGTCTGGAACTGGCGTTGCAGACACTGGGTATCCCATTTGCCCGTGCCAAGGTAGGCGACCGCTACGTGCTGGAGATGATGGAAGAGAAGGGCTGGCGTATCGGTGGCGAGAACTCCGGTCACATCATCTGTCTTGATCAGACCACCACGGGTGATGGCATCGTGGCCGCTTTGCAGGTGCTCACTGCCATGCGTAGTGCCGAGATGCCGCTAGCCAAGCTGCGCTCCGGCATGAGCAAGTTCCCGCAGGTACTGGTCAATGTTCGTTTTGCCGAAGGCAAGGATCCGCTGGCCGCTGATGCTGTCATGGCTGAGGTTGCCAAGGTGGAACAGGAGCTGGCTGGTCGTGGTCGCGTACTGTTGCGTAAATCCGGTACCGAACCACTCATCCGGGTCATGGTCGAAGGCGAACATGAACAGCAGGTGCGTGACATGGCTCAACGCATCGCCAAACAGGTCGAGTCGGCGTTTTAATGAACAAATAGGGCGGCTTTTTAGCCGCTCTGGTTGTATCTTGTTCAAACGATTCGAAAATTTAAAAATAGCACTTGTCAGCTGAGCATCCTCTGGATATTATCAGCCCCGCTTTCGCAAGGGAGTTGCCGATGGGACATCGCAAGCCGTTTGTAGCAGCCAACTGGAAGCTGCACGGTAGTAGGTCGCAGTTAGAGCAGTTTACGAGTCAGTGCCTGAGCGGTGTTGACGAAAAAGTAGATGTGGTTCTCTGTCCTTCCCATGTGCATCTCGATTTTAGCGCTTCACTGCTCAATGAGCAGAAGGTGATAAAGTTGGGGGCTCAGAATGTGAGTCAGCACGCTACTGGCGCTTACACCGGAGAAATCTCGTGTCAGATGCTGGTTGAGGCAGGGTGTCGTTACGTATTGGTAGGACACTCCGAGCGCAGGCGTCTCTTTGGTGAGACCAGTTTTATCGTCGCAGAGAAGTTTGCGGCAGCCAGAGCGGCAGGCTTGATTCCCATCCTCTGTTTAGGTGAGTCAGGGGCGGCTAGGCAGGCGAGAAGAACCTTCGAGGTGATCGCTGAAGAGCTGGATATCGTCATAGAGAAAAATGGCGCGATGGCTTTCGATAATGCTATCATCGCCTACGAGCCGATTTGGGCTGTAGGTACAGGTAAATGCGCCACACCCGAGCAGGCACAAGAGGTTCATTCCTTTATACGTGGTCGCTTGGCGGAGGATACTCCGGTAATAGGTGAGAAAGTTAGGATCATCTATGGTGGGAGCGTAACGCCGAGCAATGCGAGAGATTTGTTTGCCCAACCCGACGTAGACGGCGGCTTGATTGGCAGAGCGAGTCTTGATAGCGATGCGTTTTTAGGAATTGTTGAAGCGGCAAAGGGTGCAAGTTAAATGTACGAGATTCTTTTGGTCGTTTATCTGCTGGTTTCACTGGCTCTGATTGGTCTGGTGATGATTCAGCAAGGTAAAGGGGCTGATATGGGCGCCTCCTTCGGCGCAGGGGCATCGAATACTGTATTCGGCTCCAGTGGTTCAGGCAGTTTCCTGACCAGAACAACAGCGATTTTGGCTACTCTGTTTTTCGTAATCAGCCTGGTGCTCGGCTCTATGTCCAGCAACAAGGTAAAACAGGGTAGTGAATGGGAAAATCTGCAACAAACCCAACAGGTTGAGCAGACCAAAGCGCCAGTGAAGAAAGATACTGACGTTCCCGAGTAAGAGTTTTGCCGTGGTGGTGGAATTGGTAGACACGCTATCTTGAGGGGGTAGTGCTCTAGGGTGTGCGGGTTCGAGTCCCGCCCACGGCACCAATTAAGTAGTGACCCGGGTGACCGGGTGTATTATAGCCAGTCAGTCTTGTACCGAGAGAGTGAAGTGGCTATAATCTCGCACGATTTCGGACGCGGGGTGGAGCAGCATGGTAGCTCGTCGGGCTCATAACCCGAAGGTCGTCGGTTCAAATCCGGCCCCCGCAACCAAATTTCACGCATTTCCTACGCTCAGGAAGGCGGTCGCTGCGAGGCGACAATCAGGGTAAAGCGCCAAGCCCCGATTTGACATCGGGGCTTTTTGTTATGTGCAATTTACTCTGAATCGATCTCTATCTGGGCTTTATGCCCTTTTTTTGTTTTTCGGAGGGTGACTTTGGCTACGTTGGAACAACGTTTGACCGATCTGCTCGAGGCTCCGGTCGTTGCCTTGGGTTTTGAACTTTGGGGTATTGAGTTTATCCGTGCGGGTAAACACTCCACCTTGCGCGTCTATATCGACGGTGAGCAGGGTGTGACCGTTGAAAACTGTGCTGAAGTCAGCCATCAGGTTGGCGCCATCATGGACGTTGAGGATCCCATCACCGAGGAGTACTACCTCGAGGTATCTTCCCCAGGTCTGGATCGTCCGTTGTTCAAGGTTGCCCAGTTCGAAAAATACGTTGGCCAAGAGGCGGCGGTAACGCTTCGGATGGCAACAAACAACCGCCGCAAGTTCAAAGGCGTAATCAAAGCTGTTCAGGGCGACATGATCACCCTGACGGTAGATGGTAAGGACGAAGTGTTGGCTTTCACCAATATCCAAAAAGCGAACATAGTGCCGAACTTTGGTTAACGAGGCTATCGGATATGAATAAAGAGATTTTGCTGGTCGTTGACGCTGTGTCCAACGAGAAAGCTGTACCCCGCGAGAAGATTTTCCAGGCTCTGGAGACTGCGCTGGCGACTGCGACCAAAAAGAAATATGAAGGCGAGATTGAAGTTCGGGTCGAGATCGATCGCAAGACCGGTGACTACGACACCTATCGTCGCTGGCTGGTAATCGCAGATCAAGCCGCGATGGAAAACCCCTATGCTGAAATTACCCTGGAAGCGGCGCAGATTGATCAGCCAGAAATCCAGATCGGCGAGTATGTTGAAGACCAGATCGACTCCGTGACCTTCGACCGTATCACTACCCAGACCGCCAAGCAGGTTATCGTGCAGAAAGTGCGCGAAGCGGAGCGTTCACAAGTAGTTGATCAGTTTAAAGATAAAGAAGGCACCATCATCAGTGGTGTCGTCAAGAAGAGCAACCGCGACAACGTCATCCTGGATCTGGGCAGCAATGCTGAAGCCGTGATCTTCCGTGATGACATGCTGCCGCGTGAAACCTTCCGCCCGGGTGACCGCGTTCGTGGCCTACTCTACGCAGTACGTCCAGAAGCCCGTGGTTCTCAGCTGTTTGTCAGCCGTTCCAGCCCGGACTTCCTGAAAGAGCTGTTCCGTATCGAAGTACCGGAGATCGGTGAAGAGATGATCGAAATCATGGGCGCTGCCCGTGATCCGGGTTCCCGCGCCAAGATCGCGGTGAAGACCAACGATCGTCGTATCGACCCGATTGGTGCCTGTATCGGTATGCGTGGTGCCCGTGTGCAAGCTGTCTCCGCCGAGCTGAGTGGTGAGCGCGCCGACATCGTGCTGTACGATGACAACCCGGCCCAGTATGTGATCAATGCCATGGCACCTGCCGATGTGGCCTCCATCATCGTTGATGAAGACAACCACACCATGGATATCGCCGTGGAAGCTGCCAACCTGGCCCAGGCTATCGGCCGCAATGGTCAGAACGTGCGTCTGGCCTCCCAGTTGACCGGTTGGGAGCTGAACGTGATGACCGTCGAGGACATGCGTGCCAAGCACCAGGCCGAGAACGACCGCATCATGAACCTGTTCACCAGCACCCTGGATATCGATGACGATTTTGCCGGTCTGCTGATGGAAGAGGGCTTCTCGACTCTGGAAGAGATCGCCTTCGTGCCGGTTAACGAGTTGCTGGCTATCGACGGTCTGGATGAAGACATGGTCGAAGAGCTGCGCAAGCGTGCCAAAGATGCCCTGACTACCCAGGCGCTGGCCAAAGAGGAGTCTTTTGATGGCGTCGAGCCGTCCGAAGAGCTGCTCAATCTGAACGGTCTGAGTCGTGAACTGGCATACGCTCTGGCGGGCCGCGGCGTGGGTACCCTGGAAGATTTGGCTGAGCAAGGTATCGATGACCTTGCTGGTATTGAAGGGCTGACTGCCGAGAAGGCGGGTGAGCTCATTATGGCTGCTCGCAATATCTGTTGGTTCGGAGAAGAGCAGTCTTAAGTAAGATCAAACGGAGGAAAATGAATGGCAGAAGTATCAGTCAAACAACTTGCCACTGACATCGACACACCGGTTGATCGTCTTCTCCAGCAGTTTGTCGATGCCGGTATCAGCAAGAGCAAGGCCGACGACATGGTCAGCGAGTCTGAAAAGCAGACTCTGCTGGCACACCTGAAGAAACAGCATGGAGGTGACGAGGTCGCCGCTCCTGCCCGCATGACTTTGCAGCGCAAGACCAAGAGCACCATCAGTGTTCAGGGAACCGGCGGCAAGAACAAAGAAGTGCAGGTGGAAGTTCGCAAATCTCGCACCTATGTAAGACGTTCGGCGCTGGAAGAAGAACAGCGTCAGGCGGAAGCCGAGGAAAAAGCGCGTTTGGAAGCAGAAGAAAAAGCTCGTCGCGAAGCCGAAGAGAAGGCTCGCCTCGAAGCTGAAGAGAAGGCTCGCCGTGAGGCTGAGCAGGCTCGTCGTGAAGCTGAGGAAAAGGCGCGGATCGAGGCACAACAAAAGGCTCGACAGGCTCAACAGCCCGCCAAAGCAGCCAGTAGCACAGCTCAGCAAGAGGCAGAAAAGATGGCCAAGCGCGAAGCAGAAGAACTGAAGCGCCAACAGGAACAGACAGCTTTGAAAAAAGCTGAAGAACTCGCCGCGAAGAAAGCCGAAGAGGCTCGCATCATGGCGGAACAGAACGCAGCCCGCTGGGCTGAAGAAGAAGCTGCTCGTGCCAAAGAGAGCAGCGATTATCACCTGACAACCAACAAGCATGCGCAAGCTGCAGAAGACGAGCTGGATCGCAAAGAAGAGACCAGCCGTCGTACTGCCGCTGCCGCTGTCAAGGCACCGAAAAAGGCGGGTCGTCGCGATGATGATCGCAATGATCGCAACTCCCGTGATCCGCGTGCCCGTAAAGGCAAACGTGGCAAGGTCGCTACCCCGAACGCCATGAAGCATGGCTTCAACAAGCCGGCTGCCGTGGTGAACCGCGACGTTGTCATCGGTGAGACCATCACCGTGGCCGAGCTAGCCAACAAGATGGCCGTCAAGGGCGTTGAAGTCATCAAGGCGATGATGAAGATGGGGGCCATGGCCACCATCAACCAAGTGATCGACCAGGAGACCGCTCAGCTGGTCGCCGAGGAGATGGGTCACAAGGTTGTGCTGCGTCGTGAGAATGAGCTGGAAGAGGCGGTACTGTCCGATCGTGACGAGACCTCCGAAGCCAAGCCGCGCGCACCTGTCGTTACCATCATGGGTCACGTTGACCACGGTAAGACCTCGCTGCTCGACTACATTCGTAAAGCCAAGGTTGCTGCTGGCGAAGCCGGTGGTATTACCCAGCATATCGGTGCTTACCACGTCCAGACCGACAGTGGCATGATCACCTTCCTGGATACCCCGGGTCACGCGGCGTTTACCTCCATGCGTGCTCGTGGTGCCAAGGCGACCGACATCGTGGTCCTGGTTGTTGCAGCTGACGACGGCGTGATGCCGCAAACCATCGAAGCAATCCAGCACGCCAAGGCGGCCGGTGTGCCGCTGGTTGTTGCGGTCAACAAGATCGACAAGCCTGAAGCGGATCCGGATCGCGTCAAGACCGAGCTGGCCCGTTACAACGTCATGTCCGAAGATTGGGGGGGAGACTGCCAGTTCGTGCACGTATCTGCCAAGTCCGGTCAGGGTATCGACGATCTGCTGGAAGCCATCCTGATCCAGGCTGAAGTACTGGAGCTGAAAGCGGTGGTTGACGGTATGGCCAACGGCGTCGTGATCGAATCCTTCCTAGATAAAGGTCGTGGTCCGGTTGCTACCGTACTGGTACAAGAAGGTACTCTGCGTCAGGGCGACATCGTTCTGTGTGGTCTCGAGTACGGCCGTGTTCGCGCCATGCGTGACGAACTGGGTCGCGAGATCAAGGAAGCGGGTCCGTCCCTGCCGGTGGAAATCCTGGGGCTCTCCGGCGTTCCCTCTGCCGGTGACGAAGCCACTGTTGTCCGTGACGAGAAGAAAGCCCGTGAAGTGGCGCTCTATCGTCAGGGCAAGTTCCGCGAAGTCAAGCTGGCTCGCCAGCAGAAGGCCAAGCTGGAAAACATGTTCGCCAACATGACCGAGGGCGAAGTGTCCGAAGTAAACGTGGTGATCAAGGCCGACGTACAAGGTTCTGTGGAAGCGATCTGCGATGCGCTGGTCAAACTCTCCACCGACGAAGTGAAGGTGAAGATCGTGGGTTCCGGCGTAGGTGGCATCACCGAAACCGACGCGACCCTGGCTGCTGCTTCCAGCGCCATTCTGGTTGGTTTCAACGTTCGTGCCGACGCGTCTGCGCGCAAGGTCATCGAATCCGAGAGCCTGGATCTGCGTTACTACTCCGTCATCTATGACCTGATCGACGAAGTGAAGCAGGCCATGAGCGGCAAGCTGGCCCCTGAGTATCGTCAGGAGATCATCGGTCTGGCTGAAGTGCGTAGCGTCTTCAAGTCGCCGAAGTTCGGCGCCGTTGCTGGCTGTATGGTTACCGAAGGTGTGGTCAAGCGTTCCAACCGTATTCGCGTTCTGCGTGACAACGTGGTTATCTATGAAGGCGAGTTGGAATCCCTGCGCCGCTTCAAGGATGACGTCAACGAAGTTCGCAACGGTTACGAGTGTGGTATCGCGGTCAAGAACTACAACGACGTGCGCGAAGGCGACCAGATCGAAGTTTACGAGACTGTTGAAATCCAACGGACTCTGTAAGCCGAGAGTTAGACAAAATAGGGGGCCGCGGCCCCCTTTTATCGCAGGATAGAATATGGCCAGAGAATTCAGCCGGACCCGTCGGGTCGGACAGCAGATCCAGCGTGAAATTGCGCTGATCCTGCAGCGCGAGGTGAAAGACCCGCGCATCGGCATGGTGACCGTTTCCGATGTGGAAGTGTCCCGTGACCTCAACTATGCCAAGATTTACGTCACCTTCTTGCAGCTGGAAAATGATGCCGAGCGCATCAAGGAAGGCTTGCAGGGTCTGACCGAAGCAGCCGGATATATCCGTAGTCTGCTGGGCAGTGCCATGCGTCTGCGCGTGGTGCCCGAGCTGCGTTTCTACTACGACCAGACCCTGGTCGAGGGGATGCGTCTCTCCAACCTGGTGACCAACACTGTGCGCGAAGACAAGCGTCGCATGGCCGAATCCGGCCGTGACGAAGAAGCTGAATCCGCACCGGATGACACAACTGAGGATAAAGCCTGAGATGTCTCGAAGACGTCGTTTCAAGGGCCGTGATGTGCACGGCATTCTGCTGCTGGACAAGCCGACCGGCCTGACCTCCAACGATGTGTTGCAGAAGGTCAAGCGCATCTACAACGCAGCCAAGGCCGGTCACACCGGCGCACTGGATCCGCTGGCGACCGGTATGCTGCCGATCTGCCTCGGTGAGGCCACCAAGTTCTCCCAGTATCTGCTGGAAGCGGACAAGCGCTATGAGGTGACCGCCAAACTGGGCGAGCGCACCAACACCAGCGACTCCGATGGTGAGGTGGTCTCCACCCGTCCGGTGAACGTGGCTGTCGGTACCCTGATTGAGGCGCTGGACCAGTTCCGCGGCCCCATCATGCAGGTGCCGTCCATGTATTCCGCGCTCAAGCACAACGGCCGTCCGCTCTACGAATATGCCCGAGAAGGTATCGAGATTGAGCGTGAAGCCCGTCCCATCACCATATTCGAGCTCAAACTGCTGAGCTTTGAAGGTGATGAAGTGCGCCTTGAAGTGCACTGCAGCAAGGGCACCTATATCCGCTCTCTGGTGGATGATCTGGGTGAAGTGCTGGGTTGTGGCGCCCACGTGACCCAGTTGCGCCGTACCCAGGTGGCCAGCTATCCGTACGAGCGGATGCTGACTCTGGAGCAACTCGAGTGCATCTTCGAGCAGGCCAAGGCTGAGAGCATCCCGCCGCGCGAGCAGCTGGATCCGCTGTTGCTGCCGATGGATACCGCCGTGGCAAGCTTGCCCGAGGTGAACATGCTGGCTGTTGTGGCTGCCTATGTGAATCAGGGCCAGGCCGTGCAGGTGGCGGGTGCGCCACAAAGCGGTCAGGTTCGCATGACAGTCGGCCCGGAGCGCGAGTTCATCGGGGTTGGCGAGATTGATGATGATGGCCGCGTCGCCCCCAAGCGACTGGTGCGTTATCACGACGAGGAGTGATCCTCAGGCGGTATCAGGACGTCTTTCCCGTTTCGCCTCTTTATCGTTGCGAAAAGGGGCGGGGACGATTATGATACCGCCCTCATTTCACGGCTGAATTAGAGATTGGCTGTGAACCTTTAAACACTCTACTGGAGTAAACTCATGTCTCTAAATGCTGAGATCAAAGCTCAAATCGTTGCTGACAACGCTCGTTGCGCCAACGACACCGGTTCCCCCGAAGTGCAAGTTGCCCTGCTGACTGCCCAGATCAACCATCTGCAAGGTCACTTCAAAGAGCACTCCAAGGACCACCACGGTCGTCGCGGTCTGCTGCGCATGGTTTCCCAGCGTCGTAAGCTGCTGGACTACCTGAAGCGTAAAGATTCCGAGCGTTATGCTGCTCTGATCGCCAAGCTGGGTCTGCGTCGTTAATCGACCATCAGATTTCGCGAAAAAGGGGAACCGTCAGGTTCCCCTTTTTTATTGCTCTTGTCCCGTCCTGAATATGGTTTACACCTTTCCTCCCAATAAATGGAGAACCGGATGGGACAAGGTGTGAAACGGA
>NZ_JAAKVF010000020.1:0-98553 GCF_049175515.1 Aeromonas sp. 600479
GTCCGTTTCACACCTTGTCCCATCCGGTTCTCCATTTATTGGGAGGAAAGGTGTAAACCATATTCAGGACGGGACAATAAATGCAAAAAGGCCGCTCTATTGAGCGGCCTTTTCAAATTTGGTCGGTGTGAGAGGATTCGAACCTCCGACCCCTTCGTCCCGAACGAAGTGCGCTACCAAGCTGCGCTACACACCGATGTCTGCGGGACGGGAATTTACCGAAAGCCCCGATCAGACACAAGCCTTTTTTGCATTTAAATAGAAAAAAAGGGCCGTTTGCTCAACTATTCAACATCCTTGACCCTCGTTTACCGAAATGCAGCCAGATGGTGACATTCCGCTAACTCTGCCTCAGGGTAAGCGCAGTGACTCGGGCCCCAGCAGACGGCGCTGCCAATCAGCAACCGAACCGTGCTCCAACCAGTCAGCTGCATGCTGGCGCCAGTTGGGCGAGAGGGCCGGATTCTCCAGCAGCAACAACAGATCCGCTTCGTTACGAACCTGATTGAACAGGATATCGGCAGTACGCTTTACCGTCAGCTCCGGGTAAGGCCTGTCTACCAGCTCCATGGTCGCGTCGGGCGCGACCATTCCCTCCTCCAGCACCCGTAGCAGCCAGCCACAACGGCCACCCAGCTGCATCAACTGCGACATCTGGCCATAGCCAAAACGCTGATTGAGCTTGAAGCAGGGGGATCTCGGCTGGCTAATCTGAATAAGCGCCTCACCGAGTCGATAGACATCGCCGATGCAGGCTTGCACCTCAGTCAGCCCGATACCGGAGAGGTTCTCGCCAAAAGCTGCCGGCTGCCAGGGGGTGCGTGGTGCTGGAAGACCCAGCGCGGTTTGCCAGGTCTGCCACCAGAGGTAGTGCTCGGCAGGATAGTAGTGGAGCGCCCGATCTGGGCCGCCGTGGTGGCGCAAGTCACACTGCTCATCCCCTTCCAGACCGGCAAAGGTACAGCGAACTGGCGCAGAGATCGGTTGCTTGTGAATGGCGCTGGTGAGGCCGGGCACCAGCTCGGTACCACGACCGCCAAAAAGGGAGATCCGCATACTCATCCTCCAGGTTGACGAGAGTATGCGGATCTTATCATGACGTCAGAGCACTGCCTGCATCTGGGTAGTCATGGCGATTTCGGCGCGACGGCGCTTCTCCGCCTTGGCCATCAGATACCAGCTGCCGAAGGTAAAGAGCGATACCGACAGCAGGATCAAGCTGGCCACCGCGTTGATCTCGGGTTTCACACCGAGCCGCACCGCCGAGAAGACCTCCATCGGCAGCGTGGTAGAACCCGGGCCGGAGACGAAGCTCGCCAGCACCAGATCATCCAGCGACAGGGCGAACGACATCATGCCGCCTGCCGCCAGCGAGGGGGCGATCATCGGGATGGTGATCAGGAAGAACACCTTCCATGGCTTGGCGCCGAGATCCATCGCCGCCTCCTCGATGGAGAGATCCAGCTCCCGCAACCGCGCCGACACCACGATCGCCACGTAGGCAGTACAGAAGGTGGTGTGCGCAATCCAGATGGTCAACATGCCCCGCTCTGCGGGCCAACCCACCAACTGGGCCATCGCCACGAACAGCAACAACAGCGACAGACCGGTGATCACCTCGGGCATCACCAGCGGCGCCGTCACCATGCCACCGAACAGGGTGCGACCACGGAAGTGGGGAATGCGGGTCAGCACGAAGGCTGCCACCGTCCCCAGCGCCACCGCGGCGATCGCGGTGTAGAAGGCGATCTCCAGCGAGCGGAACACAGACCCGATCAGCTGCTTGTTGTCGAGCAGGCCGAAGTACCACTTGAGCGACCAACCGCCCCACACCGTCACCAGCTTGGAGGCGTTGAAGGAGTAGATCACCATGATGATCATGGGCAGGTAGATAAACAACAGCCCCAGCCAGAGCATCAGCTTGGCAAAACCGAAACGTCTCATCATGCCTTGCCCTCCAGCTCTTTGGCCTGGTTACGGTTGAAGAGGATGATCGGAATGATCAGCACCGCCAGCATCACCACCGCCAGGGCGGAGGCGACCGGCCAATCGCGGTTGTTGAAGAACTCCTGCCACAACACCTTGCCTATCATCAGAGTCTCCGGGCCGCCCAGCATTTCCGGTATCACGAACTCCCCCACCACCGGAATGAATACCAGCATGCAGCCGGCGATAATGCCGTTCTTGGAGAGGGGGACAGTAATCTGCCAGAAGCGGGTCAGGTTGCGAGCCCCCAGATCGGAAGCGGCCTCCAGCAGGCTCTGGTCGTGCTTGACCAGATTGGCGTAGAGCGGCAATACCATGAAGGGCAGATAGGAGTAAACGATACCGATATAGACCGCCAGGTTGGTGTTGAGGATCTGCAACGGCTCGTCGATCAGCCCGATCCCCAGCAAGACGCTGTTGAGCAGTCCGTTGTTGCTAAGGATCCCCATCCACGCATAGACCCGGATCAGAATGGCGGTCCAGGTCGGCATCATGATAAGCAGCAGCAGAACGGTCTGGGTCTCCTTATTGGCTCGGGCGATGGAGTAGGCCATCGGATAGCCAATCAGCAAACAGAGCAGGGTGCTGATGAAGGCCATTTTGAGGGATCCCAGATAGGCCGCGATATAGAGCTCATCCTCCTGCAGCAACAGGTAGTTGCCCATATTAAGCAAGATGGTGAGCTGATTGTCGGCCCAGCTAACCACATCGGTATAGGGCGGGATCGCCACATCCGCTTCCGCAAAACTGATCTTTATCACAATGACAAAGGGCAGCAGGAAGAAGAGGAACAGCCAGAAGAAGGGGATACCGATCACCAGCCGGCGCCCCCCGCCCCGCTTCAGTCGTTGCAAGATCTTCATGATTGCAGCACCACGCCGCTGTCATCTTCCCAGTAGAGGAACACCTGGTCATCCCAGGTTGGCCGCTTGCCGTGGCGTTCGGCATTGGCGATGAAAGCCTGAACGATTTTACCCGAAGGCAGCTGGATGTGATAAACCGAGTGACCGCCCAGATAGGCGATGTCATAGACCTCACCTTTGCTCCAGTTGAAGTCGGGATGCTCGATCTCGTCAGGCTTTTGCAGACTCATCAGCAGTTTTTCCGGCCGCAGGGCGTAGGTCACTTTCTTGTTCTCGGCACGGGAGCTGATGCCGTGACCCACATAGATGGGCTGCTCCAGATCGGCACAGGCGATGATTGCGTGGTCCTGCTCATCCTCCACCAGCAAGCCGTCAAACAGGTTGACGTTGCCGATGAACTCGCACACCAGCCGACTGGCAGGGGTCTCGTAGATATCCATCGGGCTGCCGATCTGCTCGATGCAACCGTGATGCATGATGGCGATCCGCTCCGCCATGGTCATGGCCTCTTCCTGATCGTGGGTCACCATGACGCAGGTCACCCCGACCCGCTCGATGATCTCCACCAGCTCCAGCTGCATCTTGGAACGCAGCTTCTTGTCGAGCGCACCCATCGGCTCATCGAGCAGCAGCAACTTGGGGCGCTTGGCCAAGGAACGTGCCAGCGCCACCCGCTGGCGCTGGCCACCGGAAAGCTGGTGCGGTTTGCGGCGGGCGTACTGGTTCATCTGCACCAGCTTGAGCATCTCCTCGACCCGGGCATCGATCTCGGCCCTGGGCAGGCCATCCTGCTTGAGACCGAACGCGATATTTTGCGCCACCGTCATATGGGGAAACAGGGCATAGGACTGAAACATCATGTTGATGGGGCGCTCGTACGGCGGCATGTCGGTGATATCCACTCCGTCGAGGAACAGCCGCCCCTCGGTCGGGCGCTCGAAACCGGCCAGCATCCGCAGCAAGGTCGATTTGCCGGAACCGGACCCGCCGAGCAGGGCGAAAATCTCCCCCTTGTGAATATTGAGAGATACGTTATCGACCGCCAGCGTTTCGTCGAACTGCTTGCTTACCCGATCAATTTTCACCAGCACTTCTTTGCGCTGCTGACTGCCCTCGAGGGCTTTCTTGTAGGCACTGGAGGCTATCGCCATTACCAAACTCCCCAACGTGATACCGGCCTTGCGGCCGATCCATAAAAGCGATTTGGCGCCCCCGAACGGGCACCAAGGTTAGGTACCGGACTTGATCTTGGTCCAACTCCGGGTGATTAGACGCTGTACCGAGCGGGGATGTGCTTCCTGCACATAGAGTCGCTCCAGCACGGCCTGAGGGGGATAAACCTCCTCATTGTTGCGCACCGCCTCATCCATAAACTCGCCCGCCCTTGAGTTGGGATTCGCGTAGCCCACATAGTCGCTGACCTTGGCGATCACTTCGGGCTGCAGGACGTAGTTGATGAGGGCGTGCGCCTCTTTGACATTGGTGGCATCGGACGGGATCGCCATCATGTCGAACCAGAGATTGCCCCCCTCTTTCGGAATGCTGTAGGCAATTTTCACCCCCTTGCCAGCTTCATCGGCGCGGGCAGCGGCTTGCAGGATGTCGCCGGAAAAACCGGCCGCCACGCAGATGTCGCCATTGGCGAGATCGCCGATGTACTTGGAGGAGTGGAAGTAGGCGACATAGGGCCGCACCTTGAGCAGCAACGCCTCGGCCTGCTTGATATCCCCCGTCGCATGACTGTTGGGATCGAGACCGAGGTAGTTGAGGGCAGCGGGGATCATCTCATCGGCAGAGTCGAGGAAGGCGACGCCGCAGCGAGAGAGTTTCTCCATGTTTTCCGGTTCGAAGATGGTGGCCCAGGAGTCAATCTTGTCGACTCCCAGCACCGCCTTGATTTTGTCGACGTTGTAGCCGATGCCGTTGGTTCCCCAGAGATAGGGCACCGCATACTGATGGCCCGGATCCACCTTCTCTAGCTGCTTGAGCAGCACGGGATCCAGGTTGGCCAGATTGGGCAGCAGGGATTTATCCAGCTTCTGGAACGCTCCCGCCTTTATCTGCTTGGCCAGGAAATTATTGGAGGGCACCACCAAATCGTAACCGGTCCGCCCCGTCAACAGCTTGCCCTCCAGGGTCTCGTTGGAGTCAAACACGTCATAGACGGTCTTGATCCCGGTCGCCTGCTGGAAATCGCTGAGGGTGGTCTCGCCGATATAGTCAGACCAGTTATAGAAGTGCAGCACAGGGGCAGCCTGGGCCACATTCGCCAATCCCATGGTCAGCGCTATGGTTAGCAATCTGGTTGTATTCACGGTGTCAGTTCTCCTGTTTCAGTGGTTGACCGTCTGCGCATCCATTCGCGCGGCCCATCCGGATGGATGGCATCACTACCCTCCCGGCCGAACTGCGGACCGGGAGGGGCATTCGTTACTTACTTGCCGGACTTGATCTTGGTCCAGCTGCGGGTCATCAGACGCTGCACCTTGGCCGGAAGATCCGGGAAGGTGTAGATCTTCTGCAGGGTCGCCGCATCGGGGTAGATACCCGGATCGGTGCGGATCGCCTCATCCACCAGCGGGGTCGCAGCCTTGTTGCCGTTCGGGAACTGCACCACGTTGGTGATGTTGGCGATCACCTCGGGCTTCATCAGATAGTTGATGAAGGTGTGGGCCGCCTCGACGTTCTTGGCATCCGCCGGAATGGCGATCATGTCAAAGAAGCTGCCTGCCCCCTCTTTCGGAATGGTGTAGGTGAGCGCTACGCCATTCTTGGCCTCGGCTGCCCGCGCCTTGGACTGCTGCAAGTCACCGGAGTAACCGACCGCGACGCAGAGGTTGCCATTGGCCAGATCCGAGATGTACTTGGAGGAGTGGAAATAGGCGGTATAGGGACGGATGGAGAGGAACAGCTCCTCAGCCTTCTTCAGCTCGGCCGGTTTCTGGCTATCCGGTTTGAAGCCCAGATATTGCAGGGCAGCCGGCAGCATTTCGGTCGGTGAATCGAGGAAGGAGACGCCACACTCTTTCAACTTGGCCATGTTCTCCGGCTTGAACACCAGATCCCAGGAGTTGACCGGGGCATCGGCCCCCAGCACGGCTTTCACCTTCTCGGCGTTGTAGGCATAGCCGATGGTGCCCCACAGATAGGGGATGGAGTACTGGTTGCCCGGATCGCTCGGCTCGAGCGCCTTGAGCAAGTCGACATCCATGTTTTGCCAGTTGGAGAGCTTGGACTTGTCCAGTTTCTGGAACACGCCCGCCTTGATCTGCTTGGCCAGGAAGGGGTTGGATGGCACCACGATGTCGTAGCCCGAACTACCCGCCAGCAACTTGGCTTCCAGTACCTCGTTACTGTCGAACACGTCATAGACCACCTTGATCCCCGTCTCCTTCTGGAAATTATCCAGGGTATCCGGCGCTATGTAGTCGCTCCAGTTGTAGACGTGCAGCACCTTCTCTTCAGCCATTGCTCCGGCACTTGCCATGACCAGAGCCACAGAGGCAGCGATCACTCCTGTTTTGAAAGACATCATCCTTGTCTCCTAAGCAAATTGTATGCGCATGCCAACCTGCCCGACCCACCTCAACCCTTCAGCTTTTCGGCTGTCAGGTCCAGACTGCGCCTGGCCAGATCGACCAATTCATCAACCTGTTCCTCGGTGATGACCAAGGGGGGCGATATGATCATGGTATCGCCTACCGCCCTCATCACCAAGCCATTGTTAAAGCAGAACTCCCGGCAAGTCATCCCCGCATTCGCCTGAGCCGGAAAACGCCGGTTGGTCTGCTTGTCCTCAACGATTTCCAGCGCGGCCACCAGCCCGCGGCCACGGGTTTCCCCCACCAGCGGATGATCGGCCAGCTCCGCCCAGCGGCGCTGCAAATAGGGGCCGATACTATCATGCACTCGCTTAACTATGCTCTCTTTCTGCATAAGCTGGATATTAGCCACCGCGACGGCGCAGGAGACCGGATGGCCCGAGTAGGTGAAGCCGTGGTTGAACTCGCCCCCCTCCTCCACCAGTACCTTGGCGACCCGGTCGCTTACCATGACGGCACCAAGTGGCAGATAGCCAGAGGTGATCCCCTTGGCCAGACACATCAGATCAGGCTTGATACCAAACCCTTCGCTGGCGAACCAGTGACCGGTGCGGCCAAACCCGCAGATCACCTCGTCGGCAATGAGCAGGATGCCGTATTGATCGCAGATGCGCTGGATCTCCGGCCAGTAGCTGTCAGGCGGAATGATGACGCCGCCCGCCCCCTGGATCGGCTCGCCGATAAAGGCAGCCACCTTGTCTACTCCCAGCTCCAGAATCTTCTGCTCCAGCTGGCGAGCCCGCTCCAGACCGAACTCATGGGCGCTCATCCCCTGCCCCTCACCGAAGTGATAGGGCTGGTCGATATGGACTATGCCGGGAATGGGCAGGCCACCCTGGGCATGCATCCCCTTCATGCCGCCCAGACTCGCCCCTGCCACGGTGGAGCCGTGATAGGCATTGTGACGGCTGATGATCACCTGTTTGTCAGGCTGCCCCTTGCTGGCCCAGTAGTGGCGTACCATCCGCAACACGGTATCGTTGCACTCGGAGCCGGAACCGGTGAAGAAGACATGATTCAGATGGGCTGGCGTCACCTCGGCCAGCAGGGTCGCCAGCTCGATCACCGGCGGGTGAGCAGTCTGGAAAAAGAGGTTGTAATAGGGCAACTGCTGCATCTGACGGGTGGCGGCATCCACCAGCTCCTGACGGCCATAGCCCATGTTGACGCACCACAAGCCCGCCATGCCATCAAGGATGCGCTTGCCCTCGGAGTCTTCCAGATAGACGCCGCTGGCCTTGGTGATGATACGACTGCCCTTCTTGTTCAGGGCCTGAAAATCGCTAAAGGGGTGCAGGTGGTGGCTGGCATCCAGTTGCTGCCACTCACGGGTAGTCTGCTGCATTTGTTGCTCCTCGGTTCCTTCGATTTGGCAGGATTTTTATCAATTAGTGGGGAATGTCCGACATGCTCACAGCCACTCTCGGGCGGTCTGCGGCAAGGCTTGCTCCCCGGTTTCTTCTACTAAAGCGAAAAATGGTCGTCCCCTTCAACCGGGACGGCGACCACCCCTTGCACCCGCAAGCGGTCGCGGGCAGGGCATCCCCATCCCGTCTCACCGGTTGTACAGGCTGGGGAGGCAGCCAGCCTCCCCGGGTCGGACGATGCGTGGCTGGCACGCATCCGGGTCAGACGTTCAGCAGCAGGAACTCACGCTCCCAGCGGCTGATCACCCCGAAGTAGGTCTCGTACTCCTTGCGCTTGACCGCGACAAAGGCGCGGGTGAAGCGCTCCCCCAGCATCTCCTTGATGGGCTCGCACTGTTCGAGATGGCTGAGCGCCTCCTCGAGTGAACGGGGCAGACTGTAGGGCAGATCGTAGGCGCTGGATTTCATCTCCTGCATGGGCTCCAGCTTCTCCATCATGCCGAGGTAGCCACACGCCAGGGTGGCGGCCAGAGCAAGATAAGGGTTGGCATCGGCACCGGCGAAGCGGTTCTCCACCCTGCGGGCACTCGGGTCGGAGAAGGGGACCCGCAGACCACAGGTGCGGTTCTCGACACCCCACTGGACGTTTCGTGGCGCACTCTCGCCGAAGGTGAGGCGGCGATAGGAGTTGACGTTGGGTGCCAGCAGGGCGGTCACCGCCGGGGTGTACTTCTGCAGACCAGCGATGAAATGCATGAAGAGTTCGGAGTTGCCGCCATCCGGGGTACCAAACAGGTTGCGGCCATTCATATCTTCCAGACTCTGGTGGATGTGCATGGCGGAGCCCGGCTCGTTGCTCATCGGTTTGGCCATAAAGGTGGCATAAATACCGTGGCGATGAGCCGCCTCACGCATGGTGCGCTTGAACAGGAACACCTGATCCGCCAGATCGATGGCATCCCCGTGCAGGAAGTTGATCTCCATCTGGGCAGCACCCGACTCGTGGATCAGGGTATCCACCTCCAGCTCCTGCGCTTCACAGTAGTCATACATGTCCTCGAAGATGGGGTCGAATTCGTTGACCGCATCGATACTGAACGACTGGCGGGCGGTCTCAGGGCGGCCGTTGCGACCGACCGGCGGCATCAGCGGATAGTCGGGGTCTTCGTTGCGGGTAACCAGATAAAACTCCAGCTCGGGAGCCACCACCGGCTTCCAGCCCTGCGCCTCGTAAAATGACAGAACCCGACGCAGCACGGAGCGCGGAGCGATGTCGATCAGCTTGCCGTTGACGTCGTAACAGTCGTGGATAACCTGAGCGGTTGGCTCCAGCGCCCAGGGGACAAAACGAATGGTGTTGGGGTCGGGATAGAGCTGCATGTCCCGCTCCAGCGGATCGATCATGCTGTCGTCATCCGGATATTCGCCGGTCACCGTCTGGGTGAAGATCACCTCGGGCAGACGCATGCCCCCTTCTCGCAAAAACTTGTTGGCTGGGATGATCTTGCCCCGGGCGTTACCGGTGAAATCAGGGAAGAGGCACTCCACTTCCGTGATGCGATTGCTCTCCATCCAGCCCTTGATACTGTCCATGTTAAACCCCGACTCTACGGTTGCCATTGGCAAGGGTGTCTAATATATGGAACACCCTTGTTATCAAATTGTAATCAGCACCACCATGAAAGCCCGCTATCAGGGGTAATGTCAAGCTATGGTGTTTAAAAAACTATAAATAACGGCGCATATAATGACCAAGTCGGCACCAAATACTAAACACTCGACGTGCCAATCAACCCTCTGCAAGGCCAATGCCAATAACGGATAAAAAAGGGGCGGATCTCCTTCTGACGGGGCCATTTTTTTGCAAGGACGCACAATCCTTATCCTATTTGCTTTGCTTGGCTGCATTTTTTTGGTACAAGGCCCGCCCTGATTTGCACTCTCTTGCATGAAAACGGTGCAAATCAGACGAGAAGGGCTTGGTCTGTAGGCAGACAGCCCCCATAAACAGGGATAATTGGGTTAGTAAACTGACTGGTAGTAAATCGTATGTGTGATTTCATGACTGAAGACCAACTGGCCTTTTACAAGGGGCAGATCGAGCAGCAGATCGCCGAGCTCGAAGAGCGCCTGAACTCCCAGGCCAGCCAGGCCATCGCCACCGACACCAACGAGATGGCCGATGAAATTGACCGTGCCAGTATCGAGGAAGCCCGCCGTCTGGAGCTGAACCGCATCGAGCACGACAAGCTGCACCTGCGCAAGCTGAGGGGTGCATTGAAGCGAATGAACGATGGAGATTTCGGTTACTGTGAATCTTGCGGTGACGAGATCTCTCTCAAGCGGCTGCAAGCTCGTCCCGAGTCCCGTTTCTGCGTCGAATGCCAGAGCACCAAGGAATTTAACGATACCCACGTGTTCCGCCGCGTCGCCTGATTCTTCGAAGAACCGTCACCATTCTGGTGCAACAGACGCCACCAAGGCAGGGCCTGCGCTCAAACCTTGCACAACGCCTCGCAGCAAGATGGTGACAAGTTCTGTTAGACTCCGGACACCTTCCGGAATCTACAGGAGAATAGAGAGTGAAATGGCTCATCAAACTGTGTTTGTGCCTGCCACTGCTGGCACAAGCACAGGTTCTGACGGTCAAGGTTCCCAGCCGTCCCGTCAACAATCTTGATCAGGAGTACCAGCTCAAACTGCTGGAACTGGCGCTGACCCGCTCCGGACAACCCTTTCGCATCCAGCCTGTCGAACTCGACCTCAACCAGTTCACCCTCCAGCAACAGCTGAGCAAGGGCAAGACCATCAACGTCTTCTGGATGGGCACCTCCAGCGCACTCGAATCCTCCCTGATTGCCATCCCCATTCCGCTGTTTCGCGGGCTGGAAGGATTGCGGCTGTCGTTCATCCACGCCGATGCTCAGGAGAAATTCAACCAAATCAATACCCTGGCTGACCTGAAAAAAATGAAAGCGGCGCAAGGGGTCGGCTGGGCCGACAACAAGGTGCTCGAAAATGCCGGCATCCCGACCTACTCCGGTCGCTACAGCAATCTGTTTCGCCTCATCAACGACGGCGACAAGCTGGACTTTTTCCCGCGCGCCATGGTGGAGATCTTCGCCGAGCGCAGCGAGCTGGTGGCGCAGTATCCCAACCTCGCCATAGAGCAGCACCTGCTGATCCGCTACCCCTTCGCCCAGTTCTTCTTCGTCAGCCCCGAATACCCCAAGCTGGCCAAAGCGATTCAGACCGGGCTGGAGCGGGCCTATGCCGATGGTAGCTTTATGAAGTTCTTCCATGAAAACCCCAAGATCCGTGAAGCGCTTGCCAGCGCCAACCTCGATCAACGGGTCACCATCGCCCTGCCCAATCCGGACATGACCCCGTTGCTAAAATCCATTCCGGCCCAATATTGGGATTATCCACCGCAGGGATAAGCATCCCGAGCGCCTGACCATGAGGGTCGGGCTGCGTGAGCACAGTACGCCAGGGAGTTGCCATGAAGGGAATCCGGGAGTGGTTTGAGGAGTACGGCCAGAGCCATCGCCATCCGGTCAACGTCGCCATCCACAAGCTGGCGGTACCGGGCATCTATCTCTGCTCGCTGGCACTGCTCTGGTGTCTGCCACACGGCCCCTTGCCAGAGCCCCTCAACTGGGCGGCAGTGGCAGCCATTCCGGTGTTGCTGTTCTATCTGCAGCTGTCGTTTTCGCTGTTCGCGGGGATGACCGGGCTGACCGCGCTGGGACTGTGGCTCTGCCACCAGTGGCAGGGGCCGCTGCTGTGGCCCGCAGTGGCAGGGTTCGTGCTGCTCTGGATAGCCCAGTTTGTCGGCCACAAGATCGAGGGCAAGCGCCCCTCCTTCCTCGCCGACCTGCAATTTCTGCTGATCGGCCCCGCCTGGGTGCTTGCCAGCCTCTATCGTCACGTGCGCCTTCCCTACTGAGGAGGACCAACAGGAGAGACCATGACACATCGCCACACGAGCAATAACACCCTTCGCCGCGCCCTGCCCCTGCTGCTGGGAGCCCTGTTTGCCGGCCCGGCGCTGGCCGACAAGGCCGACCCGGTCGGTGAAGTGAGCACTGCCTTCAAGCTGTTTGGCCCGAACCACAAGATCCTGGTCGAGGCGTTCGACGACCCGCGCATTAACGGCGTCGCCTGCTATCTCGCGCGCCCCAAAACCGGTGGCGTCAAGGGCGGGCTGGGACTGGCGGAAGATCCCTCCCACGCCTCCCTGTCGTGCCACCAGATCGGCCCCATCACCCTGCCCGAGAAGCTGAAGGCAGGGGAAGAGGTGTTCGATGTCAGCACCTCGCTGGTGTTCAAGGAGCAGAAAGTGGTGCGTTTTTACGACAAGAAACGCAATGCGCTGGTTTACCTGACCTACAGCACCAAACTGGTAGATGGTTCGTACAAGAGTGCAGTCAGCGCCGTTCCCATAATGCCGTGGAGACAATAACCAGTCGGTTTGTCCGGTGATGGCCGATCCATTTTGTTGTAATTTGACGACACACATACTACGGAGCACACACCATGAAAGTCGCCGTATTCAGTACCAAGAGCTATGACAAAGAGCATTTCAACCAGGCCAACAGCCAGTATGGCTTCGACCTGGAGTTTTTCGATGTGCGGCTGGAGGCCAAAACGGCCCGACTGGCTCACGGCTTCCCGGTGGTGTGTCTGTTCGTCAATGACGATGCCGACCGCGAGGTATTGACTGAACTGGCAGCCAACGGTACCCGGGTGATCGCCCTGCGCTGCGCCGGTTACAACAACGTGGATCTGGCCGCCGCCAAAGAGCTGGGGCTGAAAGTGGTGCGGGTGCCCGCCTACTCCCCCGAGGCGACCGCAGAACACGCCGTCGGCATGATGATGTGCCTCAACCGCCGCATCCATAAGGCTTATCAGCGCACCCGCGACGCCAACTTCTCGCTGGAAGGGCTGGTCGGCTTCAACATGCATGGCAAGACCGTTGGCGTCATCGGCACCGGCAAGATCGGTCTGGCCGCCCTGCGCATCCTCAAGGGGTTCGGGGTTCGCCTGCTGGTCAACGATCCTTACCAGAATCCGGCAGCCATCGAGCTGGGTGCCGAGTACGTGGATCTCGATACCCTGTTCCGCCAATCCGACATCATCAGCCTGCACTGCCCGCTGTTCAAAGAGAACTACCACCTGTTGAACAAGGAGGCATTCGCCAAGATGAAGGACGGGGTGATGATCATCAACACCAGTCGTGGCGGCCTGCTCGACTCCAACGCCGCCATCGAGGCACTCAAGACCTCCCGTATCGGCGCGCTGGGGCTGGACGTCTACGAAGAGGAAGAGGATCTCTTCTTCTCCGACAAGTCCAACGAAGTGATCACCGATGACGTGTTCCGCCGTCTGTCCGCCTGCCACAACGTGCTGTTCACCGGTCATCAGGCGTTCCTGACCCGCGAGGCGCTGCACGCCATCGCCGATACCACCCTCGGCAATATCCGCGCCATCGAGAGCCAGGGCCGCTGCGACAACGAAGTGGAGTAATCCTCTCGCCCCCGTAGCCATGAACGACAGAGGGAGCCATTCCCTCTGCTTTCCACACCGACATGCTCCCCCCTGTGTATTTTCCCCTGCGCCCTCAATATCCCGGGTGCCGGGTTGTGAGACCCGGCGCCTTCGGGTAGGCTAGCCCCCCTTTTTTATTCAGGAGTCTGGCGCCCATGTTTATCGGATTTGATTACGGCACCTCCAACTGTGCCGTGGCCGTGATGGAACAAGGTAGCCCCAGGCTGCTGAATCTTGGCGCATCCCGCTATCTCCCCTCCACCCTGCATGCCCCCCACCGGGATGCTATCGCCGGTCTGTTGGCGGAAGGGCTGCCCCCCGCCCAGCAGGCGGAGTACCTCAAGCTGCGTGGCCCCGTGGTCACCCGTGCCCAGATGGTTCGCCGCCAGATGCGCGAAGAGGGACTGATCGACGAGCTGAGCTTTGGTGGCGCTGCACTGGAGCGCTATCTGGAAGAGCCGGACGAGGGCTACTACATCAAGTCACCGAAATCCTTCCTCGGTGCCTATGGCCTCAAGGCTCCCCAGATCGCCCTGTTTGAAGACATCGTCTGCGCCATGATGCTCCACGTTCGCCAGCAGGCAGAGCAACAGCTCGGCGCCCCGATCCGTCAGGCGGTGATCGGCCGGCCGGTCAACTTCCAGGGTCTGGCGGGGGAGGAGAGCAACCAGCAAGCTATCGCCATCCTGACCGAGGCGGCCCGTCTGGCCGGTTTCGAGCAAGTGGAGTTCCTCTATGAACCGGTGGCCGCCGGGTTTGAGTTCGAAGCTCGCCTCACCGAAGACGCAGTGGTACTGGTGGTGGATATCGGCGGCGGTACCACCGACTGCTCCATGCTGCGAATGGGCCCCAGCTACCGCGATCAGCTGGATCGCAGCGGCGATTTGCTCGGCCACAGCGGCCAGCGGATCGGCGGCAACGACTTCGATATCCGCCTGACGGTGGAGGGGATGATGCCGCTGCTCGGCATGCACGAAACCCTCAAGACCGGCAAGCCGCTGCCCCACCCGCTGTTCTGGGATGCGGCAGCCATCAACGACGTCAGCGCCCAGAGCCGTTTCTACAGCCTCGACACCGCCCGCCAGCTGCAGGATCTGCAGCTCGACAGCCAACCCGGCAGCAAGCTGGGGCGTCTGGCCAACCTGCGGGCCCACAAGCTGAGCCACCAGCTGGTGTGGCGTGCCGAGCAGGGCAAGATCGCCCTCTCGGAGCAGGAACTCAATCGCCAGTCGCTGGCCGAGCTGGAAAAAGGGCTGGAAGCTGAGCTGACCCGCGAACAGCTGGCCAACGCCTCGGCCCTGCTGCTGGAGAAGATTGGCGAGCTGATGGACGAAGCGATTGCCGCCGCCGGTGTGCAGCCGGATCGCATCTTCGTCACCGGCGGTAGCGCCCGCTCGCCGCTGATCGCCAGCTTTATCCGCCAGAAGCTGCCGACCATCCCGCTTGAGGGTGGCGATGACTTCGGCTCGGTGGCCGCGGGTCTTGCCCGTTATGCCGAGCGGTTGTTTGCCAACTGAGCCCTGAGATCGCGTAAATCGATGGCAACATCACCAAGGTGTTGCCATTAAGCGACAGTCGTGCGGGACAAAGGGCGACAGAAGCGGTCGGTCGCCCCCTCCCCCGCCCTGCTCCCGACTGCCCAAAAAGGGTATTCTTGACGCTCCCCCAACCGGAGCCCCCCTCATGCCCAGATTGCCCTTTTTGTTGCTGATCCCCCTGTTACTGCTCGCTGGCTGCAGCTCGACCGCCTTTGTTCAGCAAGATCTGCAACACCACCACTGGGTTCTGAGCAAACTGGATGGCGAACCGATCGAGGCCCCCCGCGACAATCCCCCCGATTTCGAGGTCGGCGAACACTTCACCGTCAACGGCATCGCTGGCTGCAACCGCTACTTCGGTCAGGGCCATCTGGAAGATGACAAGCTGTGGGTCACCAGTCTGGGCAGTACTGAAATGGCCTGTATGCCGCCGCTGGACACCATAGAACAGGCCGTACTGACCACCCTTACCGAGGGGGCGACCTTGAGCGGCACCAGCCAGAGCCTGACCCTGCAAGGCAAACAGCACCGTTTGGAATACACCTTGCGCGACTGGGTGTTCTAGCGCTCACAAAGCCGCATCACAAACAGGAACATGTTGTCCGGCTGTGGCACAATATGAGGCAGAGTTCGCAATGGAGGCTGCCTCAGCCATGTCGATGGATCGCCTGTTTGACAAGATCAAACAACTTCCCACTATTCCCAAGCTGCTGCACGAGTTGATGCAGAGCTTCAACGACGAGAATGCCCGCATCGACGAGATTGCGGCCAAGATCGCCATGGATCAGGTGATCAGCGTCAAGGTGCTGCGAATGGCCAACTCCGCCGCCCTGCGCCGGGGCAACGAAGTGACCTCCATCGAACAGGCGGTGATCCGGCTCGGCTTCAACCGGCTTCGCTCCGTGGTGGTCGCCTCCGGCATCATCGGCACCTTCAAGGCCCCGCCCAGCTTCGACAAGAACAAGTTCTGGACCGAGACCTTTCAGGTCGCCACCATAGCCCGAACCCTGGCCCAAGAGGCCAAGGTGCTCGACCCCGAGACCGCCTTCACCTGCGCGTTGATCCACAACATCGGCGAGCTGCTTATCCAGAGCACATTGCCGGAAGAGGCCGAGCTCATCAACATGGCGATCCAGAACGGTAGCAGCCGGGTCGAGGCCCAGCGGGAGATGCTGGGCTATGACTATGCCCAGCTTGGTGCCGAGCTGGCGCGGCGCTGGAACCTCTCCGAGGCCTTCGTCGATGCCATCTCCCAGCAGCTTGACCCGCTCTCCCACGATCCGGTCAGCAAGGAGGCGGTGCTGATCCGTCTGGCGGTCTTTATCTCCTTCGCCTGGAACGCGGGCGTGCCTGCCCAGGCCATCATCGCCCGCTTCCCAAAACCGCTCGCCGACCAGTTGGGACTGGATCCCAAGTCGCTGGCAGGCCAGCTCGAAACACTGCATGAACAGGGTAATGCCCTTGCCGACCTTCTGACTCAATAAGCATCATGACCCATCCGTTTCTGTTTCATCCCCAGGTGGCGCCCTGGTTCAAAGAGAGCGCCGACGCACTGCAATTGACCCTCTTTAGCGAGCTGGATGCGCCAATCCGAGAGGTGTGGCTGCGCCACGAGCCGGATAACGAGGAGTACCTGATCCCGATGACGGCGATCTCGACTCGCGACCGGCTACAGGTGTGGCAAGGAACACTGCCGCTCAGTAAAGGACAGGATATCCACCTCTACAGCTTCAAGTGCCTCACCGACGAGGAACAGTGGTGGCTGCACGGGGCGGGTGTCAGCGCATCCATGCCGCCACGGGAGCAGCATTTTCGCTTCAACAGCCTGCACCAGCCACCGGCCTGGGTGCAGGATCAGGTGTTCTACCAGATCTTTCCCGACCGCTTCTGCAACGGTGATCCGTCCCTCAGCGTCAAGCATCACGAGTACGAGTACCGTGGCAAGGCTGTGATCAGCAAGGCGTGGGGCGAGCCGGTCAGCCGTCACGAAGAGGGCCACGGCGCCTGCGAATTCTATGGTGGGGATCTGGCGGGGATCGATGCCAAGCTGCACTACCTGCAATCCCTCGGGGTGACGGCGCTCTACCTCAACCCCATCTTCGATTCACCGAGCAACCACAAGTACGACACCCAGAACTACTTCAAGGTGGATGCCCATCTCGGCAGCAACGAACAGTTCGCCGAGCTGACCCGCAATCTGCACCAGCGTGGCATGAAGATCATTCTCGATGCGGTGGTCAACCACACCTCAACCGAACACCCCTGGTTCTGTCCGCCGCTGGGGGCCAACAGCAACCCGGACTCCCCGTGGCGCAGCTTCTACACCTTTGATAAAGAAGGGGATTACGTCAGCTGGAAGGGCATTCGCAGCCTGCCCAAGCTCGATTTCTCCTGCGAGAAGGTGCAGGACGCCGTCTATCGGGCTGACGATGCCATCCTTCGCTACTGGATGCGCGCCCCCTACCAGATCGACGGCTGGCGCTTTGACGTCATCCACATGCTGGGGGAGCGCGGCACCGCCGAGGGCAACAGCGGCCACGTGCGCGCCATTCGCGGCGCGGTGAAGCAGGAGAACCCGGACGCCTACGTGCTGGGCGAGCACTTCTTCGAGGCGAGCCAGTGGCTACAGGGGGATCAGGAGGACGGCGCCATGAACTACTACGGCTTCGCCCATCCGGTCCGCGCCTTCCTGGCCGGCAAAGATATCGCCTACCACCCCATCAAGATCAGCGCCGAAGAGCTGGATCGCTGGCTCAAGCTGGCGCGGGCCCACATCCCGTTCAAGAACCAGCTGGCCCAGTTCAACCTGCTGGACAGCCACGATACCGCCCGTTTCCTCCATCTGCTGGGAGAGGACAAGCAGCGGATGCGTCTCGCCGCCACCCTGCTGCTCACCTATATCGGTGTACCCTCCATCTACTACGGCGATGAAGTGGGGCTATCCGGCGGCAACGACCCGGACTGCCGCCGCTGCTTCCCGTGGGATACCACAGACTGGGATCACGTGCTGCACGACCACTATCGTCGGCTGATCCAGATCCGCCGCCAGCGCCCCTCCCTGCGCCGTGGCGATATCCAGACCCTCTACGCCGGGCCCCACAGCTATGTGTTCGCCCGTACCCTGCAAAGCGATCAGGTGGTGGTGGCCTGCAACCGTCACCCGAGCGAGCCGCGCACCATCAGCCTGCCCCTGTGGCAGACCGCAAGCCCGGCCAGCCGCTTCACAGACGCCTTCAACGGCGAAAAGTTCGAAGTAGTACAAGGCGAATTGCAGCTCACCATCCCGGCCAACTCGGCCCGGGTACTGATCTCCAGCTGAGCGAACAACTTACGCGCTGAAAAACAAAACCGGAGCCCAAGGCTCCGGTTTTTTATTCCGTTCAATCCACCATGGCGTTTGGCTCTTTGCCTGCCGACATCAGTAATTGATGCTGACGTAGGGTACTTCCGGCACCTGCCAGCGCTGCTTGAGGTAGACGGTGAGCACGAAGAAGAAGTTGGCCAGCAGGTTAGCGAAGCGATAGAGAATGGGATCGAAGGCCACCTCGCTCTCTTCCAGCCGCACCAGCAGCCGCACCACCTTCTTGCTGCCACAGCGGCAAAGATGGAGGGTGGGGATGGGCTGCGGCCCCTGTGGCAGCACAAAACCGGTGACGCTACCGCGACTTGCCTCGTTGTAGTAGTCATAACGGGCCTTGAGCCACTCAAGGTCTGCCTCGAAGATCCCCAGCTTGCCGCGTACCGAGCCGTTGAGGTTGTAGATAAGCCGCTGCAACGCCGCGAGATCCGCCATCACGGGCCGGGTATCCGCATCCGGCGCAAGGTGTGACAGCACGGCCCCAACCTGACAACAGAGCTCGTCGGTGGCGATTTCAAAATCACATTTGAGCGAGCTTTCAAAGATAAAGGGGTAGCAGAGCTCGCGCTTGTCTCTTGGCTTCTTGGGGTTCATGGGGCAACCGGATTGGAGAAAAGGCCAGTTTGCCAGCCCCGGGAAGGGCTGGCAAACGGCAGCTCATTACTTGCGTTACGCGCTGTGGCTCAGGCGTTCTTACTGGCGGGCTCGGTGGACGGCTGGAACTGGCCGATCATCCGCAGCGCCTCCAGCATGCGCTGGTTGAAGTTGGTGAAGCTGCTGATCTGTGCCGGATCGCTCTGACCGCGAGCGGCCAGCACTGCCGGGGTCAGCGCCTGTTGCTGGGACTCCGGCAGCAAGGTATCTGCCTGCTTCTGTACCTGATCCAGCTTGGGCAGATAGTCGGCAAACGGCTTGAGCAGATCCTGCAGGGAGCTGGCCCCCTGATAGGTCTGGCTCAACTTGACGCTCTGCTTGAGTTTGAGGGAATAGGAGGCCAGCTGACTATCGTCCAGCTTCAGTTCATTCGCCTTATCCAGCAGATCCTCGAAGTTGCCGGAGAAGAAGTTCCCCGCCAGCTCGTCGATCCCCTTGACCAGCTTACCGATGGACTCCATCTCGTCGCTGTTGAGATCCCCCTCCAGTGAGAAGCTGAAGCTCTGACTCGATTTGAGGCTGAACTGACTGCCGCTCTCATCCTTCTGGGACTTGGTCTGCCAGCTGTCGTTGAAGCGCAGCACCACCTTGTCGCCATCCTTGGTCTGGATTTCCAGATAGCCCTGCTGGCGGCTGGCCATCTCGGCCTGCCCCATGTCGGTCGGGGAGACCTTGCCGAAGAACTCCTTCTCGAACTCCTCGAGCCCCTTCTGGATCAGCTTGTAGCTCTGATCGATACCGGTCTTGATATCTTCGTTGTCGGTCGCCCACTTGCCGAGCTGTTTTTTTGCCTCGCCAAAGCCCTTGTCGATCCCCTTGCGGGCCTGTTCCATCATCCCGGTCAGGTCGTCATCGGATTTACCATCGGCCCGCGCGGCACCAAGCCGCCCGGTCACGAACTGCAACACGTTGTCCGCCACCGACTGGAAGTCGAACAGGGTCTCCGGAGTGATCTCTTCGGGCTCCTTCATTTTGGGAGCCTGATAGCCCTGGCCGTTAATCTCCAGCGAAAACTGCAGCGCCTGCTGGATCAGCACCTGCGCCCACTTGGGCGGCTTGTGCAAGGAGACCTCTTCCTCGCTCTTGACCTGTTTCGGCTCCGCCTGTTGGGGCGATTTGGGAGAAACACCCACTCCCTTGGGTTGGGCTGCGCCCACGCCTTCGATCTGCATAATGTGTCCTCCCACCATGCCTGTAGATCAGCTATCGGCCTGACTGAACACTTCTTGACCACAAAATACTGGACAATCTGCCGCTGGCTTTTAAAATCGGGCCCCTTTGGGTGGCCTGTTGCCTTCCCCCGATTTCGACCCGGCCCGGCCGGTGTGCATGTGAGGTATTTATGACCCAGTCCCAACAGCCTTCCGCGAACGCTCCGGCGCCTCGAACTCCTGCCGATTATCAGGCCCAACTCGACGAAAAGCGCGCTCGCCTCACCGGGCTGTTTGCCGGCTTCACCCTTCCAGTGCTGGAAGTGCACAGCTCACCGGCAGAGTACTACCGGATGCGCGCCGAATTTCGCATCTGGCACGAAGGGGATGACCTCTTCCACTGCATGTATGCCCCGGCGACCAAAGAGATCATCAAGATAGACCACTTCCCTACCGCCAGCCGCCTCATCAACCAGTTGATGCCGCTGCTGCTGGAGGGGCTGCGCCCGCACCCAGTGCTGCGCCGCAAGCTGTTCCAGATCGACTACCTCTCCACCCAGTCCGGCCAGATCATTGTCAGCCTGCTCTATCACCGCAAGCTGGAGGCCGAATGGCAACAAGCCGCCGAGGCGCTGCAGGCCGATCTGCGCGCCAAAGGGTTCGAACTGCAGCTGATTGGCCGCGCCCACAAACAGAAGATTTGTCTGGGGGATGACTTCGTCATCGAACAGCTCAACGTGGCGGGTCGCCAGCTCATCTACAAGCAGGTGGAGAACAGCTTCACCCAGCCCAACGCCACCATCAACGAGCAGATGCTGGCCTGGGCGCTGGATGTGACCAAGGGGAGCGAAGGGGACCTGCTGGAGCTCTACTGCGGCAACGGCAACTTTTCCATCGCGCTGGCGCAGAACTTCCGCAAGGTGCTGGCGACCGAAATCGCCAAGCCGAGCGTCGACTCCGCCCAGTTCAACATCGCCGCCAACGGCGTCGACAACCTGATTATCCTGCGCATGTCGGCCGAGGAGTTCACCATGGCGATGCGTGGCGAGCGGGAGTTCAACCGCCTCAAGGGGGTCGATCTCAAGAGCTACCAGTGCAACACCATCTTCGTCGACCCGCCCCGCGCCGGTCTCGACGATGCGACCGTCAAGCTGGTACAGGAGTACGACAACATCCTCTACATCTCCTGCAACCCCGAAACCCTGCAGGCCAACATGACCGTGCTGGGCGAGACCCACGAGATCGCCCGTTTCGCCCTGTTCGACCAGTTCCCCTGGACCCATCACATGGAAGCCGGGGTCTATCTGCGTCGCAAGGCCGATTGATTAAGGCAGACAGGAAAACAACAACAGGGCCGGATGGCCCTGTTTTGTTATTGACTGAGCACAGGTCTCACTCCAGTCGGAAGTGGCCCACGATCTCCCGCAGCCGGTCGTAGGTTTGCTGCATCGCGGCGGAACTGGCAACCGTCGCTTCGCCATTGTGGGTCAGCTGGCGGATCACTTCGGCAATGGCACTCATGTTGCGATTGATCTCTTCAGCAACCGCACTCTGCTGCTCCGCTGCCGTGGCGATATGGCTGATGAGATCGTTGATCTCCACCACTTCCCCCGCCATCAGATCCAGCGACTCGTTGACTTTAGTGGTGTTCTCGGCAGCCCCCTGACAGCTCTGCTTGGTGTTGCCCATGGCCTCCACCACAGTCCGGGTGCCCCGCTGCAGGCTGGCCAGCATGGTCTGGATCTCTGCAGTGCTCTTCTGGGTACGGGCCGCAAGCGAGCGTACCTCATCCGCCACCACCGCAAAGCCACGACCCTGTTCCCCGGCGCGAGCCGCCTCGATAGCGGCGTTGAGGGCCAGCAGGTTGGTTTGTTCGGCAATACTGCCAATCACCCCCAGCACGGAGCCAATCTGCTGCACATCCTGCTGCATGGCTTCGATGGAGCGGGCAGTGGCTTCCACTTCGTCCACCAGAGCCATCACGCTGGTCATGGCCTGATCCACCACCTGGCGGGACTGGCTCGCCAGCTGCTGGCTCTGGCCGGTGAGCTGGGCGGTGCTGGCCGCACTTTCAGAAACGGAGACCGCGGTGCGACTCATCTCATTGATGGCGGTCACCACCTGCTCGGTCTCGCGCACGTGGTCCGCCAATAGGGACTGGGCGGCGCCGGTCTGGCTGGCCAGCCCCTCGATGCCGCTGTTGAGCTGGCCGCTCGCCTGTTGCACCTCCCCCATCATCTCCTGCAACCGTTCGATAAAACGGTTGATCCCGGCCGAGATCTGGCCCAGGTCATCCTTGCTGGTCACCGCCAACCGGCAGGTGAGATCGCCGCTGCCGCGAGAGAGCTCCAGCACCAGATCCCGTAACGAAACAATGGGTCTATAAGCCACGTTGAGTGCCAGCATTGCCAGCACCATCACCACTATCGCCACACCAAACAGCGCCATGATGATCTGGCCGTTGAGTGACCGGGTCATGGCACGGATATAGTCAAGATCGATGTAGCCGGTCAGCGTCCAGCTGTTACCGCGAATATCCAGCTGGTTGGGACGCGCTTCGCTCTCCCCTTGCGGCTTGCTGTCATATAGGCTGTTGCCCTGACTGTCGGCCAGCGAGAAGTAGCGCCCCTCGCCACTCATCTTCGCCAGCAGGCTCTTGAACTCGCTCATGTCGAGGTAGTAGAGATAGGCGGAATCGGCGCCGCGCGGCACCAGAATGGTGATAACCGGCTTGCCATCCACCTGTTGCAGCGGGCTGACGGTAATCTGGTTGTTGGCTGCGGGGATCAGCTTGCGCAGGGCATCGACCCTGGCGCTGTCGTTGATGACGCCGCTCACGTCGAATGCCATGTCGCCGATCACTTTGACGATGTTGTGAAAGCCGGTCTCTTGCAGGGTCTTCTTGACGTTGGTCACCCCGAAGTTGAGGTTGGCGGCCAGCAGGATTTTCTGATTGATGTCGCTGGCCAGCTTCTCTTTGACCAGAGTGATCTGTTCGTTGATGTTGTGGGTGGCTTGAGTGCGAATGTAGCCACTGATGAAGTGGTTGACGCTGAGCCCGGCGGTGCCGATGGTGACCAGAATGGCCAGTAGCAGCAAGAGGTAAATCTTGACCTTGAATGGCATGGGTTCCCTCCAGAAGAGAGGGCTGGCAACGCCAACCCTCTCTGCCAATCGTTATTTCTTCTTGGCGTACTTCATGGAATCCAATGCCACCGCCAGAATGATGATGCCGCCCTTGATGATGAACTGCCAGTAAGGGCTGACCCCGATATAGGTCAAACCATAGTTGATCAGAGTGAAAATGAGTACGCCGGTGATCACACCCGCAACCGTTCCCACCCCGCCAGCAAACGACACGCCACCCACCACGCACGCTGCGATAGCATCCAGCTCGTACATGAAGCCCAGGTTGTTGGTGGCACTGCCGATCCGGCCCGCTTCCAGCATGCCGCCGAAGGCGTAGAAGACCCCCGCCAGCGCATAGATCATCACCAGATTGACGGCTACGTTGACACCGGAGACCTTGGCCGCCTCGGGGTTGCCACCGATAGCGAAGATGTTCTTGCCAAAGCGAGTCTTGTTCCACAGTACCCAGACAAAGACGCTGGCGATGGCCGCATAGAAGGTGAGATAGGATAGCTTGAATCCTCCTATCCGGATAAACCCTTGGGCAAAGCTGGAGAAGCGGGGGTCAAACCCGGCCACCGGCGACGCCCCTACCGAGTCAAAGTAGAGGGAGTTGATACCGTAGACGATGATCATGGTGCCCAGGGTAGTAATGAACGGGGTGACGTTCAGGTAGGCCACGATCAGACCGTTGACCAGACCGATCAGCGCCCCCACCACACACACCAGCAGGATCACCGCCGGAATGGGCACCTCCCCCAGCGTCGGGAACACCTTGTTGACGTTGGTCAGCGCCTGCAGCATGGTGGCCGCGATGAGTGCCGCCAGACCGACCTGACGACCGGCCGAGAGATCCGTACCCTGGGTGATGATGATGCCCGCCACCCCTAGCGCAATGATGACCCGCACCGAGGACTGGGTCAGGATGTTGCTGAAGTTGGTGAGGCTCAGGAAGGAGGGCTCCTGGATCACGATGACCATGAGCAGCACCAGCAGCACCAGATAGATGGCGTTTTCCTTGAGCGCCTGCATCAGATTGAAATTTTTAGCCGACTCCATAAATGTCTTCCTGTCTCTAGAGGTACAGAGATGCCAGGCGCAGTATCTCGCTCTGGTCAGTTTCTTTGGTATTGACGATCCCGGCGACCCGGCCGTTGCTCATCACCATGATGCGGTCGGTGATCCCCAGCAATTCCGGCATCTCTGACGAGATGATGATGATCCCCTTGTCCTTCTTCGCCAGCTCCAGGATGAGCTGGTAGATCTCGAACTTGGCCCCGACGTCTATGCCGCGGGTGGGCTCGTCGAGCATCAGGATCTCCGGCTGGGTCAGCAGCCAGCGACCGATGATCACCTTCTGCTGGTTACCCCCGGAGAGGGAACCGATCTGGGTCTGCTGGGTCGGCGTCTTGACCCGCATGGAGTCAATCACCCACTGGGTATCGCTCTTCATCTTGTTGTCGCTGAGCAGCCCCATGGAGCCCTTGTAGCTGTCCATGTTGGCGATCAGGGAGTTGAAGGCGATATCGAGCCGGGAATAGATACCGGTGGATCGGCGCTCTTCCGTCACCAGCGCAAAGCCGTTGCGAATCGCTTCGTGGGCGTTGTGGTTGGCTACCTCTTTGCCGTGCAGCTTGATGCTGCCCTGGCTGCGATCGCGAATACCGAACAGGGTCTCGACGATGTCGGTGCGCTTGGCCCCCACCAGTCCGGCGATACCGAGGATCTCCCCCTTGTGCAGGTTGAAGGTCACATCCTGAATGGAGGGCTGGTTTTTCGCCGTCAGGTGTTCGATCTCGAGGATCACCTCTTTCGGCTGGTTGGTTTTTTCCGGGAAACGCTGGGTCAGTTCACGGCCGACCATCATGCCGATGATCTGATCCATGGTCATGCCCTTGAGCGGCTGGGTTGCCACCCACTGGCCATCCCGCAATATGGTGATCTCATCACAGAGCTGGAAGATCTCCTCCATCTTGTGAGAGATGTAGACGATGCCGCACCCCTTCTCCTTCAACTTGTTGATGATTTTGAAGAGGTGGTTCACCTCTTTCTCGGTCAGGGAGGAGGTGGGTTCGTCCATGATGACGATCTTGGCATCGTAGGAGAACGCCTTGGCGATCTCGATCATCTGCATCTGGGAGACCGACAGGGTCGCGACCTTGACCTTGGGGTCGATGTCGATATCCAGCTCATCGAAGATGCGCTTGGTGTCGTCATACATCTTGCCGTGGTCGATAAACCACCCCTTGGTGGGGTAGCGGCCGAGCCACATGTTGTCCATCACGGTACGCTGCAGCACCAGGTTGAGCTCCTGATGCACCATGGAGACGCCATTCTCCAGCGCCTCTTTGGAGGAGGTGAAGTTGATCTCCTGCCCCTTGAAGAAGATCTTGCCCTGATCCTTCTCGTAAATGCCGAACAGGCACTTGAGCAGTGTGGATTTTCCCGCTCCGTTCTCGCCCATCAACGCATGCACAGAATGAGGACGGACCCGTAAATTGACATTATCGAGTGCCTTGACGCCGGGAAAGCTCTTACTGACGTCAATCATCTCCAACAGCCATTCTGATTGTTGCTGTGTTGTCATATCAGCCATCACATCTGGTTGAAAAAAGGGCAAGGGGATCTCCCTTGCCCTGGAGGAGGGAATTACTCGAATTGGGACAGGTTGTCTTTATCCACACCGACGTAGGCAACACGTACTACCTTGTCGACGATATTCCACTTGGTGCCTTCACCGGCCGGTTTGCCTTCAGCCAGGTTCTTGGTCAGCTCGAAGGTAGCTTTGGCCTGGTTGGCCGCATCGTTCAGCACGGTACCCGCCATGGCACCACTCTTGACCATGGCCAGCGCTTCCGGCAGCGCATCGACGCCGAACACCGGAATGGCGGTCTTGCCCTGGGCTTTCAGTGATTCGACTGCGCCCATTGCCATGCCGTCGTTGTTGGCGATGACCACTTCGATCTTGTTGGCATTGGGGCCGGAGATCCAGGCATCCATCTTGTCTTTCGCCATGGCGGTATCCCACATACCGGTATCCATGTGCAGCTGCTCAGTCTTGACGCCACCGTCGTTCAGGGTCTTGATCACGTAGGAGGTACGTGCTTCGGCATCTGGATGGCCCGGCTCCCCTTTCAGCAACACAAACTGGATCACGCCATCCTTGTTCAGATCCCACTCCGGATGGGCTTTCCAGTGTTTGGCAATCAGTTGACCCTGGATGATCCCTGACTCCTTGGAGTCGGTACCCACGTAGTAAGCCTTGTCGTAGCTGGCCAGATCGGTAGCGCTCGGCTCCTTGTTGTAGAAGACAACCGGGATATCTTCACCACGGGCTTTCTCAATCACCACCGGCGCCGCCGCCGGGTCAACCAGGTTGATGGCCAGCGCCTTCACCCCTTTGGCCAGCAGCACATCGATCTGGTCGTTCTGCTTGGACTGGTCGTTCTGGGAGTCGTTCATCAGCAGCTCCACCCCCGGAGTGGCTGCAGCCTCCTTTTCGATGGCCTTGCGCACGACCGCCATGAAGTTGTCGTCATATTTGTAAACGGTCACCCCGATACGGGTATCAGCCTGGGCATTGGCTCCAGCCATCATGCCCATCAGCAGGGCGGCAACTGTGGTCAGTTTTTTCATTATGTGTGCTCCGATGTGTCTATCTGTGTTGTAGGGTGGCGAGCAATTGAGCAAGCGCCAATCAATGTAATCAGTTTGTTGTCATTTCTTCTGTGATCATGACGACAAAATGAAAACGATTACACTCTGTTACATTGAAACTTTGTTTTTATTTTTCAAATGCATATGAATAAAAATCAGTTTTGAGACTCAATCATTTCCACAGCATTGAGGCTAGTCGTTACTGGCCTGTTGTCAAAATGGCTCAACGAAGGGTGCAGCCCCAACGGTAACGATGCTCGAGCAGTTGATACTCGGGACGCACGCTCTGGCTCCAGGAGTCATCACCGCCCACTCCCATGTGGGCGCCATCGAGACAGACCCACAGCCCCTCTTCGGCCACCAGATCGCTCTGGTGACGAGCAGCGGCCAGCTGTTGCTGACTGAAGCGGCTGGCACTGAAATGGAAGCTGCCGCTCACCGTCGTGCTGCCCAACTGCAACTGGCGGGTATCGCAGCGCAAGCCGTTGTCGCTCGGGAAGATGTAAGGGGTATGCATGGCCTCCAGCGGCAGGCTCCAGCGACCGAGATCGGCGCCCAGCAGGCGATCCGGATAGTTCTCGTGCGGCCCACGCCCCAGCCATTCTGCTCGCGCCGGTAACTCGGCCAGATGAAGCAGCAGACCGATCCGCGGCAGCGAAGGCAGCACCTGCGCCAGCTCGGTCTCTATCTCCAGGCTCATGGCGCCATCGTCGGTAAAGCGATGATGCCAGTGACTCACCAGCAGCAGCTCATCGTGATGGAAGTAGCCATGACTGACCCGGATATCCGCTCCGGCGACCGCGATCCCCAGACAGCGGTGCTGCCACTGACCGAGACCACACATCTGCCAGCGAGCAATCCAGGAGTTGGGGTCGGCGTGATCCGCTTCGCTGGTGCCAATGTCGTTGTCGAGCGGCGCCCGGTAGAAGTGATCCATGATCGGCGCCAGCAACTGCTCCTGCCCCGACTTTTGCCAGCTGGTGATGCGGCCGCTCAGCTTGTCGAGCCACCACTGGCTGTTTGCGGCGGTGATCCGCCAGCCATCCGGCTGCTCGCTCAGGGTGGCGGCAGCGACCGGCGCTGGCAGAACAAGGGGGGTCGGCAGGGTGAACTGCTGACGGGCGACCTTGTGATCCACCTGCGACCAGAGGGTGGCCTGTGGCTGAACGATGGCAAGATCGAGCCAGGCCAGTGAGCCTGCCGCAAAGGCGGGCAGTGTCTCGCTCAGTGTCAACTCGACCACTCCCTGTGGCGCCAGCTCAAGGGAGAACTCCCCCTGCTGCTGCACATGGCCGTTCTCGCACAGCTGCCAGCAAAGCCGCTCGTTGTCGGTGGAGCGGAACAGGTATTCACTCTCGATCCGCACCCGCAGCGGGGTGTGCTCAAGCAGAGTGAAGCGGAACGGCTGCTGGGCACGTTTTGCCTCGAACAGGGTGGGATGGGGGGTGCGATCCGGGAACAGCAGACCGTTGCAGCAGAACTGGCGATCGTTTTGCACATCACCGAAGTCGCCGCCGTAGCCCCAGTAGTGGCGACCATCGACGGTGTATTTGTCGAGCCCCTGATCGACCCAATCCCAGACAAACCCGCCTTGCAGGCGTGGATGATCGCGAAACGCCTGCCAGTAGTGGGCGTAGCCCCCCAGACTGTTGCCCATGGCGTGGGCATATTCGCAGAGGATCAACGGCCGGTGCTCGCCGGGCAGGCCGATCCACTTGGCCAGCGCCCACTTTGGCACCGCCGGGAAAGGCTGGTCCTGATGGGTTCTGGCATACATGGGACAGATAATGTCGGTCGCCGGGGTATCGGCCCCGCCCCCCTCGTACTGCACCGGACGGCTCGGGTCGCTGCGCTTGATCCAGCCATACATGGCATCGTGGGCCGGGCCGTAACCCGACTCGTTGCCGAGCGACCAGATGATGATGGAAGGGTGGTTGAAATCCCGTGCCACCATGCGGGTCGCCCGCTCCAGAAAAGCGTTGCTCCAGGCGGGATCCCGCGCCAGCCGACCCATCGGGGTCATGCCGTGGGTCTCCAGGTTCGCCTCATCCACCACATAGAGACCGAGCCGATCGCAGAGGCGATAGAAGTCGGGGTGGTTGGGATAGTGGGAGCAGCGCACCGCATTGAAGTTGTGGCGCTTCATCAGCAGCAGATCCCGCTCCATGGTGGCGCGATCGATGGCATAACCCTTGGCGGGATGGTGTTCATGACGGTTGGCACCGCGAATAAGCAGCGACTGACCGTTGACCCGCAGCAGGCCGCCACGGATCTCCACTGTCCGAAAGCCCACATCATAGGCTTCGCTCTCGATAGGCTCGCCCTGCTCGTCCAGCAGGGTCAGGGTCAAGCGATAAAGATGGGGCGTCTCGGCGTTCCACTTGCGCGGCGCTGCAACATCGAGCCACAGCTCGGCGCGATCGTCGTAAGCCCCTTTTTCGTCAATGGCTTGGGTGCCGATCGGTTGGCGCTGGGTCGCAACCTGCTCACCGCCGTCATAGAGATTGGCCTCCACCGACAGACCAACCGCATTAGCCGCCTGCAGTGCAATCTTGAGACGGCCATCCCGATAGCAGGCATCCAGCTCGGGGGTGATCCGGATATCCATCAGATGACGGGTTGGTTTGTGCAGCAAAGTGACGGAACGGAAGATTCCCGACAGCCACCACATATCCTGATCTTCCAGATAGGAGCCATCTGACCACCGCAGCACCAGCACCGCCAGCCGGTTGCGACCGGCTTGCAGATAATGAGTCAGATCGAATTCGGCGGGCAGCCGGCTGTCCTGGGAGTAGCCGACCCAGCGGCCGTTGCAGAAGAGATAGAAGGCACTGCTCACCCCGTCAAAGATGATCCGGCTCTGGCCGCTGGCAAGCCAGTCGGCGGGCAGTTCGAACTCGCGGGAGTAGCAACCGGTGGGGTTCTCTGCCGGTACCCGCGGCGGATCGCAGGGAAAGGGGTACTTGATATTGGTGTAGATGGGGCCATCGGTGAACGGCCGCGCAGCCGGATAGGCGGCATCCAGCTGCCAGTTGCCCGGCACCGTGATGGGGCAGGCATCCACCAGATCCTGCGCCAACCAGCTCTCGGGCACCCGCTCGGGAGCGGCAAAGAAGGAGAAGCGCCACTCGCCATCAAGCAAGAGACGGGAGGAAGAGGCCAAATCACCTCTGGCATCCGCTTCGCTGCGCCAGCTGAACATGGGGGTATGGGCAGCCAGCCGGTTTACCGACGTAACGGCCTGAGTCTGCCAATCCTGACGCGCCACTATCTCCCTGAGCATTCACTCTCTCCCTGCTGATTGGAAAACGTATTCAGTCTAGAGAAGTATGACGCAGGGAACGGCGATCTCGCTCACACAGATGTAAACGATTACACTTAATTTGTTAAGTAAAGCGGAGTAAAAATGATTAAAAATAGGTAAAACAATAACTGTGCAATAAACGGCCCCGAACAGGGCCGTAAAAGGGGGTTATCCGGCCCGAACCGGTGCAACCGAGTGGCGATTGATCAGGGTGGGGGTATAGATCCGGCTCTGGGTCGCGTCACTCTCCCCCGCCGCCAGCTGAATGGCCAGCTTGGCCGCCTGGGCCGCCATCAGCTCGATGGGATAGCGCATGGTGGAGAGCTTGGGGCGCAGATATCTGGCATAGATGATGTCATCGAAGCCCACCACCGAGACCTCCTCCGGCACTCGCAGGCCGTTGTCCGCCAGCACGGAGATGGCGCCCGCCGCCATGGCATCGTTATAGGCAACCACAGCGGTCACCTTGAGCCCCTTGGCCAGCAGATTAAGCATGGCGCGCTCGCCTCCCTCCTCGTTCGGCGTGCCGCTCTCGATAAGCTCGGGATCGGCTGCCAGACCCGCTTCCATCAGCCCATCCTGATAACCTTGCAGACGCAAGGTGGCATCCTCGATGGCGTGATCCGAGCTGATAAAGGCGATATGGCGGTGGCCCAGCTCGATCAGATGACGGGTCGCCGTGGCGGCACCCAGCCGGTTGTTGAGGGCGATGCAGCGCCCCCTGAGGGCCGGAATATCGCGGTTGATCAGCACCATACCGGGCACCCGCATGGCGTAATCGCACAATTCCTCGTCGCTCAGCGCCTTGCTGTGCACCACCAGCGCCTCGCAGCGCTTGCCGATCAGCAGCTCGATCGCCTCACGCTCCTGACGCGCCTTGTGAAAACCGTTACCCATCAGCAGGTGAAGGTTCTGCTCGACGGCGATGCCGGAGACCCCCTTCACCAGCGCACCGAAGAAGGGATCGGCCACGTCACCGACCACCACCCCCATGGTGTCGCAAGTCTGGCTGACCAGTGCCCGCGCGTTGGCGTTGGGGGTGTAGCCCAGTTCGGCCATGGCCTTCTGCACCACTTCGCGAGACACGGCGCTGGCCTTGGGGGAGTTGTTCATCACCCGTGAAACCGTTGCCACCGACACATTGGCCAAACGGGCGACATCCTTGATGGTGCTCATGCTGTTTTCACTTCTTTCACTGTGCAATAGAGCGCCATTATACCCAGCAAACCCATTGAAAACAGGGGCGAAATAAATATCTGCCGTCAGGATAATCACAAAAACAGTGTAATCGTTTACACCATTTTGCAAGCAAGCTCACAGTTTGGTCGCCACACCCTCGGCTAGACTGCTTCCAGACACTTTTTCAGTGGAGAGCAAGATGAATGTTCTGGTCACCGGCGGTTGCGGATATATCGGCAGCCACACCTGTCTGGCCCTGCAAGCGGCAGGCATGAATCCCGTGGTGGTCGACAACCTCGGCAACAGCAAGCGCAGCGTGCTGGCCCGAGTCGCCGCCATCAACGGCCAGCAACCCTTGTTCTATCAAGGGGATATTCGCGATGGGGCTCTGCTGGACCGGATCTTCGCCGAACAGCAGATCGATGCTGTGATCCACTTTGCCGCCCTCAAGGCGGTCGGCGAGTCGACCCGCATTCCACTGGATTACTACGAGAACAACCTGAGCGGCACCCTCACCCTGCTACAGGCGATGAAGCGGGCTGGCGTGCACAATCTGGTGTTCAGCTCATCAGCTACCGTCTACGGCGATCCCGCCAGCCTGCCGATCCGCGAGGATTTCCCCCGCAGCGCCACCAACCCCTACGGGCGATCCAAGCTGATTATCGAGGAGATCCTCGAGGATCTGCAGCTGGCCGAGCCGCACTGGAGCATGACCCTGCTGCGCTATTTCAATCCGGTCGGCGCCCACGAATCGGGCACCATGGGGGAAGATCCCCAAGGCATCCCCAACAATTTGATGCCCTATATCACCCAGGTCGCCATCGGCCGTCGCGACTGCTTGTCTGTCTTTGGAAACGATTACCCCACCCCGGACGGCACCGGTGTGCGCGACTACATCCACGTGATGGATCTCGCCGAGGGGCACGTCAAGGCGCTGCAGCACTGCGCCGGCAAGGGTGGCGTGCACACCTACAACCTGGGCACCGGCAAGGGCCAGAGCGTGTTGCAGCTGGTCGCCGCCTTCTCCGCTGCCTGTGGCAAGCCGCTGCCATTTCGCATCGAACCGCGCCGCCCTGGCGACATCGCCGCCTGCTGGGCCGATCCGGCCAAGGCCGAGCGTGAGCTGGGCTGGCAGGCGACCCGCGACATCGACGCTATGTGTGCCGACAGCTGGCGCTGGCAATCCGCCAATCCGAACGGTTACGAGGAGTAGGCCTGCCTGCTCCCTGTTAATAGACAACCTTATTTTTCAATACATTATTCAGGAGAGATGATGTTCAACCCCGTCGATCATCCCCATCGCCGCTTCAACCCGCTGACCGGCCAGTATGTGCTGGTCTCCCCCCACCGGGCCAAACGCCCCTGGCAGGGACAGGTGGAGAAGGTGAGTCAGGCCCCCAAACAGGCCCATGATCCCGACTGCTTCCTCTGCGCGGGCAACACCCGGGTCACTGGCGACATCAACCCCGACTACAAGGGCACCTTCGTCTTTACCAACGACTTCGCCGCCCTGATGCAGGATACTCCGGCCGCCGATAGCGCCAGCGATCCCCTGCTGAAACTGGAAGCCGCCCGCGGCACCAGCCGGGTCATCTGCTTCTCGCCGGATCACGGCAAGACCCTGCCCGAGCTGCCGCTGCCCGCCATCGAGGGGGTGATCACCACCTGGATGGATCAGGTCGCCGAGCTGTCAGCCCAGTGGGAATGGGTGCAGGTATTTGAAAACAAAGGCGCCGTCATGGGCTGCTCCAACCCGCACCCCCACGGCCAGATCTGGGGCAGCGACTTCCTGCCCAACGAGATCGCCCGCGAAGAGCAGCACCAGCGTGACTGGCTGGCCGAGCATGGCCGTCCCATGCTGCTGGAGTATGTGGAGCGGGAGCTGGCGGATCGCTCGCGCATTGTGGTGGAGACCGAGCACTGGCTCGCCGTAGTTCCCTTCTGGGCCGCCTGGCCGTTCGAAACCCTGCTGCTGCCCAAGGCGCACGTCCCCTCCATGCTCAACCTGACCCAGGCCCAGCAACAGGATCTGGCGGTGGCGCTCAAGGAGCTCACCAGCCGTTACGACAACCTGTTCGAGTGCAGCTTCCCCTACTCCATGGGCTGGCACTTTGCACCACCCAAATCGGATTGCCCCGAGGCGTGGCAACTGCATGCCCACTTCTATCCGCCCCTGCTGCGCTCCGCCACCGTGCGCAAATTCATGGTCGGCTTCGAGATGCTGGCCGAAACCCAGCGCGACCTGACTCCGGAGCAGGCCGCCGAGCGGCTGCGCGCGCTGAGCCCCATTCACTACAACCAGACCAGCCACGCCAATGAGGAGGCCCTATGACCCCGAGCCAACGCGTCAGCACCGTTTTTGCCGAGCAATTTGCCAAAGCGCCCGATCTGCTGGTGCGCGCCCCCGGCCGCGTCAACCTCATCGGTGAACATACCGACTACAACGACGGCTTCGTACTGCCCTGCGCCATCGACTACGAGACCTGCGTCGCCATCGGTCTGCGCGATGACCGACAAGTGCAGGTGATCGCCGCCGACTACGACAACCAGCGCGACCAGTTCGACCTCGATCAGCCCATCGAGCACCACCCCAGCCAACGCTGGAGCGACTACATCCGCGGCGTGGTGAAGTATCTGCAGGAGCGCGGTTATGCTCTGCGCGGCCTCGATCTGGTGGTCTCCGGCAACGTGCCGCAGGGGGCGGGGCTCTCCTCCTCCGCTTCGCTGGAAGTGGCCATCGGTCAGGCCTTCAAAGAGGCGCTGGGGCTCGATATCAGCCAGGCGGAGATCGCCCTCAACGGTCAGCAGGCGGAGAACAAGTTCGTCGGCTGCAACTGCGGCATCATGGATCAGATGATATCCGCCAGCGGCAAAACCGACCACGCCCTGCTGCTCGACTGCCGCTCGCTGGAGACCCGCCTCATCCCCATGCCGGCGGATCTGGCGGTGCTGATCGTCAACTCCAACGTGCGCCGCGGTCTGGTGGACAGCGAATACAACACTCGTCGCCAGCAGTGCGAAGCCGCCGCCCGTCACTACGGGGTCAAGGCGCTGCGCGACCTCGATCTGACTGGACTGGAAGCGGGCAAGGCCGGGCTGGATGAGGCCTGCTACCGCCGTGCCCGTCACATCGTCGGTGAAAATGCCCGCACCCTGGCGGCCGCCGATGCACTGGCGAGCCACGATCTGACACGGCTCGGCGAACTGATGGCCGAGTCGCACGCCGCCATGCGCGATGACTTCGAGATCACCGTGCCCGCCATCGACGGTCTGGTGGAGATCATCAAGGCTAAAATCGGCACAAATGGCGGCGTGCGGATGACCGGCGGCGGCTTCGGCGGCTGCGTGGTCGCCCTGCTGCGCCCGGAGAAAGTGGCCGAGGTGATTGCCGCGGTCGAGGCAGAGTATCCGGCCCTCTCCGGCCTCAAGGCCGACTGCTACGTCTGCCGCGCCAGTGCGGGGGCAGGAAAACTATGAGCCCATTTATGATGAAGGCCGACGGCTACATTTGCCGGATCGGCAACACAGGTGCAGGCAAGTTATGAGCAGCGCCATGATCCCTTTCGAGCTGGAAAACGAGGAGGGGCTGCGCCTGCGTGGCCTCAATTTCGGTGCCACCCTCACCTCCCTCACCCTGCCGGTAGTGGGCAAACGGCGTGAAGTGCTACTGGGCTGTGCCGACGATGCCTATCCCACCCAGCAGGTGTGGCTGGGTGCGGTAGCGGGCCGCTTTGCCAACCGCATTGGCGGCGCCGAGCTGCTACGCGATGGCCAGCACTGGCCGCTGGATGCCAATCAGCCCCCCCACTGCCTGCATGGCGGGCAGGCAGGCTTTCATCGCCAGCAGTGGCAGATCAAGGAGCTGGAGGCAGATCGGGTCAAGCTGGCATTGCTCTCCCGAGCAGGGGATCAAGGCTTTCCCGGCAACCTGCGGGTCACCCTGGAGTATCGGCTGGAGCAGAGCGATCTGGTGATCGATTTTGTCGCCAGCACAGATGCAGCGACCCCGGTCAGCCTCACCAGCCACACCTACTTCAATCTCGATGGGTCAGCCGATGGCGGCGATGTGCGTGACCACCTCATCAGCATCAATGCCGACCACTTCCTGCCGACCGATCCGAGCGGTTTGCCGCTCGCCATCACTCCGGTGGAAGGGCCATTCGATCTGCGCCACCAGCGCCTGATCGGACAAGATTGGCTGAGCCATCCTCAGCAGCAACAGGCCAAGGGGTATGACCACGCCTTCGTGCTCAACGGGCCGAGCGCCGAGTGGGCGGCGCGGGTGGTCTCGGGGGATCGCCAGCTGGCGATGGAGGTCTACACCAACCAGCCCTCGCTGCAGTTCTACACCGGCAACTGGCTGGCCAATACCCCGAATCGCCAGGGTCTGGCGCATCGGGATCACGACGGCTTCTGTCTTGAGGCACAACAGCTGCCGGACAGCCCCAATCGCCCCGAGCTGGGCAACCCCTGGCTGCTGCCGGGCGAGCGCTATCACCATCAGACCCGCTACCGTTTTATCCGCGACTGACTTAAAGGTTTCACAATTTTTCCGTAGCAGCGCCAGCAACATTCGAGCAAGATAAGCCGCCCCGAGAGCCTTCCGGGGCGTTTTTGCATCAACGTAGCAAGGATTCTGTTCGATGACTGACACTTATAGCCTGCTGGTCGCCTTTATTCTGGGCGTCGTCGAGGGGCTGACCGAGTTCCTCCCCGTCTCCTCCACCGGCCACATGATTATCGTCGGCCATCTGCTGGGCTTTGAAGGGCCCAAGGCCGCCACCTTCGAAGTGGTGATCCAGCTTGGCTCAATCCTCGCCGTGGTCGCCGTCTTCTGGCGCCGCCTGTTTGGCCTGATTGGCATCCACTTCGGCCAGAAGCCGTCCCGGGATCACGCAACCCTGTCGCTGGTGCATGTCATCCTCGGCATGCTGCCCGCCATCGTGGTCGGTCTGGCCATCCACAGCTGGATCAAGGCCAACCTGTTTGGTCCACAGACCGTCATGTACGCGCTGGTCGCGGGGGGCATCCTGCTGATCATCGCCGAGAAGTTCCGCCCGACCGTCACAGCCGAAACCCTGGATGACATCAGCTACAAGCAGGCGTTCGGTATCGGTCTGTTCCAGTGTCTGGCCCTGTGGCCCGGCTTCTCCCGCTCCGGCGCCACCATCAGTGGTGGCATGTTGATGGGGATCAGCCGTCACGCCGCCGCCGAGTTCTCTTTCATCATGGCAGTGCCCATGATGGTGGCGGCCAGCGGGCTTGATCTCTACAAGAGCCGCGATTTCCTCTCGATGGCCGACTTCCCGATGTTTGCAGTGGGCTTTATCACCGCCTTCGTGGTAGCGATGTTTGCGATCAAGACCTTCCTGACATTGATCCGCCGCATCGACTTTATCCCGTTCGCCATCTACCGCTTTGTCGTGGCATTCGCCGTCTATCTGGTGTTTGTCGCCTGACCGGCAGCCAGCAATGAAATGACAAAAGGGACCAACTTGGTCCCTTTTTCTATGGCGAATCTATGAAGAGGTTGAGCTCAGTAGAGGTGCTGGCTGATGCCGTTCAGCAGCCGCGACAGCCCCTTGGTGAACTGCACCGGCGCATCCTGCACCGTGTAGCAGAGGCAGCCATCCGGCGTGTGCGGACTGTGGGAGTGGCTGGCATCGCGCCAGATAAAATCTCCCGCCTTGTAAAGGGTGTCGCCATCCTCGATAGTGCCCGCCAACAGCAGGGTCAGCTCATAGCCCTGATGGGTGTGCTCGGGGATGCGGCCACCCGCCTCGATATGGAGCAGGCTGGCGCGGGCCCCCATCTCGTCCAGCGGCAGACTCTGCTGACGAATGGCCCCGATATGGCGCCACTTGGGCGAACGATAGCGGGCCAACACCCGTGGCAAGCGGTAGGCGTGGCCGGCCACCTCCAGCTCGCCGGACTGGGCTCGGGGCTGGTCATGTGTTGGCTCGGACAGGGGCTCTGCCAGCGGCTGGGCCAGAATATCCGCCAGCATGGCATCAAACCCTGCGTCCAGCGCCACGTCATCGCGGGGGGCCAGCTCGGGCTCTGCTGGCGAGGCAAGATATTGCTGCGCCAGCTCCTCTTCGAATGTTTTCAGTCGGGCAGCGCAATCGGGGCAGAGTTCACAGTGGGCGGAGAGCCCCACCGCCAGCGGCAGAGGCAGCTCGTCGGCGGCGAAGGCGCGCAGCATAGGGTCGGTCGGATGGGCTTTAATCATGGCCTTGCTCCACTTGCTCTTTCAATTTCTGTAACGCCAGCCGGAGGCGGGACTTGATGGTACCGAGCGGCACGCCAAGGCGCTCCGCCAGCTCCTGCTGGGAGAACTCCTGCAGATAGATGCCGCGCACCACCTGCTGTTGCGGCTCCGGCAGGATGCCCAGATAGTGGGCCATCTGACGGGTCAGCACCGCATCTTCCCCGCCGCTCAGATGCTCCTCTTCGGCCTGAAACTCCAGCACGGGCCACAGCTCCTCGGCACAGAGATCCTCCTTGCTGGCACGACGACGACGCAGCATGTCGAAGCACTGGTTGCGCATCACGGTGTAGATCCAGGTAGTCGGCGCTCCCTTGTCGGGGTGGTAGAGGCGCGCCTTTTGCCATACCAGCAGCATGGTCTCCTGCACCAGCTCCATGGCGTTGGCTTCGCTGCCGAGGTGGCGCAGGCCGTAGCTGCGAATGCGCGGCGCAAAGTGTTGGAACAGGCGGGCAAAAGCAGCCTTGTCGGCCTGCTCTGCCACCCTGATCAGCAGAGATTTGAGGTCGCCATCCGGGTTATCCATCACGGGCGAGGTCCTGCGTATGGTCGAGTGTGGTTGGCCAGTATATGCCATTGCGCCATCCCTTTGGTGTGCTGTCGAACATGCTGTGGTGATGACTGGTACGGCGCTGCGGCGCTGGCGGATCAGCGGGTCAGAAAAAATCAGTGACTGGCCACCAGCACTCCCTTGAGCAGGGCGATAGCGGGCTGATTGTCGGCGGCGGCCAGCAGCAGTTGTTTCTGTTCAGGGGGGATAGGCAGCACCTCCAGCCAGCGCTGGGCCACCCAGTTGCCATCATCCCAGCGGGGCGCGGGATAGAGGGCGGCATAGTCGGGATAATCGGCAAACACCTCCCGCAGCGCATCAACCAGTGGTTGCTGATCAGGATGGAGCCGGCGGGGCGGCCAGGCCGTCAGCGGCGTCACCTCGCCGATACGCAGGCCATCCTGCTCCTGCCACAGATCCTTTATCTGCACCCGCTCCACCCCCTGCACCGTGATCCCCAGCATGCCGTCCGGCAGCCGGTCGAAATCGATGATGGTGACCCGGGTGGCGATGGGCAGCATGTTGCGCAGGGCGTCGGGCTGGCGAGGGTCCACCATGCAGAGGGCAAAGCCGGACTCCCCCGCCTCGGCGATCATCCGCTGGTATCTCGGTTCGAAGATCCGCAGCGGCATGACACCGCCGGGCAGCAGGTGGGCAGATAGGGGAAACAGCGCCAGTCGCATCGCAAACTCCTCGGTTGGGAACCTCTGTTGATACGCCGGGCCAGAGGGAGGAGATCATTCCCGTCATCGGGAAAGGAAAAACCCTTAACAATCAGGGGAAAATAGCCTGGACAAGCCGCTTCGATATGCAGTAGAAATGGATAAGCACCGTAATTTCCGCCCAATATTCTGGAATATGGCGCCAAACGCAGTGAAATATCCGTCCGACAGCGAGCGGCGGGTCATCCCTATAGTTTTCTCGGGCCGATGCGGGTAAAATTCACGCCCTTATATATCAGTCATTTTTCGACGCGCAACCTTGGTGGTCAGTTATGAAAGAGCATATTCATCATCTACTTGAACAAACGGTAGCCAATCTCAAGTCAGCAGGCGTCCTGCCGGCAGACCTGGAAGCCCGCGTGCAAGTAGACCGATGCAAGGAAAAAGCTCACGGCGACCTGGCTACCAACCTGGCCATGCTGCTGGCCAAACCGGCCCGCAAGAATCCCCGTGAGCTGGCAGCGGCCATCATCGAGCACCTGCCTGCCTCCGACCTGATCGCCAAGGTCGAGATCGCCGGTCCCGGCTTCATCAACTTCTTCTTCGACCAGCGCTGGCTGGCCGGTCAGGTCGAGGCCATGGTGACCTCTGCCAACGCCAACGTACGGTTGCCCGCGCCACAAACCGTGGTGGTGGACTACTCCGCCCCCAACGTGGCCAAAGAGATGGCGGTGCACCACATCCGCTCCACCGTACTCGGTGACGTAGCTGCGCGCGCGCTGGAATTCCTCGGCCACAAAGTGATCCGTGCCAACCACATCGGCGACTGGGGCACCCAGTTCGGCATGCTGATCGCCTATCTGGAGAAGATGTCCAACGAACACGCCAGCGACATGGCACTCAAGGATCTGGAAGCCTTCTATACCCAGGCCAAGCGTTGCTACGACGAAGATGAAGCCTTCGCCGAGCGTGCCCGTAACTACGTGGTCAAGCTGCAGGGCGGCGACGAGTACTGCCGTACCATGTGGAAGAAGCTGGTCGACATGACCATGGAACAGAACCAGATCAACTACGACCGCCTGAATGTCTCCCTGACCAACAAGGACATCATGGGCGAGTCCATGTACAACGACATGCTGCCGGAGATCGTTGCCGACCTGAAAGCCAAGGGGCTGGCGGTCGAGAGCGAAGGCGCCACCGTTGTCTTCCTGGACGAGTTCAAGAACAAGGATGGCGAGGCCATGGGTGTCATCATCCAGAAGAGCGATGGCGGTTTCCTCTACACCACCACCGACATCGCCTGTGCCAAATACCGTTATGAAACCCTGGGCGCCGACCGTGTCATGTACTTCATCGACTCCCGTCAGCACCAGCACCTGATGCAGGCCTGGACCATCACCCGCAAGGCGGGTTATGTGCCGGAATCCGTGCCGCTCGAGCACCACGCCTTCGGCATGATGCTGGGCAAGGATGGTCGTCCCTACAAGACCCGCTCCGGTGGTACCGTCAAGCTGGTTGATCTGCTGAACGAAGCGGAAGAGCGCGCCGCTGCGCTGCTGGAGAGCCGCAACAGCGACCTCTCTGCCGAAGAGAAAGCCCAGGTGGTCAACGCCATCGCCATGGGCGCGGTCAAGTATGCGGATCTCTCCAAGAACCGCACTACCGACTACATCTTCGACTGGGATCTGATGCTGTCGTTTGAAGGCAACACCGCCCCTTACCTGCAGTATGCCTACACCCGTATCCAGTCCATCTTCCGCAAGGCTGGCGTCGATGCCGCTACCCTGACCGGCAATGTGACCCTGAACGAGGAAGCAGAAGAGGTGCTGGCCCAGAAGCTGATCCAGTTCTCCGACGCTGTCAACGGCGTGGCCGACAAAGGCATGCCGCACCTGCTCTGTACCTACCTGTACGAGTTGTCCGGCAACTTCATGACCTTCTATGAAGCCTGCCCGATCAACAAGGATGGCGTGGACGAAGCAACCCGTCAGAGCCGTCTGCTGCTGTGCGCCGCCACCGCCAAGGTGCTGAAACTGGGCCTCGGCGTACTGGGCATCCATACCCTGGAGCGCATGTAATAGATGGCAACCCGGGATTATGTCGGCAGCCGCCCGCGACGTCGGGCGGGTGGTCGAAACAGCAAGAAAGCGGCCCCTCGCCGCTTTCCTGTTATTCCAGTGCTGCTGGTCGTGGCACTGCTGGCAGGCTTTGGTGGCTTCCTTTACATGATCAATGGCAAGGGCAGCGACACCCCCACCATCGAAGAGCAGGTAAAGGCCAACAAGCCAAAACCACAGAACAACGGGTTGCCACAGGAGAAGTGGAGCTACATCGAACGGCTTGAGAACAAGCAGGTCGATGTTATCGAGCCACCGCCCCAGCCGGGTGTGCTGCCACCACCGGCAGATACCATGACCCTGCAACCGGAAAAGCTGCCGCAACCGGTACCGACCGACATTCCCCAACCGGGGACGCCCATCGGCCAGTCCAAACCCTATCAGACCAATCCGGCGACAACGCCTGACAACGGTGCGCCCGTTGCCAGCGCTCGGGAACAGGTGATCGCTCGCCAGGCCGAACGGGAACGGATGGAGCGGGAGATCCGTGCCGAGCTGGAGCGGGAGCGGGCCGAAGCAGCCAAGGCCAAAGCGGCTACCCCACCAGCCCAGACCGCAGCCGCCGACAGCAGTCGCTATATGATGCAGTGCGCGGCTCTGCGCTCGCAGGATTCCGCAGAGTCGCTCAAGGCACGTATCGCCTTCACCGCCGGTCTCTCTTCCAGCCTGCAGGTGGTCAACACGGCCAACGGCACCGTCTACAAGGTGATGGTGGGCCCCTTCAACGGCAAGGCGGCCGCCGACGCGGCCAACGGCAAGCTGCAGAGCTCCGGCATCAGCGGCTGCATTCCCAAGAAAGGGTAATCCGCATACCGATGACGCAAGGCCGGGTGGCAACACCCGGCCCTGTTCTTTTGGTGCCACTCGCCCCCCCCTGTTTGCTACCCCGTTTATCCCGACCAAAGGCAGGGTTGAAAAGCCCGTTTGCCATCCCCATCTTTCTTGCCATGCACAGTCAGGCCGTTATTCGGCTCAAGCGAGGTAAGTAAAGTGACTACCATAGTTTCAGTTCGCCGCAACGGTCAGGTCGTCATCGGTGGCGATGGCCAGGTCTCTCTTGGCAACACCGTCATGAAGGGCAACGCCCGCAAGGTTCATCGTCTCTATAACGGCAAGGTGCTGGCAGGTTTTGCTGGCGGTACTGCCGACGCCTTCACCCTGCTCGAGCGTTTCGAAGCAAAACTGCAGGCCCATCAGGGTAATCTGGAGCGCGCCGCCGTGGCGCTGGCCAAAGATTGGCGCACCGATCGCGCCCTGCGCCGCCTTGAAGCGCTGCTGGCCGTGGCCGACGAACACAAATCCTTCATCATCACCGGCAACGGTGACGTGGTCCAGCCGGAGCACGATCTCATCGCCATCGGCAGCGGCGGCAACTTCGCCCAGTCCGCCGCCATCGCCCTGCTGGAAAACACGGAGCTGGATGCCAGGAGCATTGTCGAGAAGTCCCTCAAGATTGCGGGCGACATCTGCGTCTTCACCAACGGCAACCACACCATCGAAGTGCTGGACTACGCCGCCAAATAAGGCCGCCAGCCAAACCCAATTTCCCAAGGGGTGGGCACTGCCCGCCCCGGATACAGGAACACCATCATGTCCGAGATGACCCCGAGAGAAATCGTCCACGAGCTGGATCGTCACATCATTGGTCAGGCCGATGCCAAGCGCGCCGTTGCCGTTGCCCTGCGCAACCGCTGGCGCCGGATGCAGCTCAACGAAGAGATGCGCCATGAAGTGACCCCGAAAAACATCCTGATGATCGGCCCGACCGGTGTCGGCAAGACCGAGATCGCCCGTCGTCTGGCCAAGCTGGCCAACGCCCCCTTCATCAAGGTGGAAGCGACCAAGTTCACCGAAGTGGGCTATGTCGGCAAGGAAGTGGACAGCATCATCCGCGATCTGACCGATGCCGCCATCAAGCTGGTGCGCGAAACCGAGATGGAGAAGATGAAATACCGCGCCGAGGAAGCCGCCGAAGAGCGCATTCTCGACGCCCTGCTGCCCAACCCGCGCAACACCTGGGGTGAGGAAGAGAAAGCCGACAACTCCAACACCCGCCAGATCTTCCGCAAGAAACTGCGGGAAGGTCAGCTGGATGACAAGGAGATCGAGCTGGAGCTCTCCGCCTCCCCGATGGGCGTCGAAATCATGACCCCGCCGGGCATGGAAGAGATGGCCAACCAGCTGCAGGGGCTGTTCCAGAATCTGGGCCAGAACCAGAAGAAGAAGCGCAAGATCAAGGTCAAAGAGGCGATGAAGGCGCTGATCGAAGAGGAAGCGGCCCGTCTGGTCAATCCGGAAGAGCTGAAGCAGAAAGCGATCGCCGCGGTCGAGAACAACGGCATCGTCTTCCTCGACGAGATCGACAAGATCTGCAAGCGCGGCGAGAGCTCGGGCCCCGATGTCTCCCGTGAAGGGGTACAGCGCGACCTGCTGCCGCTGGTTGAAGGTTGCACCGTCAACACCAAGCACGGCATGGTCAAGACCGACCACATCCTGTTTGTCGCCTCCGGCGCCTTCCAGATCGCCAAGCCGTCTGACCTCATCCCCGAGCTGCAGGGCCGTCTGCCGATCCGGGTCGAGCTGACCGCGCTGACCACCGATGACTTCGAGCGCATCCTGACCGAACCGAATGCCTCCCTGACCGATCAGTACAAGGCGCTGATGGCCACCGAAGGGGTCAACATCGAGTTCACCAAGGATGGCATCCGCCGTCTGGCCGAAGCGGCCTGGCAGGTCAACGAGCGTACCGAGAATATCGGTGCCCGTCGCCTGCACACAGTGATGGAACGCCTGATGGAAGATATCTCCTACGACGCCTCCGAGAAGTCCGGCGAGACCTTTGTCATCGACACCGACTACGTCAACGCCCATCTCGGTGCGCTTGTCGAGGATGAGGATCTGAGCCGCTTTATTCTGTAAGCTCGCCCAGCCATCACGATGAAAAACGCCTCCCTTCGCGGAGGCGTTTTTATTTCTCAATCGCCTCCTTCATCTCGCCACCAGCGCCCACACCTACGGCAACCAGTTCAATCCAAAACCGTTTCCAAACCTCTCCTTGCGAACGCCCGCCGTTTTTCATCCCCGCTGAAATCTGCTCAAAAAAAGATCTTTCCTATTCTCGGTGGCTGATTTATACATACGTATAAATCAGATCAAAATCTGTGCAGCAGGAACCAGAAAGATGAATCCAACCCGGCAGAAACTGCTCGATACCGGCCTCGCCATCGCCACCGAGAAGGGGCTGCGCGGCCTGACGGTGCGCGAGCTGGCGGCGGCGGCCGAGGTGAACCTCGGCTCCTTCGTCTACCACTTCGGCAACCGCGATGCCTTTATCGACGAGCTGGTCGAGCTCTGGTACGCCCCCCTCTATGACGAGCTCAAGGCGGTGGCAGCCAAAGGCTCCTACCCCTCTGCCATCGCCATGTTCGAGGCCACCATGGAGGCGCTGATCGGGCTGGTGGCGCGCCAGCGCGGCTTTATCAACCACCTGTTTGGCGATGCGCTGGCGGGCGAAGGGGCGGCCCAGCGCTTTCTGCTCAGCCTGCCGCGCCGTCATCCCCTGCTGCTGATCGAGCAGGTACGGATGGCACAGGTAGAAGGGTCGCTGGTCGCGGCTCACCCGCTCCAGCTGATGATCTTCATCATGGGGTCGGTCGGCCTGCCGCTGGTGATCGCCGGCAGCGGTCGTCAGCTCGGCTGGCTGCCCGAACAGGCCGCCCCCTTTCTCAGCCAGATAGACAACCCCGAGGCCGCCAGACAGCGGCTGGTATGGGCCCTGCGCGGCCTGCGCCCCACCGACATGAAAGAAGGAGAAGCGGCATGAAACAACGCATCGCGATGGTAGCTCTGCTGCTGGCGGTTCTCAGTGGTTACCTCTGGTTGCAGAGCCATCCTCAAGGAGAAGCGGTATGAAGCAACGCATTGCAATCGTAGCCCTGCTGCTAACCGTTATCGGTGGCTACCTCTGGTGGCAGGGGCGCCCGGCTGACGGATCCATCCTCTACGGCAACGTCGATATTCGCGACGTCAATCTGGCCTTTCGGGTCGGCGGCCGCGTCGATCAGGTGCTGGTTGATGAGGGGGATAGGGTAAAAGCCGGTCAACTGCTGGCCCGCCTCGATCCGGTTCCCCTCACCCACAGCCGCGACAGCGCCCGCGCCAATCTGGCTGCGCTCACTGCCGCCAACGCCTTGATCCACAAAGGCTATCGCAGCGAAGAGACCGACCGCGCCCGGGCCGCACTGGCCGCCGCCGAAGCCGCTGCACTGGAAGCCGACCAGCAGTGGCGCCGCCAGAGCGCATTGGCAGCCACCGGCGCCATCTCCCGCGGTCAGCTCGATACCGCCCGCTCCCAGCGAGATCAGACCCGGGCGCAGGTACGCTCCGCCCGCGAGCAGCTCGCCCAGCTCGAAACCGGCTACCGCCCGGAAGAGATTGCCCAGTCCGATGCCCAGCTGGAAGGGGCCAAAGCGGCGCTCGCCAGTGCCGAGCTGGCGCTGGCGGATGCCAGCCTGACCGCCCCCAGCGACGGCATCATCATCAGCCGCGCCATCGAGAACGGCAGCATGGTGCAGAGCGGAGCGACCGCCTTCAACCTCTCCCTGACCGCGCCGGTCTGGGTGCGCGCCTATGTGGAGGAGCCCTGGCTCGGCCACTTCCCGAGCGGCGCCAAGGTGACCCTCACCACCGACTCGCGGCCGGACAAGCCCTATCACGGAGTAGTGGGATTTGTCTCGCCCACCGCCGAGTTCACTCCGAAATCGGTGGAAACGCCCGATCTTCGCACCCACCTCGTCTACCGGCTGCGCATCGTGGTACAGGATCCCGACCCTGCCCTGCGCCAAGGGATGCCGGTCACCGTCAGGCTGGCCCCATGAGCTGCGCCATCTCCCTCGAGGGGCTCACCAAACGCTTTGGCGATCGGGTCGCCCTCAACGCCATCTCGGCCACCATTCCGGCTGGCGGCATCACCGGGCTGGTCGGCCCCGACGGCGCCGGCAAGAGCACTTTGCTACGCCTGCTGGCCGGTCTGCTGATCCCGGAAGCGGGCACCATCCGGGTGCTGGGGCTGGATCCGGTGAGCGAGGGGGATCTGCTGCGTCAGCGCCTCGGCTACATGCCCCAGCAGTTCGGCCTCTACGAAGATCTCAGCGTGCTGGAGAACCTCACCCTCTACGCTGACTTGCGCGGCGTACTGGAGCCCGAACGCACGCCCACCTTCGCGCGGCTGCTCGCCTTCACCGATCTTGCCCGCTTCACCGCGCGGCCAGCCGGCAAGCTCTCTGGCGGGATGAAGCAGAAACTCGGGCTGGCCTGCGCCCTGCTCGGCACCCCGGATGTGCTGCTGCTCGACGAACCCGGGGTCGGGGTCGATCCCATCTCCCGCCGCGCCCTCTGGCAGATGGTGCGGGAGCTGGCCAAGGGGGGGATGACGGTGCTCTGGAGTACCGCCTATCTCGACGAGGCAGAGCTGTGCGACCACGTGCTGCTGATGGCAGATGGCGAGGTGCGCACCAGCAGCACGCCAGCCGATCTGATGGGGGCCATGGCCAGCCGCTGCTGGCTGCTGGAGGCGGGGCAACTGGATGGCCGCGAGCGACGCGCCCTGCTGCGCCGGGCACTGGCTCACCCGGCAGTGATGGATGGCGCTGTGGCGGGGGAGCGGGTTCGCCTGCTGCTGCACCCGGGCATGACGCCCCCGCCGCTGGCGGAGCTGCAATTGACCAACGGCGCCTTTCAACCGGCTCAGCCCCGGCTGGAGGATGCCTTTATCGACCTGCTCGGCGGCGGCCCCGGCGGGGAGTCGAGTCTGGCGGCCGGGATGCGGGAAGCCGAACTGCCGCAGGGGGTCTCCCCCGAGGCGGTGATCGAGGCGCGCCACCTCACCAAGCGCTTCGGCGATTTTGCCGCCACCGATGATGTCAGCTTTGCGGTGCGCCGCGGCGAGATCTTCGGCCTGCTCGGCCCCAACGGGGCGGGCAAGTCCACCACCTTCAAGATGGAGTGCGGCCTGCTGCGCCCGAGCGAGGGGCAGGCACTGGTAACCGGCATCGATCTGGCCCACAGTCCGTCGGCTGCGCGCCAGCGCCTCGGCTACATGGCGCAGAAATTCTCCCTCTACAAGCAGCTCACCGTGGCGCAGAACCTCTCCTTCTTCGCCGGTATTTACGGCCTGTTCGGCCGCCACCAGCAGACGCGGATCGACGCCATGGTGACCGCTTTTGCCCTCACCCCCTGGCTCGATCAGAAGGCGGAATCCCTACCGCTCGGCCTGCGCCAGCGTCTTTCACTCGCCTGCGCCCTGCTGCACGAGCCGCCGCTGCTGTTTCTCGACGAGCCCACCTCCGGGGTCGATCCGGTGACCCGGCGCGAGTTCTGGTCGCACATCAACGCGCTGGCCGACCACGGCGTCACCGTGCTGGTCACCACCCACTTTATGGATGAGGCGGAGTATTGCGACCGCATCGCCCTCATCTATCGCGGCAAGCTGCTGGCGCTCGGCACCCCGGACGATCTCAAGGGGCTGGCCGCCAAAGAGGCGGCGACCTCTTTGCCAACCGGCTCCTTGCCGACCTGTTCTTTGCCAACAATGGAAGAGGCCTTTATCACCCTGGTCGAGCGGGCCAGCGAGGAGGACGCATGAGCATCAACCGTCGGCGACTGCTGGCCCTCTGCCGCAAGGAGACGCTGCAAATCGTCCGTGACCCGAGCAGCATCCTCATCGCCTTCATCATGCCGGTGGTACTGCTGGTAGTGATGGGTTACGCCATCAATCTGGATGTGGACCATCTGCGCCTCGGCATCTGGCGTACCGACAGCGGTGCCCCGGCGGTGCGGCTGGAGCAGGCCCTGCGCGGCTCTACCGCGCTGGAGATCCACAGCGGCCCGAGCAAGGCGTCCCTGCTCGCCAGTCTTGCCCGTGGCGAGATCCGCGGCCTGCTGGTGATCGACGACGGCTTCTCCCGCGCGCTGGCCGGTCAGGGCAATGGCACGCCGCAGGCGCTGCTGCTGACCGACGGCTCCGAGCCCAACACCGCCAACTTCGTCACCAACTATGTGCAGGGGATCTGGCAGGGGTGGCTCGAGGGCGAAGGGGTCGCCATGCCGGTGTCGATAGAGAGCCGCGCCTGGTTCAACCCGGCGCTGGTGAGCCGCAACTTTCTGGTACCGGGCTCCATTGCGGTGGTGATGACGATCATAGGGGCCCTGCTCACCTCGCTGGTAGTGGCACGGGAGTGGGAGCGCGGCACCATGGAGGCGCTGCTCGCCACCCCGGTCACCAAGGGGGAGCTGCTGCTCTCCAAACTGCTGCCCTACTATGGGCTCGGCATCATCGCCATGCTGCTCTGCCTGCTCTTCTCGGTGGCGGTGATGGGCGTGCCATGGCGCGGCTCCTTGCTGCTGCTCTTTCTGGTCACCAGCGTCTTTCTCGGCAGCGCCCTCGGGCTCGGGCTGTTCCTCTCTACCGTGATGCGCAGCCAGTTCAACGCCGCGCAGGCGGCGCTGATCGCCGCCTTTTTGCCCGCCGTGATGCTGTCGGGCTTCGTGTTCGAGATCGCCAGCATGCCGCCTTGGCTTCGGGCCATCACTCACCTCATTCCGGCCCGCTACTTCGCGAGCTCCCTGCAGACCCTCTATCAGGCGGGCAGTGTCTTCTCGATCCTGCTGGTCAACGGTTTCTGTCTGCTGCTGCTGGCCGGTTTCTGGCTGGCCCTGACCGCCCGCAAGACGCGGCGCACTCTGGAGTAACCCATGCTGATCCGACTCTGGTGGCTGATCCGAAAAGAGCTGCAGGCCCTGATGGGCAATACCCAGGGGCGCTTTCTGCTCATCATGCCGGTGCTGCTGCAGACCGCCCTCTTCCCGTTCGCCGCCACTCTGGAGGTGACCGGCAACACGCTGGCCATCTACAACCAGGATGGCGGTGCCCAGAGCCGCGAGCTGCTGGAGCGCCTCACCCATATGCCCGCCTTTACCACCATCATCCCGGTGCAGGGCGAGGCGGGCATGACCGAGGCCATCACCGGACAGCAGGCACTGCTCGGGCTGATTATTCCGGGGGATTTCTCGCGCCGGCTGGCGCGGGGCGAACCGGCCAAGGTGCAGCTGATCATCGACGGGCGCCGCTCCAACGGTGGTCAGGTGGCGGCGGGCTACATCAGTCAGGTGATCGCCCGCTGGCAAAGTGAGGGCAAGGGGCAACCCGAGCTGGCGGTACGTAACCTCTACAACCCCAACGTCGAGTTCCACTGGCATATCCTGCCGGCGCTGGTGGCCATCATCACCACCACCGGCTGTCTGATTGTCACCGCCCTCTCGGTCGCGCGGGAGCGGGAAGAGGGCACCTTCGATCAGCTGCTGGTCTCGCCCCTCACCGCAGGCTGGATCATGGCGGGCAAGGCGGTGCCCGGCATCATGGTGGCGGTGGGACAAGGGTGCATAGTCGCGCTGGCCGCCCGTTTTGTCTTTCACCTCCCCTTTGCCGGCAGCCTCAGCCTGCTGATGGCGGGCATGGTCTGCTACGGGCTGGCACTGGCCGGGATCGGGCTCTTCATCTCCTCGTTCTGCTCGACCCAGCAGCAGGCCTTTCTCGGAGTCTTCTCCTTCACAGTACCGGCGGTGATCCTCTCGGGTTACATCTCGCCGGTGGAGAACATGCCGCAGGTGTTCCAGTGGCTGGCGGCCATCGACCCCCTCACCCACTTCATCGTGCTGCTCAAGGGGGTCTTCCTCAAGGGGTTTGACTGGTCGGCCGCCTGGCCCCTGCTCTGGCCGCTGCTCGCCATCGCCGGCGTCACCCTGTCGCTGGCGCTCGCCATGTTCCGCCGCCATATCGCCTGACCCGCAGCCTAGCTCGGCTGATGCCGGTCTCGCCCAGCGCGAGGCCGGCCTTTTTCCGCCAGAAGTTTTCACTCCCCAGCTTTTGCTAAAGCGCTCTTGCTCTCCACCATCCCTCACCCAAAGCCAGTACAGAAATCATCAACTGGTATACCTATTTTTGTATATCTTTGAATTTTATCGAATTACCCCTGACGAGATATATAAATAGACACTTGATTTGCATCAATTGCCCGCCCCGACTGACTGGGTAGCCTAGCCCCAGAATGATGTTTTATTACTCCAAACTAGAGGCAATCATGAGCAAAGTCAGACTGGTCGTTGTGGGCAACGGCATGGTGGGGCACCGCTTCATCGAAGAGCTGATCGAGCGGGCCGACCCGGGCCGCTACGAGATCACCGTCTTCGGTGCAGAACCCCGTCCCGCCTACGATCGCGTCCATCTCTCCTCCTACTTCTCCCATCACACCAGCGAAGATCTCTCCCTCGTCAAACCCGGCTTCTACGACAAGCACGGCATCCGCCTGCTGCTCGGCGAAGCGGTGAAAAAAATCGACAGGGCCAACCGCGAAGTGCACTCCAACAAGGGCACCGTGGTCGGGTACGACAAGCTGGTGCTGGCCACCGGCTCCTACCCCTGGGTACCGCCCATTGCGGGCAGCCAGCACCACGAGTGCTTTGTCTATCGCACCATCGAGGATCTGAAAGCCATCCGCAGCGCCGCCAGGAGCGGCAAGAGCGGGGTGGTGATCGGTGGCGGCCTGCTTGGCCTCGAAGCCGCCGGTGCCCTCAAGGCGCTGGGTCTCGAGACTCACGTGGTGGAGTTTGCCCCGGTGCTGATGGCCGAACAGCTCGACGGTCAGGGCGGCCAGCTGCTGCGCCGCAAGATTGAATCCATGGGGGTGCAGGTACACACCAGCAAGAGCACCAGCGAGATCCTGATGCATGGCGGCGAGCAGGCGAAACACCGCCTCGCCTTCGCCGACGGCAGCCAGCTGGAAGTGGACGTGGTGGTCTTCTCCACCGGCATTCGTCCGCAAGATACCCTTGGCCGCTACGGTGATCTCGCCATCGCCGAGCGCGGCGGCATCGTCATCGACGATCACTGCCTCACCTCCGACCCCGACATCTACGCCATCGGCGAGTGCGCCGCCTGGCAGGGCCGCTTCTTCGGGCTGGTGGCGCCGGGCTACAAGATGGCCCAGATCACCGTCGACCATCTGCTCGGCGGCGACAGCCGCTTCGAAGGGGCAGACATGAGCGCCAAGCTGAAACTGCTCGGCGTCTCCGTCGGCTCCATCGGTGATGCCCACGGCCGCACCCCGGGCAGCCACAGCTATGTGTTTCAGGACGATCAGGCTGGCGTCTACAAGAAGATCGTGGTGAGCGAGGACAACAGCCGATTGCTCGGCGCCGTGCTGGTGGGTGACGTGGAAGATTACGGCAACCTGCTGCAGATGATGCTCAACGCCCTGCCGCTACCGAGCCACCCGGACACCCTGATCCTGCCCGCCTACGCCGGTGCCAAGCCGACGCTGGGGGTGGATGCCCTGCCGGAAAGCGCCCAGATCTGCTCCTGCTTCGACGTCTCCAAGGGCGACATCGCCAAGGCGGTGGCCGAGGGTCACACCACGCTGGCAGCCATCAAGCAGCACACCAAGGCCGGTACCGGCTGCGGCGGCTGTGTGCCGCTCATCAGTCAGGTGCTCAACGCCGAACTGGTGAAGCAGGGCATCGAGGTCAACAACCACCTCTGCGCCCACTTCCCCCACTCCCGTCAGGAGCTGTTCCATCTGGTCAAGGTGGAGGGGATCAAGAGCTTCGACGAACTGCTGGCCAAGCACGGTCAGGGCTATGGCTGCGAGGTGTGCAAACCGACCGTCGGCTCCATCCTCGCCTCCTGCTGGAACGAGCATGTGCTGAGCCCGCGCAACATCCCGTTGCAGGACACCAACGACATCTTCCTCGGCAACATGCAGAAGGACGGCAGCTACTCCGTCATCCCGCGCATGGCCGGTGGCGAAGTGACCCCGGAGGGGCTGCTGGCGGTGGCCGAAGTGGCCCGCGACTACAAGCTCTACACCAAGATCACCGGCGCCCAGCGCATCGGTCTGTTCGGGGCTCAGAAGGATGACCTGCCCGCCATCTGGCGCAAGCTGCTGGCAGCCGGATTCGAGACAGGTCAGGCCTACGCCAAGGCGCTGCGTATGGCCAAGACCTGCGTCGGCAGCACCTGGTGCCGCTTCGGCGTGCAGGACAGCGTTGGCCTCGGGGTCTTCCTCGAGAACCGCTACAAGGGGATTCGCACCCCGCACAAGATGAAGTTCGGCGTCTCCGGCTGTACCCGCGAATGTGCGGAAGCGCAGGGCAAGGACGTTGGCATCATCGCCACCGACGCGGGCTGGAACCTCTATGTGGGCGGCAACGGCGGCATGAAGCCGCGCCACGCCGATCTGCTGGCGTCTGACCTCGACCGCGAGACCCTCATCAAGCTGATCGACCGCTTTATGATGTTCTACGTCACCAGCGCCGACAAACTGCAGCGCACCTCGGTCTGGCTCGGCAATCTGGAAGGGGGCGTCGACTACCTGCGCGAGGTGATCGTCGACGACAAGCTGGGGCTGGCCGAGACGCTGGAGCGCGATATCCAGACCCTTATCGACAGCTACGAGTGCGAATGGTCGCGCACCCTCAACGAAGAGGAGGCACTCAAGCGATTCAGCCACTTCATCAACAGCGACAAGCGCGACCCGGACGTTCAGTTCGTCGCCGAGCGCGACCAGCACCGACCGGCGACCCCGGCCGAGCGCATCCCCGTCTACCAGATCGAGGTGGAGACCAAATGATGAAACTTGCCTGCCAACTCAACGACATCCTGCCGGGAACCGGTGTCTGCGCCCTCATTGAAGGTCGCCAGATCGCTCTGTTCCGCCCGAGCGCGGCCGCCGAAGTGTTCGCCATCGACAACCGGGATCCCTTCTTCGCCGCCAACGTGCTGTCGCGGGGCCTGATCTGCGAACACGACGGCGAGCTCTGGGTCGCCAGCCCGCTCAAGAAGCAGCGCTTTCGCCTGAGCGATGGCCACTGTTTCGACAACCCTGCGATGTCGGTTCAAAGCTACCCCGTTGAAGTACGCGACCAGCAGATCTGGGTCGCCGTCTAAAGCCAAATTCACTCTCTTTCGGGCTGCCTGTGGGCAGCCCTTTCAAGGACTCACAAGATGTACACGGAAACCATCAACAAGTGCGCCGCCAACGCGGCCCGCATCAACCGCTTCGAGCGCAGCGACAAGCTCGGCTTCTGGCTCAGCTCCGCCATGGCGGGGGCCTATGTGGGCCTCGGCATCATCCTCATCTTCACCCTCGGCAATCTGGTGGATCCCGCCATCCGGCCGCTGGTGATGGGGGCCACCTTCGGTATCGCCCTGACGCTCGTCATCATCGCCGGCTCCGAGCTGTTTACCGGCCACACCATGTTCCTCACCTTCGGGGTGAAGACGGGCAAGATCACCATGGCCGACCTGCTGCGCATCCTGCCGCAGACCTGGGCGGGCAATCTGATTGGCTCCGTTGTGGTGGCGCTGATCTACTCCTACGGCGGCAGCCTGCTGCCGGACGCGGGCAGTCTGGCCCACAAGGTGGCGCTCGCCAAGACCCAGGCCCCGGCCCTGACCCTGTTTATGAAGGGGATCCTCTGCAACTGGCTGGTCTGCCTCGCCATCTGGATGGCGCTGCGCACCGAAGGGGCCGCCCGCTTCATCGCCATCTGGTGGTGCCTGCTGGCCTTTATCGCCTCCGGCTACGAGCACTCCATCGCCAACATGACCCTGTTCGCCCTCTCCTGGTTTGGCGCCCACTCGGAGGCTTACACCCTGGGCGGCATCGGCCACAACCTGCTGTGGGTAACCCTGGGCAACACCGTCTCCGGCGTCCTCTTTATGGGCCTCGGCTACTGGTATGCCACCCCGAAAGCTGAGCGCCCGGTTGCAGTGAGCGAGACCACCAGCACCGCCAACCAGACCCGAACCGCCTGATCCGGAGGCCCCATGGACTACTTGCCCATCTTTTGCCGACTCGACAACAAACCCGTGCTGCTGGTCGGCGGCGGCGAGGTAGCGGAGCGCAAGGCGCGCCTGCTACTGGATGCCGGTGCCCACCTTACAGTCGTAGCGCCCGAGCTCGGCCCCGAGCTGGCGGAGCTGGCTGCCAACGGGAGCATAGAGTGGCTGGCCGGTGAATTTGTGCCGGAACAACTGGCTGGCAAGTGGCTGGTGGTGGCCGCCACCGATCGGCGCGAGGTGAACGCCCTGGTCTACCAGAGCGCCAATCAGGCGCGGATCTTTGCCAACGTGGTGGATGACCCGAAACGTTCCAGCTTCATCATGCCGTCGCTCATCGACCGCTCGCCGCTGATGGTGGCCATCTCTTCCGGCGGCAAGGCGCCTGTGCTGGCCCGACTGCTGCGGGAAAAACTCGAAGCCCTGCTGCCGCAACATCTGGGGGCCGTGGCGACCTTTGCCGGCAGCCTGCGGGAGCGGGTCAAGGCGCGATTCGCCAGCATGGGAGAGCGGCGCCGCTTCTGGGAGCGGCTGCTCGGGGCCGATCGGCTCGGGCAGGCGCTGGCGCGGGGCGATAGCGCCTCTGCCCACCAGCTGGCCGACAGCCTGTTTGCCGACGAGAACCAGAGCGCTGGCGAGGTGGTGCTCGTAGGAGCTGGCCCCGGCGATCCGGGTCTGCTCACCCTGCACGCCCTGCGCCAGATGCAGCAGGCGGACGTGGTGGTCTATGACCGACTGGTCTCTGACGAAGTGATGGCGCTGGTGCGCCGGGATGCCAAGCGCATCTTCGTCGGTAAGCAGGCGGGCAACCACTGCGTGCCGCAGGAGGGGATCAACCAGCTCTTGCTGGAGGAGGCGCAGAAGGGCCAGCGGGTGGTGCGGCTGAAGGGGGGCGACCCCTTTATCTTCGGCCGTGGCGGCGAGGAGCTGGAGACGCTGGTCGGCACAGGCATCGGCTTTCAGGTGGTGCCGGGGATCACCGCGGCCAGCGGCTGCGCCGCCTACGCCGGCATTCCGCTGACCCACCGCGATCACGCCCAGAGCGTCCGTTTCGTCACCGCCCACGGCAAGGGGGGCGCCCGGGATCTCGACTGGCCGCTGCTGGCCAAAGATCGGCAGACGCTGGTCTTCTATATGGGGCTCTCATCCTGCGCCACCATCCGCGAGCAGCTGCTGGCCCACGGCAAGGCGGGCAACACCCCGGTGGCGCTGATCGAGCGCGGCACCCAGCCCTGCCAGCGGGTCATTCGCGGCACCCTCGATGAGCTGCCCGCACTGGCGGTGGGGGTCGAAAGCCCGGCGCTCATCATGGTGGGATCCGTGGTGACCCTGGCCGACCGGCTCGCCTGGTTTGGCGAGGCCCCGCAGCGCCAGCGAGCCCTCGCCTGAGGTATCCTCGGCAACTCACCATGAGGCCACCAGCAGGTGGCCTCACTTTTACCCCCCTCTTCTCCCATCACGGTCATAACCTGTTGTTTTAAGTCTGGTATCCTATGGGCATTGAGCCCTTGGCTACCATCTCAGGAATTCATCCCATGTCTCTTCCCATCAAGAACAGCGCCCGGCAGCGCGCGGATGACAGATCCCGCATTCTCACCCTGCTGCTGCGCGATGATGCCCTCACCGACAGCCTGCTCGATCCGCAGGTGGTGCAGGATGCCGAGCAACGCGATCAGACCAGCGAACTCACAACGCTGGTCAACGGGTTGCCCGCCGCCGACGTCGCCGATGCGCTGGAATCGCTGCCGCCCGATGAACGTCATGCCCTATGGGCACTGGTGGAGGAGGAGAAGCGCGGCCAGATCCTGGTCGAAGCGTCGGAGACGGTGTGGGACAGCCTCATCAGCGGGATGAGCGACAAGGAGCTGCTGCACGCCCTGCGCACCCTGGATATCGACGATCAGATCTATCTGGGCCAATACCTGCCGCGCAACCTGATGGGGCGGCTGCTCACCTACATGGCCCCCACCGACCGGGATCGGGTGCGGGAGGTGATCCGCTACGGCAAGCACACCGTCGGCGCCATGATGGACTTCGAGATCATCACCATCCGCCCCGAGGTGAGTCTGGCCACGGTGCAGCGCTATCTGCGGCTGCGCGGCAAGATCCCCGCCAACACCGACAAGCTGTTCGTCATCGATCGGCGCAACCACCTGCTGGGGGAGCTGGCCCTCACCACTGTACTGCTGCACAAGCCCGCCACCCTGGTGAGCGACGTGATGGAGCGTGATCCGGTCACCTTCGATCCGGAGGATAACGACGAAGCGGCGGCCCGCACCTTCGAGCGGGATGACCTGCTCTCCGCCGCCGTGGTGGATGGCAAGGGCAAGCTGATGGGCCGCCTCACCGTCGAAGAGGTAGTGGACCTGGTCTATGAGGAGAGTGACACCGACCTGCGCCGGATGGGGGGTATCAGCGAGGATGAAGACGTGTTCGCCCCTGTCTCCAAGGCGGTCAAGACCCGCTGGGCCTGGCTTGCCATCAACCTCTGCACCGCCTTTGTCGCCTCGCGGGTGATCGGTCTGTTCGAGCACACCATCTCCCAACTGGTGGCGCTGGCGGCGCTGATGCCCATCGTCGCCGGGATCGGCGGCAACACCGGCAACCAGACCATCACCATGATAGTGCGGGCGCTGGCGCTGCAGCACATTCAGGCGGGCAACCTCTCCTTCCTGCTGCTGCGGGAACTCGGCGTCGCTTTTATCAACGGGCTGGTGTGGGGCGGCACCATGGGCATTGCCACCTACCTGCTCTATCAGGATGCGGCGCTCGGCGCGGTGATGACCCTGGCCATGATGCTCAACCTGCTGGTGGCGGCGTTGATGGGGGTGATTATCCCCATGACCATGACCCGCCTCGGCCGCGACCCGGCAGTCGGTGCCAGCGTGATGATCACCGCCATCACCGATACCGGCGGCTTCTTTATCTTCCTCGGGCTGGCGACCCTGTTCCTGCTGTAAACCGTGCGTTGAAAACAACTAAGGGAGCCACTGGCTCCCTTAGTTGTTTCAGGCGCGTTTGCCCGCCCCTGCCGTTGGGTTGCTTATCGCTTGTCAGCGGTGATCAGCAAGCCATTGGTGTCGGGGAAGCCGATGACCAGCGCCTCTTTTTTGGCATCCGCGGTAAAGGTGGTGACATAGGCAACGCTGTTATCCATCGCCCGGGCAAGAGCGGCATTCCAGAGGTTTTCGATAGGCGTGGCGGCAGCGGATTGCTTGAAGTTGCACTTGCCAAATCCGGTCATGGTCAGCTTGCTCAACCCGGCAGTGGCACTCCCCTCGCCCACCAGCGTACAACCTGCCGCCGGAAACTCGATCGCTACCGTCAGCTTGCCGCCGTTGTTGGTGGTATCCACCTTGCCCACCATGTCGCTGCTGAAGCCATCGCTGTCCGTGGCACTCCAGCTGGCCGTGGTCACCGCTTTGGTGGTCAGGGCCGTCACCGCCACATGACCGCTGAAACCGGAATAGATGGGGGAGTTGTCGGAGAACTTGGTGCCGGTCCGGGTGAAATCAAAAACCCAGCGCTTGATCTCCTTGCCCTGCAGATCGATGACCGGCTGATCCTGGAAGGTGATGAGGTTGTGGTCGTTGGTCACCGAGCTGAGCGCCGTGCTGGTGCCGAACCGTTCGCTGTTGCGGATCAACTGCACCGGGTAGATCCCGTCTTTGTCGGCTTTCTGGTCAGCCTGACCCAGCCACTGGCTGTTGGTCTCGACCTTGCCCACCTGATGATCCGCCCAGACACCCCAGTACTGCACGGTTTCACCCTTCGGGTAGACCAGCGCCAGACCATCCAGATCCTTGATCATGCGCGGCGTCGCCTTGTCGCCGTCGCGGCTCATCAGATTCGCTTGGTAAAGACCCGCCTCCGGCAGGGCCAGTGGCACCCGCTTGGCAATGCTGTTGGCAGCTTTTTCGCTGTCACAGGCAGACAGGGCCGCAGCGCAGGCGATGGCCAGCAGCGCTTTGTTGTGCATTTTCATGAAGTTTTATTCCTTGCTGTCGCTTTGTAATTTTTAGATGCAATCAATCGCCGCTGAATTTAAGGGAAAGGTCATCTATCAGTCGAATGGAGATCTGTAACCAACCATTACAGCCTCGCAGGAACGGCAGGCCGCGCAGCTTGCCCCGACCGCACTGCGGTGACTACAGGGTGACTAACGGCGGAAAAGCAGCGAGGGTAGCGACCCGAAAAAACAGATGAAAATCAGAGTCATAACTCTATTAACAGGAGGGTAATTAGCCCGAATTGCCAGCCTGCTCACAATCGGATTCTTTTGCTGTCGATAGAATGCACCACGCTGGCATACCCATAACAAGAGAATCCAACAATGAAAACCACCCTCAAACTGAGCGCGGTGGCAGTTATCTTTTTGCTGTCCGGCTGTGATGACAACAACTCTCAGGCCCCCGGTGATCTCACCCTGCGGCTGATCGAAACCTCTGATATCCACTCCAACCTGCTGAGTTACGACTACTACCAGAACAAGCCGGATGCCTCGCTGGGCTTCGCCCGCACCGCTGTGCTGATCCGCAAGGCCCGCGAAGAGAACGCCAACAACTTGCTGATCGACAACGGCGACCTGATCCAGGGCACCCCGCTGGCCGACTATATCCACGACCAGCAGGTCAAACAGCAGTGGCTGAGCAAGCAGACCCACCCCGCCATCAAGGCGCTCAACACCATGAGCTATGATGTCGGCAACCTGGGCAACCACGAATTCAACTTCGGTCTCGACTTCCTCTCAGAGACCCTGAAAGGGGCCAACTACCCCTACATCAACGCCAACGTCTTCCAGGCCGATGCCTTCAGCCGTGATGGCAAGGGCACCATCGACTGGAGCAAGCAGAAGTTCAAACCCTATGTGGTGCTGGATCGTCAGGTGAAGGATGCCAACGGCAATACCCAGACCATCAAGGTCGGTGTGCTGGGCCTGACGCCGCCCCAGATCACCCAGTGGGACAAGCGCAATCTGGAAGGCAAGGTGGTGGTGGCCGATATGGTCGAGACCGCCGAGCACTATGTACCCGAAATCCGCGCCAAGGGTGCTGACATCGTCGTGGTCGTGGCCCATACCGGCATCATAGGTGACCCGCGCGAACCCATGATGGAGAACGCCGCCCTGCCGCTGGCCAAGGTGAAGGGGGTCGATGCCCTGCTGCTGGGCCACGCCCACCGTACCTTCCCGGGTGACTACCCCAACATGACCGACGTGGACAACGAGAAAGGCACCCTGGCGGGGGTACCGACCGTGATGCCGGGCGTCTGGGGCAACCACCTCGGCATCATCGACCTGCACATGACCTGGAAAGAGGGTCGCTGGGAAGTGGCCTCCAGCCAGTCCCAGCTGCGCAAGATCGACAGCAGCGCCACCAGCACCGAAGACCAAGCGGTAGTCGATCAGGTCATTGCCGAGCACGAGCAGGCCAACCAGTGGCTGGACGAGCCCCTCAGCAAGATCACCAAGCCGATCCACAGCTTCTTCGCGCTGGTGCAGGATGACCCCTCCATCCAGATCGTCAGCGACGCCCAGCTGTGGCACGCCAAGAAACTGCAACAGGATGGTCAGCTCAAGGAGAAATGGCCCATCCTCTCCGCCGCCGCGCCATTCCGTGGCGGTCGCAACGGCCCGACCGACTTCACCTATGTACCGGCTGGCGATATCTCCCTGCGCAACGTGGCCGACCTCTATGTCTACCCCAACACCCTGCAGGTGGTCGCCATCAATGGCGCGACCGTACAGGAGTGGCTGGAGAAGAGCGCCGTCCAGTTCAACAAGATCGATGCCGCCAGTACCGCCACCCAGTGGCTGGTCAACGAGAAGTACCGCACCTACAACTTCGACGTGATCGACGGGGTGAACTATCAGGTCGATGTGACCAAACCCGCCCGTTACGATGTGGATGGCAACAAGGTGAGCGACAGCTATCGCATCACCAACCTCACCTATCAGGGCAAGGCAATCGACCCGGCCCAGATGTTCTACGTGGTGACCAACAACTACCGCGCCAGCGGTGGTGGCAACTTCCCGGGCATCAACGCCAAGGTGATCGTCCATGAAGATCAGTTCGAAACCCGCGAAGTGCTCTCCGAATACCTCAAGGATCTGGCAGAGAAGAATCCGGCCGGTTTCGAGCCTCCAGCAGACAACAACTGGCAGCTGGCCCCCCTGCCCGCCAATCTGGATCTGCGTATCTACAGCTCGCCACGCAGCGAGGCGCAAGCCCTGACCGGTGGCAAGCTGAACTATGTGGAGACCCTGCCGCCCACCGATGCCAAACACCCCGGCTTTGGTGTCTACAAGCTGGTGCTGGTACCCTGAGCCTCAGGGTTAATCCGGCAATAACCTTTGCAACCCCCTCCCGATACGAGGGGGTTTTTGATGGCGCTGGCAGAGGGGTCAGCTCTTGTACGCCAGCCGCTACCTGCGGCAACTCGCGCAGCCCCTTTATCCCTTCACGGCATTGTCACCCTCTATCACACCATCCAGATCCCGGCTGGTCTGCCCTATCCCGCCCATAAAAAAACAGGCCCACCGAAGTGGGCCTGCTGTTATCTGTGTGATCAGGAGTATCGCGATAGAGGGCGCTACTCCCGTTCCTTCACATAGGGGGTGCCGAGCGCCTTCGGTGCCACCGCGCGGCCGATAAAACCGGCCAGCAGGAACACGGTCAGGATGTAGGGCAGCGCCTCGATGGCCTGCACCGGAATGGCGAAGCCACCGATGCTGACCCCTTGCAGGCGGATGGCGACCGCATCGAGGAAACCGAACAGCAGACAGGCGGCCATGGCATTCCAGGGACGCCACTTGCCGAACACCAGCGCCGCCAGCGCCATAAAGCCCTTGCCCGCACTCATGTTGGGGATGAACTGGGCCGTCTGGGCCACCGCCAGATAGGTGCCACCGATACCGGCCAGCAGGCCGCCGATGAGGAGCGCGGTGTAGCGCATCCGCACCACAGAGATACCGGCAGTATCGACCGCTGCGGGCGCCTCACCCACCGCCCGCAGCCGCAGACCGAAGCGGGTACGGAACATCACCCACCAGGCCAGCGGCACGCAGGCAAATGCCACGTACTCCAGCAGGGAGTGGCCGCTCAGCAGCTCGCTGTAGAGCTGGCCGATCACCGGCACATCCCACAGCTCCTTGGCATAGGGCAGATCGATGGGGGCGAAACGGGCATCACCGGAGAGCGCCGGAGTCTGGCCACCCTGATCGAACCAGTAACGGCCCAGGGTGACGGTCAGACCGGCCGCCAGAATGTTGATGGCCATGCCGCTCACCACCTGATCACCGCGGTGGGTGATGGTGGCAAAGCCGTGCATCAGGGCAAACAGGATGGAGACACCCACCCCGGCACCCAAACCTATCCAGGCAGAACCGGAGACCGCCGCCGCCGCACCACTGGCGAACGCCGCCGCCAGCAGTTTGCCTTCCAGCGCGATGTTGACCACCCCGGAGCGCTCGCAAAACATGCCCGCCATGGCTGCGAGAATGAGGGGCGGCGCAGTACGAATGGTCGCATCCAGCATCAGGATCAGAATTTCAAACATGATCAGACTCCTTTAGCTTGCGCGGCTGAGCGGTTGGCAAACGCCAGATAGAGCTGCTCGATGCGCGGACGCATCATGTGCTCAAGGGCACCACAGAACAGGATCACCAGACCCTGTAACACCACCACGATGTTGCGGTCGACACCGAACTCGAAGCTGAGCTCGGCGCCCCCCTGATAGAGGAAACCGAACAGCAGGCTGGCGATGATGACGCCGACCGGATGGTTGCGCCCCATCAGCGCCACCGCGATACCGGTGAAGCCGAACCCTTCCACGAAGTTGAGCTTGATCTGGTGCAGTTCACCCTGCAGCACGTTGAGGGCGAAGAAGCCCGACAGCATGCCGGAGATGACCATGGCCAGGATCACCACCTTGGGATAGGAGATACCGGCGTAGGCGGAGGCGCTTTGGCTGGCGCCGACCGAGCGGATCTCGTAACCCCAGCGAGTGTGCCAGATAAAGACCCACACCAGCGCCGCACAGATCAGCGCCCAGAAGAAGCTGATATTGAGCGGGCTGTTGGGGATCTCCATCCCGAACAGGTTCGCCAGCCCGCTCATCTTGGGCAGCCAGCTTGCTTCGGCAAACACCTTGCTCTCGGTCGCCATCGAGCCGGGCGGCTTGAACACCTCCACCAGCAGATAGGCCATCAGGGAGGCGGCGATGAAGTTGAACATGATGGTGGTGATAACGATATGGCTGCCGCGCTTGGCTTGCAGCCAGGCCGGAATAAAGGCCCAGGCCGCACCGAACAGACCACCGGCAATGATGGAGAGCGGCAACAGCAGGGCAAACGGCAGCACATCGCCGAGCATCAGACAGACCAGACCGACACCGAGCCCGCCGATATAGGCCTGACCTTCACCGCCGATATTGAACAGACCGGCGTGGAAGGCGACCGCCACCGACAGACCGGTAAAGATAAAGCCGGTTGCGTAGTAGAGGGTGAAGCCAACCCCTTCACCTGTACCGAACGCGCCGTACCACATGATCTTGGCGGCATCGACCGGGTTGATGTCGAGGTAGTAGAACAGAATGGCCGACACCAGGAAGGCCAGCAGGATGTTGACCGCAGACAAGACGCCTACGGAGACCCAGGCAGGAATACGTACTTGGCTCATCAGTGGGCCTCCTTGGCAACTTCGTCCGGCACTATGTTCGCCATCATCAGACCAATGGTGCGCTCATCCGCCTTGGCACCATCCAGCTCGCCGACGATGCGACCGTCGGCAATGACCAGAATCCGGTCAGCGAGGCTCATGATCTCGTCCAGCTCCACCGAGACCAGCAGCACCGCCTTGCCCTTGTCGCGCATGGCGATGATCTGCTGATGGATATACTCGATGGCCCCGATATCGACCCCGCGGGTCGGCTGGCCGATCAACAGCACATCCGGGTCCTGCTCTACTTCACGGGCGATCACCAGCTTCTGCTGGTTGCCACCGGAGAAGTTGGCGGTCTTGTGATCGGGATGGGGCGGGCGCACATCCCACTTCTCCATCTTGGCCTGACAATCCTGCTGGATCGCCTCCTTGTTCTGCAGCCAACCCTTGTTGTATTGCGGGCGGCGGTGATAACCGAGAATAAAGGCCTCTTTCGCCTCGAAGCGGTTGATCAGCCCCATCTTGTGGCGATCTTCCGGCACATGGCCGAGGCCGTAGTTGCGCACCAGCTCGGGATCGGCCGGGTGCTCCGCGCTCACCTTGTGCACGCCGCTGCGGCTGCTGATGGTAAAGCCGCCCTTGCTCGGCTTGAGAATACCGCCAAGCAGGCTGAGCAGTTCGGACTGACCGTTGCCGGAGACCCCGGCGATGCCGACCACTTCACCGGCCCGCACCTCGAAGCTGACCGATTTGACCCGCTCCACCTTGCTGGCGTCGAAGTAGCTGAGCCCTTCGATCTTCAGCTTGGCTTCACCGGGTTGTGTTGGCCCCTTGTCGACCTTGAGGCGCACCTTGCGGCCCACCATCAGTTCGGCCAGCTGCTCCTTGTCGGTATCCTTGGTGGCGACGTGTGCCACCATCTCGCCACGGCGCATGATGGAGACCTGATCGGTAATGGCCAGGATCTCCCGCAGCTTGTGGGTGATGAGGATGATGGTTGCCCCCTGATCCCGCAGCTTTTTCAGCACCTCGAACAGGTGATCCGCCTCTTGCGGGGTCAGCACCCCGGTCGGCTCGTCGAGGATCAGGATGCGGGCGCCGCGATAGAGCGCCTTGAGAATTTCGACCCGCTGTTGCAAGCCAACCGGCAGATCTTCGACCTTCTCGTGCAGCGGCACGTCGAGGCCATAATCCCGCGCCAGTTCGCCCAGCAGCTTTTCGGCTGACGCCACGCTCTGCTGAAGGTGCCAGCCGTTCTCAGCGCCGAGGATGACGTTTTCCAATACGGTGAAGTTGTTGACCAGCATGAAGTGCTGGTGAACCATGCCCACCCCTGCGGCAATCGCATCTTGTGAGCCATGGGGTTTGAAAGGATTCCCGTCGATCAGCATCTCGCCTTTGTCGGCATGGTAGAAACCATAAATGATGCTCATCAGGGTGGACTTACCGGCGCCATTTTCGCCGACAATGCCGTGGATACTGCCTTTGCGAACCTTAAGGTCGATCAGCTTGTTGGCGTACACTTCGCCGAACCGCTTATCGATACCTCTTAATTCGATGGCATAGCGATCTGTCTGGTCCATGATGCAGCCCTGCGTTTCATGAAATAAGACTAAAAACCGGCCCGTGCGGGCCGGTGGTGCGTTGAGAGTCGTAGCAACTATCTAATTAGTATTTGCAGGTGTTATCGCTCATGTAGTCATGAACCTTGACCTTGCCAGCGATGATTTCAGCCTTGATGGCATCCACCTTGGCTTTCATTTCCGGGGTGATCAGCTTCTCGTTGTCCTTGTCGAGCGCCCAATCCACACCGCCTTCGGCCAGACCCAGGTTCTTGATACCCGGCTTCCACTCGCCTTTGGCAGCGTCATCCCAGGTCTGGTAAGCGGCCAGACCCACAGACTTGACCATGGAGGTCAGCATGGTGCCCGGTTGCAGGTGGTTCTGGTTGGAGTCCACACCGATGGCGAACTTGCCGCTGTCCTTGGCTGCCTGATAGACACCAATACCGGTACCGCCAGCTGCGGCGTAAACCACGTCAGCGCCCTTGGCGAACTGGGACTTGGCCAGCTCGGCACCTTTGGCCGGGTCAGCAAACGCGGCCGGGGTAGAGCCCGCCATGTTCTGGAACACTTCGATCTTCGGATTGACGAACTTGGCACCCTGCTCGTAACCGCACTGGAATTTGCGGATCAGCGGGATATCCATGCCGCCCACGAAGCCGACCTTGCCGCTCTTGGAAGCGATGGCAGCCAGCGCGCCCACCAGGAAGGAACCTTCATGCTCCTTGAAGATGACGGACTGGACGTTCGGCTTGTCGACCACCATGTCGATGATGGTGAACTGGGTTTTCGGGAACTCGGTCGCCACTTTTTCTACGGCAGAGCCCATGTTGAAACCGACCGCCACGATCGGGCCGTTGCCACGGCTGGCCAGACGACGCAGACCCTGCTCGCGCTGGGCTTCGTTCTGGGGTTCAAACTCTTTGACCTTGACGCCCTTGTCCTTGTTGTAGAGCTCGACGCCGTTACGGAACACGGCTTCGTTGAATGATTTGTCATACTTGCCCGCGGTGTCATAAATGACGGCTGGCTCGGAAGCAGCCTGAGCAGAGAGAGCAGCGAGAGTGAGGGAGGCCACAGTGGCCAGCTTGAGCACTTTAGTCACGATCGTATCCTTGATTGTTATTAAGTGAGGGAACTTGCTTGCCTGTCAGAGCAGGCTATCTAGCACGCAGGCTTACTCTAAGTCAGCCCCGATGCGGGTCAAGCAAATGATAAGGGAAAAACGTTTGCGTTAACGGTTTGAATTCTAAGCAAATAACCTTATAAGCAGTTGTTTTTTAGCTACTTTTCAGTTTTTTATGCTAACAACCAAAAGACCCAAACGACATTTCTCTTATTGTTCAGCAAGTTACTGTAAACCGTTTTCCCCTGTTATTCATCCAGCCCCCCGGCAAGCCCGTGATCCGGCTCGCAAAATCCCCACAAACCGCGCGAGCAAGGATTGGCTACAGCTGGAAACCTCCCCGTCCCGTTCTCTCTGCGCCAGCCAAAATTGGCCGCACCGACTCCCCTGCAAGCCCCCATCTCGCCCCCTCCCCCGAGTTTGGATTTGGTCTGGCAGGGGGGATGGCCGTATAATCCCCGCCTGTATAAATAAACAGGAGTGGTGATGGACGTTTCAACCCTGCTCGACGGGCTCAACGACAAGCAAAGAGATGCCGTTGCGGCGCCCCGCAGCAACCTGCTGGTGCTGGCCGGTGCCGGTTCGGGCAAGACCCGGGTACTGGTGCACCGTATCGCCTGGCTGATGCAGGTGGAACGCTGTTCACCCTTCTCCATCATCGCGGTCACCTTTACCAACAAGGCGGCGGCCGAGATGCGCGGCCGGGTCGAGAAGGTGATCGGCGACGGCGTGCGCGGCATGTGGATCGGCACCTTCCACGGTATCGCCCACCGCCTGCTGCGGGCCCACCATCTGGATGCGGGCTTGCCGCAGGATTTCCAGATCCTCGACTCCGACGACCAGTACCGGCTGATCCGCCGGGTGCTCAAGGCACTCAACCTCGACGAGAAGCACTGGGCCCCGCGCGCCGTGATGGGCTACATCAACGGCAAGAAGGATGAGGGCTTGCGCCCCGGCGACATCGACCTCTACGGTGACCCCGTCACCCGCACCTATCAGCAGATCTACAAGACCTATCAGGAGACCTGCGATCGCTCCGGTCTGGTGGACTTTGCCGAGCTGCTGCTGCGCGCCCACGAGCTGTGGCTCAACAAACCGCATATCCTCGAGCACTACCGCGACCGCTTCCAGAACATCCTGGTGGACGAGTTTCAGGATACCAACGGCATCCAGTACGCCTGGCTGCGGATGCTGGCGGGCAACAGCGGCAAGGTGATGATCGTCGGTGACGATGACCAGTCCATCTACGGCTGGCGCGGCGCCAAGATCGAGAACATCCAGCGCTTCCTGACCGACTATCAGGGCGCCGAGACCATCCGCCTCGAGCAGAATTACCGCTCCACCGCCAATATCCTCAAGGCCGCCAACAGCGTCATCGCCAACAACGCCGAGCGCCTTGGCAAGGAGCTGTGGACCGAAGGGGCCGAGGGCGAGCCGATTTCCCTCTACGCCGCCTTCAACGAGGTGGACGAAGCGCGCTTCGTGGTCGGCCGTCTCAAGGATTGGAAGGAAAAGGGCGGCCTCCTGGCCGACTGCGCCATCCTCTATCGCTCCAACGCCCAGTCGCGGGTGCTGGAAGAGGCGCTGATGCAGGACGCCATGCCCTATCGCATCTACGGCGGCCTGCGCTTCTTCGAGCGGCAGGAAATTAAAGACGCCATGGCCTACCTGCGGCTTATCAACAACCGTGGCGACGACGCCAGCTTCGAGCGGGTGGTCAACACCCCGACCCGTGGCATCGGCGATCGCACCCTCGAGATCCTGCGCGGCAACGCCCGCGATCAGGGGCTCAACCTGTGGCAATCGGCCAAGGCGCTGCTCAACGACAAGGTGCTGACTGGTCGCGCCGGCAACGCGGTGCGCGGCTTTGTGGACCTCATCGACGCGCTGGAGGAGCAGGTCTCCCTGCTGCCGCTGCACCAGCAGGCGGATATCGCCATCCAGAACTCCGGTCTCAAGGCGATGTATCTGGCGGAAAAAGGCGAGAAATCCCAGGCACGGGTAGAGAACCTGGACGAACTGGTCACCGCCTGCCGCCAGTACCAGCGCCCGGACGAGCTGGAAGATATGAGCGATCTCTCCGCCTTCCTCGCCCACGCGGCGCTGGAATCCGGCGAGAATCAGGCGGACGAATATGCCGACGCGGTGCAACTGATGACCCTGCACAGCGCCAAGGGCTTGGAGTTCCCACTGGTGCTGCTGGTCGGCGTCGAAGAGGGCATGTTCCCCAGCCAGCAATCGACCGAGGAGTCGGGCCGGCTGGAAGAGGAGCGCCGCCTCTGTTACGTCGGCATGACCCGCGCCATGGAGAAGCTCTACATCTGTTATGCCGAGAGCCGCCGCATCTATGGCCGCGAGATGTTCCACAAGCCGAGCCGCTTTATCCGCGAAATGCCCGCCGAGTGCCTGGAAGAGATCCGGCTGCGCACTCAGGTCAGCCGCCCCACCCAGTACGGCCGCTTTAGCCAGAACGAGGTGCAGCAGAGCTTCGACGCCAGCGGCATCAAGCTCGGCCAGCGGGTGCTCCATCCGAAATTCGGGGAAGGGGTGGTACTCAACTTCGAAGGGGTCGGCCAGCAGAGCCGGGTGCAGATCCAGTTCGACGACGTCGGCGCCAAGTGGCTGGTGACGGCGTATGCCAGATTGGAAGCACTCTGATTTTTCCTGCCTTTTGATGCAACCAACCCGGCTTAGGCCGGGTTGGTTTTCATCACTCTTATCGTAAGAGTCTTGATTATGTAATTGTCCAAGTACACTTTTACTTTGAATATTAAACTTTAAGTCTCCTGAAGCATTTCACATAATCCATCCACAATTTCATCTACGTTATTATCGAACTTTTTATATAGCTTGTCAGACATTAATGGGAATTCATTTATCAAATCATCACTGCCAGCTAATAATGGAAGTAGCTTTTTCTTTTCAGTTTTAATTTCCATAGACATAATGGCATTAATTTCTTTTTTAGGCCAAGCCTTATTAACCGACGCAGGAGATAATACGGCAATAACAAATTTAGACACCCTTAGACCATGGTTTATCTTATCAACTAAAGAATCACCCCATTTTATAACTGAGCTATCAACAAAGACCTTCACCCCTTTAGCTACAAGAGCCTTTTCAAGAGGAAATACAATAGCTTCTTTGTCTTCACTAGCATGACAAATAAACACATCATACATATCAAGCTTCTCCTTAGCCACTTGAATAAATTTTGGTGGGTTTGAATCTAAAGTAATAGCTTTCTTACATAACGATAAATATGGGGAACTATCTTCACCTTGGATTGACTTTATAAATCCCAGACGACCATAAATGGCTCTCTTAAAATAGGAACCATCTAGCTTTGTTGAATTTAGCTTTTCAGAAGTCCAACCTTTTTTAAGTGAGAGATATTTCCTTTCTGCCTCTAATAGTCCCAATCCCCAAGAGTGCAGCATCGCTCTCGTCTCTCTGATGTATTTCCGCGGGACATTTACTTTATCATTTACCGTTAGCCCTGTAACTTCTTGCCTTTGGGAGCGATGACTTACACGTGTCTTACTCTCACTAATTTCAAAGCCACTCTCCTCTATTTTCTTTCTCAGTAAAACTCCGACCTCAAAACATTCTTTTTCAATCAGAAAAGTCACAATTTGTTCATCAAATTTTTTGTTACTGGAGAATGTAATATCATCAGCATAGCGTGTATATGTCATATGAAATCGCTTTGCCAAATGAACTAACTCTCGATCTAAACTAGTTGCGGCAAGATTTGATAACAATGGCGAAGTAGGAGCTCCCTGAGGAAGCCTTCCTTGATATGTACAGAGTTGAGCTAAAACAGTTGCCGCTTTATCTCCAAAATTAAATGGAGTGCTTTTGAAAATCCCTTTAACTCGACCAAAATTTACTGCATGGAAAAAATCTTTAAGATCTAAATTAAGAATATACTTACTCTTTTTGTGTTGTTCGGCATTACTGATTATGCTTCTGCCAGAAACAAAACCATGTACAGGTTTTTTAACTCGATAGTACGACTCTATAACTGGCTTTATTTTATTCTGAAGAATTAGAATGCTGTTGTTAGGACTATCTATTATTCTGACCTTCCCACTTTTCTTCTTTATACCAAAAGTTTTATAAGCAGGCTTCTTGTTATAAAGAATATATGTCAGCTGCCCAGCGGGCAGTTCCAACAAATTAGCAACATCTGATACATCATTTAAATTCTTTAATTTCTGATTTACTTCCTCTTGGCCAGCTGTCAAGTAAGGATTTAATTTTGGATTGAGCCAAGAACTCTCTCCAAACTGATTTCTGGTCTTTCTAGGCTGAAAGTCATCTCGAAATAAAGTCATCATCGACTCTTAATTTATTTATAGAGTGGGCTCAACCCAATCACCTTACGCACCTGAGCGACCAGTGCAAATTGGCGCTCACCCGGTGAGCACGCCTCAGCAGGCATAATGTACTCGCATATCTTAGTCCAAAGCAGTAACAACCTCAGACATTTAGGGTTGAGCCCAAAGCGATTCTATTCCAGTGCATGCAATAAAAAAAGCCTATTGTTGGTTTTGTAATTAAAATTCATTCATCAACGTTCACATAAAATCTAAGGAATCCATTTTCCTGAATAAGGCGTAGCCGGCACAACTACGCCTTGCAGAAAGAAATAGCAGGCTCCAACTCGTTCACTTGACCAACTTGCTCTCCATCACCCCTTGCTTGCCTTCCTCTTCACTAACCTGACTCAGCTTGGAGCGGGCCATCAGCAGGCCCATCTTGAGCTCCTGCCAGACGTAGTAGTTTTTACCCGCCTCGGTGCTGAGTGTCAGGGTGGCATCGTTCTCCGACTTGGAGGTGATGGTGTGGCTGCCCGGCGTCACCTGCTTGAGGATATAGGGCCGTAGGTTCGATTAGCGAAGCGTAATCGGACGATCGAGTAATCGGACGATCGCGTAAGACGTTCGCGCAATCAGACGCTTACAACGGAACAACCCTTTAGGGTTTGTTACTCCAATCCCCCCGATGCCCCATCCACCGACCCGCACCAATCCGGCGGATAGACGCCGTTCGCCACGTAACGATGGAAGGTGGAATACGGCCAATCAGCCACCCGCGTGACATGACCATGCTTGAGCGGGTTGATATGGACGTAATCCATATGGTGGCGGTAATCCTGCTCATCCCGGATCAGGTGTTCCCAATAATGGCGCTGCCAGATGCCCCGCTCCCCGTGGCGTAACCGGGTCTGGCTGCGGCGCTCGTTTACCGGCAAGGCGCGGGAAAAGTGGCTTTTGATCAGCCGCCAACGCAGGGGGAAATCGGTGTCCCCCTCCGGTAAAGAGAGCATGCAGTGGAGATGGTCGGGCAACACCACCCATGCATGAATGGCGAAGGGGTGAGCCTGTTGCACCTTGGTAACGCTATGGCGCAGCAAGTCGATCTGCTCCACCAGCAACCGGTTATTGCGCCGCTCCAGCAGGTTGACGGTAAAGAACCAGGTTCCTCCGGGCCACCATGCCCGCCGCCAATTGGCCATCCTTTTCCCCTCGTTGAGACAGAAAAGCCAAGCATAGCCTTGCCTCACTTCGATCTGCTTGCGGGCGTGATGGTGCGGATGTTCCATTACGCGATCGTCCGATTACGCTTCGCTAATCGAACCTACATGGACAGGAAATCTGGAACACCCACTTTCGGGCAAAGGCGTAACTGGTGGAGCTACGCCTTGTTTTTGGTGGAAGCCTCTGGTCACTTAACCAACTTGCTCTCCATCACCCCTTGTTTGCCCTCCTCTTCACTGACCTGACTCAGCTTGGAGCGGGCCATCAGCAGGCCCATCTTGACCTCTTGCCAGACATAGTAGTTTTTACCCGCCTCGGTACTGAGGGTCAGGGTGGCATCGTTCTCCGACTTGGAGGTGATGGTGTGGCTGCCCGGCGTCACCTGCTTGAGGATGTAGGTGTGGGCCACGGTATCGCCGACCGCCACACCATCCACCAGCAGCGGCATTTTCACCGCCGCACCGAAGGTCTCGTTGCGATAGATATAGAGGTTGGCCGCATCCTTGGGGGCTACAAACTGCTTGGCCTGCGCGTCTGCGGTGGCATCGGCCATGGGTACGGAAGCACAACCGGAAAGCAGCGCCGCCGACAGCAGGGCGGCACTCATCATTATTTGCCTGAACATAGTCGTTATTTTTTAGTGGGTTAACGGGATTTAAAGGTTCGCATGAGCCTGCGCTGGCTGACAATCGCTCAAATCGGTCGGGGTGTGACCCGGTTCAATTTTTCAGCATTTGGTGGGATGAAGGGGGAAATCAGAAACCCGGCCGCCAGATGGGGCGCGGCGGTCGGGTGAATTGTAAAGAGTAGGGTGACAGGGAAAGGGATCAGCCTAGTCTAATCAACTCGATGGGGGCGTAGCGCTCACCGGAGTTTGCCAGCAGCACGCACTTCTCATGCTCCGCCTGATAGGGGGTCATATTGTCGGTGTGGGCCTCTTTCAGAAAGTCGACTGCGCCGGTGGCGGCAATCATCACGCGCTGACCCAGGTTCAGCACATTGCGGTTACGGTCATAGATCTTCATCTCATTCTCCTTTTCTTGTGTCCTGGCGAATGCGCAGGCGTCTGTCCAGGACAACGGCATTCAGCCTACGCCCCTGAAAAAAGGTGATTTATGTCACAGATCAAAAAAGGGGCGATAAGGGACTCACAGGTTCAAAAAGCGAGCAGGGCTGCTTGGCCAGCGGTTGTCGCGCGAAGTAGCGCAGCCCTGCCCTTTTCATCGTAGCGGGCTCGAACCCGGCAGCGGTTGGGGTATATTGGTGGCCGATTAGCCAGTCTCATTCACTGTGGCCGCGCAAGCGGGCCGCTGTTTTTCAACAAGATGGAGAGTGCTCATGAATCGCGACATTACCGCCCAGTTCATCAAGATGCTGACCAATCTGGATCACTGTCTGGCCAAGGCAGAGGCCCACGCCGCGGCGAAGCAGTTCAACGTGGAGAACTTCTTCGGCGAGCGGCTGATCGTCGATATGTTGCCGCTGTCCAAGCAGGTGCTGATCTGCTGCGATTCGGCCCGCGCCGTGGTCGCCACCGCCAGCCACAGCGAGCTGCCGGTGCTGGGGGATGACCCCAAAACCATGGCGGATCTGCGCGCCCATATCGGCAAGACCATCACCTATCTGCAGGGCAAGCTGGACGCGGACTACAGCCAGTATGCCAGCGCCCGTTACATGCCCCACTGGGCGGGCGGCAAGGGGATGGATGGCCATACCTGCGTCCATGAGTACGGCATCCCCAACTTCTACTTCCACCTCACCATGACCTACGCCCTGCTGCGCCGCGCCGGGGTCGATCTCGGCAAGCGTGACTATCTGGGTGGGCTCAACCTGCAATAAGCGCTGCACGCCACTGGCGGCAAACAGATAGCAAAAGCCTGTCACGCGGCAGGCTTTTTTATATCGGGTGGTGCAGATCTGGTGCGCAGAAAGGCTCCGCTCTAGAAGGGGCCGTTGCTCTCACGCAGCTTGTCGGGCAGGCCGTCGTGATCCCCCAGCTCACGCTCGGGCACGTCATCCCAGTGCAGCTTGCCGAGGGTGATATTGCGCTCGGGATGCACGGCGTAGTGGATGCGGTTGTCCTCCCGATCGGTATCACCGATGCAGAGCAGCCGGACAGTCTCTTCGGTGTTGTTGATAAAGGCGTGGGCCAGCCCGTCACCGGCCTTGAAGCCCACCGAGTCCCCCGGTTGCAGCCGATAGAGCACGCCATCGAGCCAGACATCCGGCGTCCCTTCCAGCACGTGAACGAACTCATCCTCGGTCTTCTCGGCGTGGGGCCAGCTGGTGCGATGGCCTGGCTCGACAATCTCGTGGTGAATGCCGATGCGGCTAAAGCCGAAGTGCTTGCCGAGGGCGCAGCCGCGAGAAAGGGGCTCCTGACTGCCGGAGTAGTAGCGCGGCGTCTGCTCTTGCAGCTCGCGCCAGTGTTTGATGCAGGGGTGGCGGGTCATAGCGGTTCCTTTTCTATGAGGATGTGGTCACGGGAGGGGTCATCCTAACTGCCAGAATGCGGGCGAGAAAAGCAGAAATCGGCAGCCCACTTCGCAGCAGATGGTGAAAAGACGGACTAGGCTGCGGGTCAATTCCCATCCTGCAAGGGCTGCGCAGCCATGCGACCGGCAGTTGCGCGGGCAAAAATAGAGACAAAAAGAGGGAGCCACTGGCTCCCTCTCTCGATCTGTCTGCACCCGTTTTCTGAGGCTGATTCTCCGCTCTTATTTCCCGCTCTTATTTCCCCAGATTGTCCGCCAGCTGTTTGGCGCGGCTGGCCGCCCACTGGTCGATCATCTTCTCCATCTCCTCGGCGGTGATGGGCTCATCCTTGTGGGTGGTATCCGTGCTCTCGCGGGCATCCATCACCCGCACCAGCAGCTTGCCACTCTGGGAGTCGAGCAGTTGGGCCATGCAGCCCACCTTGAGCAGGTAGGGCTCCTTGCCGATCACTTCACGGGTGACGTTGATGGCGATCTTGGCTGGCAGCAGGTCACGCAGCTTGGGGTCGGGGCGGGTCAGGTCGAAGTTGGTGACGGCTGCCTGGATCCGCATGACTTTCGGGCCGGGGGCGGTGGCGATCTTGACGCCCTGCTTGATCAGCTCGCTCTGGAACTTGTCGTGGTAGTAGCGGCCAATCTGGTTCTGTTCGTTGGCGGTCAGCAGATACCACTGGCCATTCTCCTGACGGATAAACTGCAGCGGATCGAGCAGCACCTCGTTGTATTGGCGCAGGTCAACGCCCGGCTCCTTGTAGACCCGCTGATTGGGGTTGCTCTCACTCTGCTGGAAGGCTGTCAGCGGGATCGCCTGCAAGCTGTGGGATACCTGATTCTTGAGGGCGCAGCCACCCAGCAGGGCCGCAGCCACGGCAACCATCACGACCTTTTTCATATTTGCTCCTGCATTTTACTGTTTGTTTTTGCTGTGGATTTCGCACCACATGGCTGGAGAACCCGTGCCGGATGCCGCCAATGTCACAGAGAAATAACCTATTCATCACCTTCCCACAAGGGACAGATCAGGATTGTTCAGCTCACATCCAAGTTGTCACAATTGAGGCACTTTTGTACAGGGTCAGCCAGGGTATGAGCAGCAGTCTGGCGAGGGTTCGGTTGTTTAATCCGGCTAAATGGGGCTGCGGTGGGCATTCTGTTTTTTAAACGATGCGAGCCCGCGAGCGACGTGAGTTGAACGGGGGAATGCCCTGGAACACGCGATGACCGATCATCAGCCATCTTGCGCAAACTTGCCTGCCGCCGGAGAAGCAGCAGGCTCATTCATCCGTTATCGAGATCCCAGGGGCACTGCTTGACCAGCCCCTCTTTGCCGCTGGCGACGATCGCCTGCTGCACCATCCGTTTGTAGCGATTCTTGATATGGGCGGGCAACGCGGGCACCAACAGTCGCTCGTCAAACTCCGGCAGCGGGCGATCCGGCAGCACCGCCTGCTCCTGCGGGCTGAGGGGTGGCCGGGAGGCAATATTGCTGGCCGAAATGGTGGGCGTGCCCACCAGCATCTGGCGTTGCAGCTGCGCGCTCAGCAGAAAATCCACCAGCAGGTAGGCGGCCTTGAGCCGTGCAGGATCATCCCCGACATGGCGAGCGATGGAGAGGGCATCGAGGGCATAGATGGCCCCCTCCTGCACCATGGCGACCCGCCACTGCTGATCGTTCTGCTTGTTGCACTCCACCAGCTCCAGCCCCCAGGTGGTGGCAAAGGTCTGCTGGCGCAGATCCTCGCAGCGGTTGGCCTGATTGAACCAGAAGCCACGACTGGCTTGCAGCCGCTGCGAGAGCTGCTGCTCCACCTCTTGCTGCAAGGTCTTGTCGGCCAGCATCTCGCCGCTGGCAAACAGGGCGGGCGACTTGCCCAGCGAGAGCAGCACCGAAAAGAGCAGTGGCTCGAACTGGTCGCAGAACTCGGCAAACTGGCCCGGCGGCGAGCTGTTGGCGAGCACCTGCCAACTGGTGGGCGCTTGCGGCACCTGCTTGCTGTCATAGGCGAGGCTGAACATGGCGTAGGAGAAGGGCACCGAGTAGTTGCGCTCCCCCTGCTTGTCATACTCGGTGTTCTTGAGGGCGGGCTTCACCTCGGGGTAGTGCTGCAGGCGATTGAAATCGATGGGGAGCAGCAGCTTGAACAGCGGCTGGTGATGGGCCTTGTAGAAGTAGCTGGTCGGCAGCACCACATCGGCGCTGCGGGTGCGCAGGGCGCGGTAGACGCTGTCGAAATCGGTCAGCAGCGGCTCGATCCGGCTGACCGTCGCTTCCACCCCATGGGCTTTGGCGTAGTCGGCAAACTGTTGTTCATAACCCGCTGGCAGATAGCCCCACTCCAGCAATTTGAGCTGAACCGGGGCCGCCAGCGCTGGGGTCATCCCCAGCAACCAGCAAAGAGGCAGTAGACGCATGGCCGGGCACTCCTGACAGGCAAACCTTGTTGGAGTATAGGCCCATGCGCCGACTCGTCAGGCCACCAGCTCGGCGCCCATGCTCGCCAGAATGGAGAGGCTGACCACCGCAAACAGCACGCCGGTCACCAGATTGAGCGGTCGCTGCACCCGCAGCAGCAGGCGCTGGGCACGATCGGTGGAGAGGCTCCACGCCAGCAGCCCGAACCAGCAGAGGGAGATGATGAAGAGCTCGCCCACCAGCAGGCTGCGGGTCATTCCATCCACCTCTGGCGTCACCATGGCGGCCAACAGACCGATAAAGAACACCAGCGCCTTGGGGTTAAGCAGGTTGGTGGCAAGGCCAGTGCGCACGCCCCTGCCCCAGCCGCGCAGCTCGTTGGCGGCGCTGGCCATCACGGTACTGCTCTGCTGGCGAGCCGCCATCAGGGCGCCCCACCCCAACCAGCCCAGATAGAGGGCACCGCAGCACTTGATCACCATAAACAGCAGCGGGTGGCTGGCGATCAGCATGCTGATCCCGGTCAGGCTCAGGGTGGCGTGCACCATGATAGCGAGCGAGATGCCCAGCGCCGCGCCAAGGGCGGTCGGCCGGTGCAGGCTGGTGCGCAGGATCAGGGCGAAATCGGGGCCGGGGCTGGCCAGTGCAATCAGGTGCATCAGGCCGAGGGTAACGAACAGACTGGTCAGCATAACAACTCTCGCTTTAACGACGGAGAGCCAGCATGGCGGATCAGCGGGGGGCGCGGCTTGTAAAAGATTGCATCTGGGCACGAAATTCGGCGGGCGTCAGACCGAATGCCTGGCGAAAACCGTGGTGGAAGTGACTCTGATCGAAGAAGCCGACCGCCAGCGCCACCTCGCTCACCGCCATCCCGCTCGCCAGCAGCCGCTTGCCCTGCTCTAGCCGCAGCCGTTTCAGCCAGGCGTAGGGGGTCATGCCGCTGCGCTTCTTGAACTGGCGCAGGAAGGCGAAACGGTCGAGCCCGAGCAGCCCCGCCAGCTCTTCCAGCGAGTGGGGCTCGTCGAGGGCAGCCATCAGGTAGTCGCGCAGGAATCGCAACTGGGGATCGGCAAGCTGGTGTACCTCGGGGGCCAGATGCAGCAGCTCCCCCAGCAGGGCGAGCAACTGGCTCTCGATCAGCAGGCCATCGGCCTTGGGGTTGTCGAGATAGCCGTGCAGCTGGGCAAAGCCCTGATAGAGGTCGGGGCGGCTCTGCAATCCCTTGTCGAAGAAGGGTTCCGGCTGCTCCGGCAGCCAGAGCGCCAGCTGCTGGGGATCGATGGCAAAGACCCGCACCTCATACCCTTCCGGCAACAGGCTGAGGCCGTCGTGCACCTCATCCGGGTTGACGGTAGAGAGCACCCCGCGCACCAGATGGTGGCTGTTTCCCTTGTGGATAAACTTCTGGCCACCCCGCTGCACCAGCCCGATATGGTAGTCGAGATGGACATGGCGGCCGTAACTGAACGCCCTGTGGTGGGAGTGTGACAGCTCGACCCCCGGCAGGTGCGGGGATTGCCAGTAGCGGATGAGGGAATCGGTGGTATTCATGGGTTATAGATACACCAGAAACAGGCTTTGGGCTTGTAGATTATTGTATTTCGGCCGTGCAGTAGTTCTGCTCAACCTCGCAATTATGCTCACCGCTAATCAACCTTAACTTTGATGTTGTTTTTATCTCTGGAGTATATTGGCGGCTCCATTCACCAACCCCTATCACAGGTAAACTCATGAGAGTGTTATTGGCGCTGTTGTCTTTTTTTGCAGTGGCGGTGAGTGCAGATGAAAAGCCACAGGTTCCCTATTACGACTGGGGCCGATGCCCTTTTGAAGGTTGTACCTATCAGCAATGGACAACCAAACAGGAGGTGGTCGCCAGAGCAGAGCCTTCGCTGGCCGCCAACATCCTGTTCAAGGTGCCACGCGGCCAGCATGTAGAGGGACTGACGGGTGTCGTCATCGTCGAACAGCCGGGGATAGTCAAGGTTCTTAAACCGGTCACACTCGGTTATAACGACAAGAGTGAAGGCCCGCTGCTCAAGCTGAAAGCAGGCGAACAGCTGTATACGCTGGCCAGTCTCGGGGAAGGGGCGATGCAGTTCTGGTACAAGGGCAAGACCTATACCCTGGACTATGACTACGAGCGCAACCAGATCAAATATGTTGCCACGCCGAAGAGCCAGTGGTGGGTGAAGATCAGGGGCAAGCAGGGACGTGAAGGCTGGGTTGCCGAAGCCAAAAACTTCGCCCATATGGATCGTTTCGAATAAGTGAGCGAGGGTCAGCTCCCCGAGAAGGGGGAACTGACTGGTGATGACTTACAACTTGGGCTGCAGCTTCATCTCCTGCAGATACTCCTGCACCTGTTGATTGTAGTCCGCCTGATAGGAGAACTTGGTGCTGTCACTCGCCGCAATAAGGTTCACCGCGGTGCAGAACAGGGTGGCAGCCAGCAACCCCTTGCCGACCCACTGGGGATGGTTGCGGCTCCAGCTAACCAGCAGTAGCAGGATCGGGAACAGGGCGTAGGGGAATATCAGCATCAGGTGCCAATAGTTGAAGATGATGGGCGAGAGCGCCGCACTCACCAGCACCGCCAATATAGCCGCCAGCGCATAGAGGCCGAGCCAGCTCGTGCCGTCCACTGGCGCACGGTCGCTGCGCAACAGGCGCGGCTTGAGATCGCGCCATAGTTGCCAGTTGGCCTTGGCCGCCAGCAACACGGTCGCAGCGCCCACCCCGTAGATCACCACCCGCCACAGCCAGACGGCCGCCATCTGCAAATATTCATGACCCGCCAGCCAGATGAACTGGGTGTCGTTGACCAGCTTGCTGGCAAACAGCCAGGAACCGTAACGCAGCCAGTAGATCACCGACTTCAGCACCGGATAGACATGCACCAGACCCCAGCCGATATAACGCTGGCGCGCTTCGGGATCGACGTTCTGGGTGATGTGGCTGTTGTTCATCACTTCCATGGCGTAGGGGATCAGGGATGCACCGATCAGCAGGGCAGCGACCACCACCCCACTCCAGCTCACCTTGAGAATACGGCGCCAGAAGAGGTAAGTGGAGATCACAGCCAACAGCGGCCAGGAGTAGTGCAGTTGCATGGCCATACCGATCGCCAGCAGGTGCACTATCGTGTGCCAGAAGGAGGCACGCTCGCGCATATGCCAGGCAGACCAGCAGTGCATGGCCGAGAAGAGGAACAGATAAGAGGGGTTGTAGAGCAGACTCTCGTATTGGAACCAGGGGTTGAGCCAGCAGAGAACCAGAAACAGCAAACGCACCCTGTCATCAAACACCTGGCGGATCACCGCATCAAACAGCAGGAATCCGACCAGCCGCATAGCCAACAGCAGCACCATAGGCGCGTAAGGTGAGTCCCACAGCAGTAGCGGCCCACCAATCAGCCATGCCGACAAGCTGCCCGGCACATTGCCCACCGCACTCGCCGCATTGCCATAGCTGAGCCAGACCCCCTCATAGGCTCCAAGGTAACCCTTGTAGAGCATCTGGGTCTGGTCGCCGGTGAGGAGCTGATTAACAGAAAACAACCAGGAGAGCAGCAGCCCGGCAAATATACAGGCCGCGAATAATGCGTTATGGTAGCGCCCACTAAGACCAATCATTGATCCACACCTATTGAAAAAATTGCTAACGACTTTAACAGTTGCCACCTGATTTTGCTCGTTTACGATTCACATTTTTAGTAGATTTACCAGTCAGTTATGAGACCCGCGGAGCAGTTATGACCCCACCCGTTAAAAAGTTTTTATTCATTGTTGAAGACTTGTATGGTGGTGGTGCGGAAAAGGTTCTGCTCAATACCGCATCCTTGCTAAAAGATGCAGGTATCGATGTTACCTTGTTTACCTTGCGGGAAAAAATAGACCATACGCTACCTGACAACATTCACCCGATTAATCTTGGCATTGTCACAAAGCTGACTAAAGCCATATCCAATGTGGCGATTGAAAAAATACAAGCATCTCTGATCTTGAAAAAAGTCAAAGAGATCTCGCCTGACGTAATTATCTCATGCTCATGTGACAAAATTACCAGACACCTGCCTGATACACTGAATATTTATTACTGGATCCACGGAAATGTCACCGGCTTTGCCAAAGACAATGCCAAAGGATATGAAAAATTCAAGCGTTTCTATAATGGCAAGAAACTGATCTGCGTATCTCGTGGCATCGCGGACGACATTTTGCACAATGTAAGAGCCACACCAAAATCGTGTCAGGTTATCTACAATCCGTTTGATATCGAGAAAATTCAGGCGTTGGCCGATGAGCCTTTCAGCAAGCCATTCGACAAGTACTTTATCCATGTCGGCACCTTTGAAGAGCGAAAACGCCACGATCGCCTCTTGCAGGCATATCAGCTAAGCGGCGTCGCTACGCCACTCGTCCTGATGGGAAAAGGGGAGCGACGTCCTCACATTGAAGCCATGATCGCGGAGATGAATCTTGCCAACCAGGTGAAGATAATCGACTTTCAGAAGAATCCATATCCCTATATCAAAGCTGCGCAGGCACTTATCCTGACATCCGATGCTGAAGGGCTGCCAACAGTGCTTATTGAAGCACTTATCTGCCACACACCAGTTATCAGCGTAGATTGTCCATCTGGACCTGCTGAAATATTGACGTTACCACTTGATAAGTTTCTAATACCGCTAGAAGATATCAATGGACTGGCTATGGCAATTAAAGTTGTTGATAATAAAAGAACAATTGTTAATCCAGACAGTTATCGACTTTTTTCTAGTGGAAGTGTAACTAGGAAATTTATATCGCTATGAGCAAGAGTTGGGGTATTCCCCAACTCTCTAGAGATAATCAGCAGACCATTTTTCAAATACCGCTCTAAATTCCGCAATATTTATATAATTCACATCTTGTTGTCCAGACTTTGTTTCTGCATAGATAATACTTGAGCGAGGATTGTTTGGATGCCACTCTACATTTTCTGGCATCCCAAAATTTTCATTGTAAATACCAAGAACCGGTTTATTCAAACCTGTTGCTATATGCACTGTGGCTGTATCTACAGACACCATGCCGGCACAATGCCTTACCTGTGCAAAAAGCGCAGCCAAGGATGGGCTATGATGGTCAATAACGACCCTGGTCGGCTCACAAACACGAGACATGATATATTTAACGTCCTTCTCACGCCCCGGTGGATATAATAGACAAATATTATAGTCTGATGAATCCAACATTGTGTTGACTAGCTCTATAGTTTTCTCAATACTGAAACAACGGGATGTACCGCTACCATATGGATTGAAACACAAAGTTTTATTACTTGGCCACCAAGACTCGACCCTATCTTCATAATCTTCGATATAAGGCACAATATAGCTAGTGTCTGGGTTAACCACACCCATATGCTCCAACAGTACCTTAAATTTTGTTGAAAAGTGCATCCCAGCCGTTTTTTGACCCAGCTTGAGATTAATACAATCAAGCTCATCATCAACCCCGGCTACATGTTTGCTGCCAACTTTAGAAACAAAATAAAGATCTTTCATCTTCATTTTTTGGCTAAAATGCACGAGGTAGTCCACGTTACCCAACTCTTTGGCCAAATTTTTTAGCTCTATATAGCTAGCTCTCTTTGGTATTTCAAAAACACAGTCAAAATTAAAAAAATCTCTGAACAGCGGGGCCATTGTGGGGGTTGTGATAACGTAAACCTTCCTATTTGGAAATTTATTTTTAATCTCCCGTGCCACCCAAGAGGAGACGATTGCATCACCAAGCTTTGCATCCCATCGGACAAAAACAGTGACACCATTTGATGACGAAGTCGCCGATGGGCTACGATCAAATAGCAGGATCCCTAGCTTACGGCGAAGCATATCCCTCCAAAACTGCAAGGATTTAATCACAGTCATCACCTCCATTATTTTTCTATATGCTGACCATAATTCCTGTCATCAATAGTAGACTGAAATAGGCCTACATCCAGACAGCAAGGTTCTACGCCAGCCGCACTCAATTTATTCCACTGCAAGCGGCCAGTAAGATAATCCGCAGGCATTCTAACTGGGTAAGCATGCTGTAAAAGTTTACGAGCACCATTTAAGGATAAAATATATCCAGCTGTGGATATAATACCTCTATTTGATTTTTTACTAGGCCGACAATAACTTGCCAAGCGGTATCCCTCAGGTAGCTTTCGCGTCCAAGGCCATTTCTTTGCCTTCCCATGATGGATAAATATTATATCCGAAGACATTTTCTGTAATGCCACATCAATGATACTTTTGAAATGCATATGAAGATATATGTCATCTTCTAATATAATGGCTTTTTCGATTTTCTTACTCACCATCATCTCATATAATTTAATATGGCTTAGTGCACAACCAACCTCCCCCAAGCTTAGTGAATGGCCACAAAGTTGCTCTGCCAAATTAATATCAACATTAGCCAGGTCCGCATCGCTTAGCTGTTTTCCATCTACAGCGTCCCAAAATGTAAAAGATAATCCCAAGTGAGCCATTTGCTTTTCAATAGCTAAGCGCCGATCATGGCTGCGCAATAAACTAATAACAAAAATAGGAATCATCTAACACCTCTATTATCTTGATTCTGGAGCCAGATAAATAATAACCCCAATGTGTAGAGAAACAATATGTTTTGATGCTCAAAAGGAACATCACTCAAACCATCAATGGCTAAAGAAATTGGTAGTAACACTGCAATTGAAGTTACACCCCAGAGCTTTGCAGCCCACCATATGGGAAGTCCCAAAAATAATAAAATTGCTACACCACCAACAGCACCACGAATAATCAAGTTTTGCATATATTGATTGTGAGAATGAGCTAAAGACGGATGTAGTAATAAAGGAGAGCTAACTCCAGATGCGACTAATGATTTTTTTATGGCATCAAACCCATCCGTACCCACCCCAAAAATGGGAGCGGAGAGAAAACCTTGCCACGCCCCTTGCCAGGCTACCAGACGCAGCCCCCAAGAGGTTCCATAAGAACCTACCTCTGCGTTCTTGAGATCAGAAATACTGGCCTGAACCCGTGCTTGCAGCACATTGCTGTGGTGGTAAAACGCAGTGCTGCCACTCAACAACATAATCAAAAAGATGAAATATTTGAGCGGCTTTTTTATCGATTTGATAAGCACAATCAACCCAATAACGGCTATAAATGCCAGCCAAACACCACGGCTCTGCGAAGCATAGAGACTGTAAAGAGCCATCAAAATAGACAATAATGCTGCCCCTTTCTCCCATCTTGGGAGATATATCTCTTTGCATAATCCCCAAGCCAATAAAGCAATAACCAAAGATGCCTGTGAAAATAGAATTGCATTGGTAAATCCATCAACCCTAGACGCCCCTTGATATTGCTGCCATAGGCTTATACACCCCATACTAATCCCACCAATAATGATGGCGTATTGGCTGATTTTTATAACAATTTCTTTTCTAGGAACCAAAAAACCAAATAAAACGACATACACCAGACTACGCATCACACCATACTGATCACCATGTATAATACGGTTAATAAAGATGAATCCGGCATATCCAAGAAATAGCCATAATATGCGACGATCTTTTAACCCTATATCCCATTTTCTCCATATGATAAGATTAATGAATCCGATCACGATCGAGATTACCAATAAATTAGCAAGGATACTCTTTCCATTTGGCAATAGGAAAAGACCACAAAAAGTAAATGCTAATGTTGTGGAAAATAATATAGTGGTCAGGCGTTCGAACAAGACGCTCATGGCAGATGACATTGATTACTTCCTGAATACATAATTCCCGCGGATCTTGCGCCACAACCCGAATACATCAGTACGTGGGAAGATGGCAATCCGGCGGATCTTAAAAGGGTCCTGGTGCATTGCTTTGGGGCCACTATTGGTAGCAACGGCAAAACGATACCCGGCGGCGATAGCCTGCTCCTTGGCACTCTCGTTCATATCTCCGTAAGGGTAGGCAAACGAGAGCAGCGGATGGCCAAGCAGGGCCTCCAGTTGGCGTTTATTCTCCTGAATTTCATGGGCTTGTTGTTCAGGGGTGAGCTTGCTCAAACGGGGGTGAGTCAGAGTATGACCACCAATTTCCACATGACCGCTGGCAGCCAGCGCCTTGACCTGCTCACCACTCATCAATGAAACCTTGGTATCTGGATTGGTCGGATGCTCCACATCCCAACGGTTATAGCCTTCACCGGTAACCACGTACACCACGGCTTTATAACCATATTTTTCCAGCAGCGGCAGCATGCGGGTCAGATTGTCCTGATAGCCATCATCGGCAGTGATCATCAGGTACTTCTTGCCGTATTGCAGACGGTGGATAAAACCTTTGTCCGCCAAATCGCGGAAAGTCAGGGTTTCGTAGCCTAGCCACTTCATCAGTCGCAGATGCTTCTCGAACATGGCGATCGGCATCCAGGTGCCGTGCACTCCTTTCTCGCTATCCTGCTCGATAAAGCGGTGGTACATGATGATCGGCATCTCCCGGCGCAGGGTTTCGACTACGGCATCCTGATAGATGGTTTCGAGGCCAGATACTACCCCCTGCAAGCCATACTCATCCTGAATGCGTTGGCGAATGACTTCCGGCACCGTCTTGCTGGCCAGGGCAGATGCGATCTCTCCCTTCAGGGCCGCAAAATCAATGGCCAGATCCTTGGGTCCAATGTCACCGAAGTTGCTAGCCAGCGCTTCATCCAGATTCTGTTCAGTCACCAGACCGATTGCCCTGGCTTCACCAATGGCAAAGGCGGGCCGACCACAGAGCAGTGCTTCCATCGCCACCCGACCGGCACCAATCACCAGATCGCAACTCGCCAGCAGAGCGGGCACATCATCGACATAACCGACAAACTCGGCGCGACCTTCGAAACGGGCAAAGCGCTCCGGCACCTTGGTACCGCTGACAATCCGCACCCGACAGGCATCCAGATCAAGCACTTCGTCGAGCAGGCGGTAACAGAGCTCCCCTTTGGGGCCGCTCAGGCGCCCAATGATGGCGATCACCGGCTTTGGGTTGTCCGGCGCAGGCACAGGCTGGAATTTGTCGGTTTCGATACCGTTGCGCAGCACCTGCACGATCGCGGGATCGACCCCCAGATTGTCGACTATCTGATGGGCAATATCCTCACAAACGGCAACCGCCCGATAGCCGAGGGCATGGAAGGCTTTACGCGAAGCGTGCACCGGCTGGCGACCATGCACCGTGGTAATCATCGGGGTGCCAGTCAACTTGCAAGCCACATAACTGCTCCAGCCGGAGGCGCGGGAGTGAGCATGCACCAACTGAATATGGTGTTTCTTGATGAGGTATATAAGGTAAAAGACGTGCCAGAAGCGTCGCAGAATGCTGCGTTTGTTGAATCTCAGCGTGAAGACGGGGCCAAGAGTCGGTTTGGTCAGGGTGTCTGAAACGTAAAAAACATTGTGACCACGACGAGTCAGTTCGTTACCGACCGTAGTGGCATAGACCTCAGCTCCCGTTACCTCGAGCTGGGAGAGTGCCATCAATATATTCATCCTGTGCGCCCTCCGCCAAAAATACCCGAACATATCACACAATGGGAAGAGTGTTTGCTCTCACCATCCAATAACTGCTCGATCTGTCTCATACTCTCCCGCAGATTGAAAATCTTGGCTCGCTCCTTCGATAAGGAACTATATGTTGATAGCATCTTTTTATTTTCAACCATTTGGCGTATTGCCAATGCCAGCGCATGTTCATCCCCGACAGGAACAAGAACACCATATTTTCCACCATCAAGAGCTTCATTAGGTCCAGTACAATCTGTTGACACAATGGCCTTTCCCAACGCCATCGCCTCAACGAGTACAACTGGATAACCCTCATAGTATGAAGACATGACAAATAGATCACTAGCAGCAAGAAATGGATATGGATTTTCTTTGAATCCAAGTAAACTTGTACTGCTACCAATATTATTGTTTTTTATAAATAACTCGAGCCCCGCTCTATCATCACCCTCCCCTAAAATAGTAAGGTGATAATTAGCTCCGGCATCAATATTTATCTTATGAGCAGAAAGTAATATATCAAATCCTTTTTGGGCATTGCATAACCGTCCAATAGCAATAACTTTTATTTTCCCTTCACTCGTAATAGGCTCATGACTCTTCTGCATTATGCCATCGATATCAACAGGGTTATAAACCACATGAGTATATGATTTCACCTCAGGATACAAATTCAATAATGCATCTTGTGCACCTTTAGAGACACAAACAATCTCATCCATTTCCTTATAAACTTTTCGTTCAACTTTCCTGGGAAGAATTTGATGACATATCAAGTCTATATGGACCCACGCTATTTTTCGTACAATAGCATTCAGGTGGGATAACAACAGCGAGCTATTGCCTTCCAAAAATGCCACACCGACATCATATCGTTCGCTAAATATGAAACTGGCCAAGCATTTGGTATTGACAACAAAATTCCACCAACGTTTTTTAATAGAAAATAAAATTTTCCGCTGAAACCACCCCGATGGTTCGGTCGGCAACAGAAATTTTACTGTTACATTTTTGGGGACCTGAGATAAATATACACCCTCACGCCTCAATAAAAGCAAAGTTATAGCGTACTTACTAAAATCCAAACGCTTAAGCGTTTCAATAAGGACCTTTTCGGCGCCTCCTCCGCCCAATGTTTCCATTATAAATAAAACTTTTTTCTTCATGCTTACCACATAGAAAATAATGAAAAAGCCGCCTGATTGGCGGCCATTCCGCAAGAGCGAATAATTAAGCCCGGTTGAGCCAGGCCATGTAATCCGCTACCCCTTCGGCAACGGTTTTAAACTCGGCGTCATAACCCACGCTGCGAAGCTTGGTCATGTCAGCCTGGGTGAAGCTCTGATAGCGACCCTTGAGGTGATCCGGGAAGGGAATGTACTCGATGGCCCCCTTCTGATGATGCTTGATCACTGCTTCGGCCACGTTCTGGAACGGCTCGGCACGGCCGGTACCGCAGTTGAAGATGCCGGAGTGTTGCGGGTTCTGCCAGAACCAGAGGTTTACCTTGCAGACGTCGTCAATATAGATGAAGTCACGCATCTGACCACCGTTCGGGAAGCCATCGCAACCTTCGAACAGCTTGGGATTCTCGCCCTTCTTCACCTGGGTATTGAGATGGAAGGCAACGGAGGCCATGGAGCCTTTGTGCTGCTCGCGCGGGCCGTAGACGTTGAAGTACTTCAAACCGACTACCTGAGAGTTGATCTCCGGCATCCAGCGGCGCACGTACTGGTCAAACAACTGCTTGGAGTAGCCGTAGACGTTGAGCGGCTGTTCGAACTTGGGATCTTCGATGAAGTTGTCGTTGCGGCCACCGTAGGTCGCGGCAGAAGAGGCGTAAATGAACGGAATTTCACGCTCGATGCAGTAGTGGAACAGATCCTTGGAGTACTCGTAGTTGACCTCCATGATGAACTTGCCGTTCCATTCGGTGGTGGCAGAGCAGGCGCCTTCGTGGAAGATCACCTCGATACCGTTGTCCCACTCTTCAAACTCGTCGCCGGAGACGATGCGAGCCTGAAACTCGTCCTTGTCCATGTAGTCAGCGATGGTCAGATCGACCAGGTTGACGAACTTGGTGCCGTCGGTCAGGTCATCAATGACCACGATATCGGTCCGTCCTTGAGCGTTCAGCTGCTTGACCAGATTGCTGCCGATAAAGCCAGCACCGCCAGTTACTACGATCATGGAGTTTGCCTCTCGTACGTTGATGGCTACATGTGACTGCTTGTTAAAGCTGTGTATAGTGAGCCAATTTGAAATTGCCGAAAAGTTTATCACGGGCCGTCCGGGGATTCGACCTTGTTCAAAACTGCCCCGAGCGGAACCTGTTGGAGGAATGAGTGATGAAAACCAGAGACAGGATCATTCACAGCGCGACCGAGCTGTTCAACGATCAGGGTGAACGCAACATCACCACCAACCATATTGCGGCGCACATGGGTATCAGCCCGGGCAACCTCTACTACCACTTCCGCAATAAAGAAGACATCATCCACTCCATCTTCGATCAGTATGCCCGTCACCTGAGCGAGAGCTTCGTGCCGACCCGCAACCGTGAAATCACCCTGCAGGATCTGATGGGCTATCTGGATGCCATCTTCTATCTGATGTGGCAGTTCCGCTTCTTCTACGCCAATCTGCCGGACATCCTGAGCCGTGACGAACCGCTGCAACAGAAGTACCTCAAGGCCCAGGAACAGATGCGCTCCTCCGTGGTCGCCCTGCTCAGAAGCCTGCGCGAAGGGGGCATTATCGATGTCAGCGATGACGACCTGCCGGATCTGGGCCAGACCATCAAGATGGTGGTGACCTGCTGGATCCCGTTCCAGATCGCTCAGGCTCCCAACACCCGCATCACCAAACCGCTGCTCTATCAGGGCGTATTAAAGGTGCTGTTCCTGCTGCGCCCCTATGTGCAACCCCAGGTGGCCGGACAGATCCAGCAACTGGAACAACACTACCGTCAGCTGGCCCAACCAGCTGGGTGAGATCTGTTTCACATTTGTTGAATATCAGCACAATCATTTGAATTTACCGCAACAGATTGCAGTAAAATGTCGCCCTCTGTTGATACGCAGCTGAAATAGCCAATAAGGATCGAGGATGTCTAACGGATTCTATCGTCACCTGACCGAGCAACTGAACCAGGTGCAAGCTGAAGGGTTGTACAAGCAGGAGCGCATCATCACCTCCGCCCAACAGGCCAGCATCGCCGTCGGCGGTGAGCAGGTACTGAACTTCTGTGCCAACAACTATCTGGGATTGGCCAACCACCCGGATCTGATCGCTGCCGCCCATCAGGGGCTCGACAGCCACGGCTTCGGCATGGCCTCGGTGCGCTTCATCTGTGGCACCCAGGATCAGCACAAAGCGCTGGAGCAGAAGATGTCTGCCTTCCTCGGCACCGAAGACACCATCCTCTACTCCTCCTGTTTCGATGCCAATGGCGGTCTGTTCGAGACCCTGTTCGGCGCCGAAGATGCCATCATCTCCGATGCACTCAACCACGCTTCCATCATCGACGGCGTGCGACTGTGCAAGGCCAAGCGTTATCGCTACGCCAATAACGATATGGCCGAGCTGGAAGCCCAGCTCAAGCAGGCTGACGCCGATGGCGCCCGCTTCAAGCTGATCGCCACCGACGGTGTCTTCTCCATGGATGGGGTCATCGCCGACCTCAAATCCATCTGCGATCTGGCGGACAAATACGATGCACTGGTGATGGTGGATGACTCCCATGCCGTCGGCTTTATCGGTGAAAACGGTCGTGGCACCCACGAATATTGCGGCGTGATGGATCGGGTCGACATCATCACCGGCACCCTGGGCAAGGCGCTCGGCGGCGCATCCGGCGGCTATACCTCCGGTAAGAAAGAGGTGATCGACTGGCTGCGTCAGCGCTCCCGCCCTTACCTCTTCTCCAACTCGCTGGCCCCCTCCATCGTTGCCGCAACTATCAAGGTGATCGACATGCTGGCGGAAGGTCACGACCTGCGCGCACGTCTGAAAGAGAACAGCCGTTACTTCCGCGAGCGGATGAGCGCCGCTGGCTTCACTCTGGCAGGCGCCGACCACGCCATCATTCCGGTGATGCTGGGGGATGCCAAACTGGCCTCCGAAATGGCGAGCCGCATGCTGGCAGCCGGTATCTATGTGGTGGGCTTCTCCTTCCCGGTCGTGCCCAAGGACCAGGCGCGCATTCGCACCCAGATGTCTGCCGCCCATACCCGCGAACAACTGGACAAGGCGATCGACGCCTTTATCCGCATCGGCCGTGAACTCGGCGTTATCTGATTTGAATCAAGGGGCTGCAGCCCCTTTTTTCTGCATTCATATTGAAGGAACAGCCATGAAAGCACTCTCCAAACTGCACAAAGAGGTCGGCATCTGGATGACGGATGTGCCGGCCCCCGAGCTCGGCCACAACGACCTACTGATCAAGATCCGCAAAACCGCCATCTGCGGCACCGATATCCATATCTACAACTGGGACGAGTGGTCCCAGAAGACCATTCCGGTACCCATGGTGGTCGGCCACGAATATGTCGGCGAAGTGGTCGCCATCGGTCAGGAGGTGCGCGGCTTCGCCATCGGCGATCGCGTCTCCGGTGAAGGCCACATCACCTGTGGCCACTGCCGCAACTGCCGCGCTGGCCGCACCCACCTCTGTCGCAACACCACAGGTGTGGGCGTCAACCGGCCGGGGGCCTTCGCCGAATATCTGGTGATCCCCGCATTCAACGCCTTCAAGCTGCCGGACAACATCCCGGACGAGCTGGCCGCCATCTTCGACCCGTTTGGCAATGCGGTGCACACCGCCCTCTCCTTCGATCTGGTGGGTGAGGATGTGCTCATCACCGGGGCGGGCCCCATCGGCATCATGGCCGCCGCCGTCTGCCGCCATGTGGGTGCGCGCCACGTGGTGATCACCGACGTCAACGAATACCGGCTGGAGCTGGCCCGCAAGATGGGCGCCACCCGCGCGGTCAACGTGGCCAAGGAGAAGCTGGCCGACGTGATGAGCGAGCTGGGCATGACCGAAGGGTTCGATGTGGGGCTGGAGATGTCCGGCATCCCGAGCGCCTTCCAGGAGATGCTCGACAAGATGAACCATGGCGGCAAGATCGCCATGCTCGGCATTCCCCCCTCTACCATGGCCATCGACTGGAACAAGGTGATCTTCAAGGGGCTGTTTATCAAAGGGATCTATGGCCGCGAGATGTTCGAGACCTGGTACAAGATGGCCAGCCTGATCCAGTCCGGGCTGGATCTCTCCCCCATCATCACCCACAGATTCCACATCGACGAATTCCAGCAGGGGTTCGATGCGATGCGCTCCGGCCACTCCGGCAAGGTGATCCTGAGCTGGGATAAATAACCCTTTTCACCCTTTGGTTACTCGAAACCCGGCGAATGCCGGGTTTCTTTTTATCTCCACCACCAGAATTGCCGTGATATCGCCCAAAACTTTGTACGCAGAGTGTTTAACACTTCACACACAAGCGTTTAAATGGCTGTAACTATTCGGTTATAATCCCGTCGTTTACATGGATAATAAAAGACTGCTGGGAGTATATGAGCGTGTTGAAAAAACTGAGCTATTTGCTGGCTGTCGGGATGACGGCCGCCAGCTTGTCTGGGGCAGTGCTTGCTGCCGATGAGATGTCACCGGAGGCTATTGCCGAGCGGATCAAACCGATCGGTCAGGTCTATACCGCCAAGGATCTGGAAGGTATTGCCGGCGCGGGTGCTGCACCTGCTGCGACCGCCTCTTCCGGTCCCCGCGATGGCGAAACGGTATACAAGGGCGCCTGCTTTGCCTGTCACGACACCGGCGCCGCCGGTGCCCCCAAACGGGGTGACAAGGCAGCCTGGGATCCTCGCATCGCCCAAGGCATTGATACTCTCAAGAAACATGCCATTGAAGGCTTTACCGGCAAGTCCGGCATGATGCCTCCGCGCGGCACCTGTGCGAACTGTAGTGATGAAGAGATTGAAAACGCCATCCACTACATGACTGACAACCTCTAAGTATTTGAAAGGGCCGCAATTGCGGCCCTTTCAATCTATCGGCTTCCGACTACTCTTGTAGGGTAGGCATAGTCGGGAGTTGCTCATGTCGCCCCATTCCACCGAATCCCACTACTCAACTCCTCTGCTGGCGTTGGTCTCTGCCATTATGGATTTTCCGGCTCCCCCTACAGCGCAGAGCAGCGATTATGATGATCTGATAAAGCAGATAAACCAGCTCTGCCCGTTGCAGCATTTCGGCATGCTGGGCCTCTCCGACAGTGGTCTGAACTGGCTCTACGCCTACAAAATCAGCGATACCTTCAAGCAACAACTGGGGCGGGAGCAGTCCCGCATCACCGATCAGCTCACCCAGCTCGATGAGGCCGAAGGGTGGTGCGTCTTTCCTATCGAACATGGTCAGGTGCAGTGGCTGCTGGCTCGCGGCGAACCATCCGACCTGCCCACATTACGCCTGCTGCTGGAGTGTCTATCCAAGCGGCTGACCGAAACCCAGGCGGGCTCCCATCTCACCGAGCTGCCTTCGCCGCTGATCCGCAAAGACCCGAACTGGAAAAAGAAAATCGAGAGCATCAGCCGCATCATGCGACTGGCCAACACCCTGCCCGGTCAGGCGCTCTTCTCCCAGCTGGAGGCGGTGCTGCGCCAGATGCTCGCCATTGAGGATATGCTGCTGGTCAGGCTCCACAGCCATACGCTTGAGAAGATTTATCCCGCACATCCTCGTCAAAGCGACGAATTCATCAGCGGTTTGTGCCACAGCACCAGCAATATCGAGGTCAACAGGGAGGCAACCTACTGGCACAGCATGCCGCTACGGCTGCAACAACAGTACTTCGCCCACTTCATCATCAGCACCGCGCAACCGCTGGAGACAGACGACAAGCTCTTTCTCGACTTCCTGCGTGGTCAGCTCACCCTGCTGTTGGAGCTGAAGCGGATCCGCCAGCAGCTTAACGACATCAATAGTGAAGACTCCATCAACCAGCGGCTGCAACAGCTGCGTCAGACCAACCTCAGGCTGCAAAAGCAGCTCAAGCAGCATCAGGAGCTGGAACGGCGGCTGCAATTCGATGCGCTTCACGACCCGCTGACCCAGCTGCCCAACCGCGCACTGTTGATGAACCACCTCAACCACGCCATGACCCACTACAACCGCTACAAGTCACCGGGATTCGCGGTGATTTTTATCGATGTGGATCACTTCAAGCAGATCAATGACACTCTGGGCCACAGCGCTGGCGATCAGCTGCTCAAGGAGGTCAGCCGCCGCCTGCAGACCTGCATCCGGCAAAACGATCTGGTGGCCAGATTGGGGGGCGACGAGTTTGTCATCTATCTGGACAGCAGCAAGAGCGACGATGACATCAGCCCGGTGCTCAACCGCATTATCAGCCGTCTCTCCTACCCGTTCCGGCTACTCGGCAACGAGTTGAGCATTACCGTCAGCCTTGGGGTATCGAGCGTCTCCGAGCAAACCTCAGATATCAGCCAGCTGCTCCATCAGGCCGATCTGGCCATGTATCAGGCCAAACGCAATGGTCGCAGTCGCATCGTCAGCTACTCGGATGATTGCATCAACCAGAACTGGAATTCGCCGGAAGAGATGCTGGCCAGAGCCCTGCGGGAGGGGCGTATCGTCCCCTACTTCCAACCGGTGATCCGGCTGCAGGATAGCCGCCTGACCGGACTGGAGGTGATGGCGCGCTGGCTGACCGAGGAGGGGATTCTGAAGGATGCGTTCGACTTTATTCCGCTGGCAGAGCAGTGCGGCCTGATTCTGGAGCTGGATTACCAGATCCTGCGCCACACCTGTCAGCAACTGAAGAACTGGCTGCCAATCTCCGGGCAGAGCAAGTTCAAGGTCGCCATCAATCTGTCGGGCAAGCATCTGGTCAACCATGACCACATCATGCGGCTGATGGGAATTATCGAAGAGGAGGGGGTCGCCCCCGGCTATCTGATCTTTGAATTCAATGAACGGGAGCTATCACGCCAGGATTCCGATGCGCTAGCCTCCCTGCATGAACTGCGTGCCAAGGGCATTCAGATCAGCCTGGACGACTTTGGTACCGGCTTCTCCTCCCTCAACGCCCTGTTCCACTTCCCGGTAGATTACATCAAGGTGGATGACAGCTTTACCCAGCGGATGCTGCAATCGCCCAAAGATTTGGCTCTGATCCGCGCCATGCGGGATATCTGTCAGGATCTCGATTACACCCTTGTAGTCGAGGGGATCGAGAACCAGCAGCAGTTGCAGAAGCTGATTGATATTGGCTGCCGGATGGGGCAAGGGCGCTATATCTCTCCCCCGATGCCGGGAGCAGACATAGTGCCGCTGCTTACCCCGGCCAATCCTTAACGTTAATCCTTCTTGAACAGCGCCCGCAGGTTGGCAACACCGACCTGCCCCTTCTGCTGGCGCTCCTCGGCAGTCACCTTCCTCTGGTTTTCCCACTCCAGATCGTCCTGCGGCAGCTCCAGCAGGAAGCGGCTCGGCTCTGGCCGTACCGACTCGCCAAACTGGCGTCGCTCCTTGCAGAGGGTGAAGGTAAGCTCGGTCTGAGCACGAGTGATACCCACGTAGGCGAGACGCCGCTCCTCCTCCACGTTATCCTCGTCGATACTGGTCTGGTGAGGCAACAAACCCTCCTCCATCCCCACCATGTAGACATAGGGGAACTCCAACCCCTTGGAGGCATGCAGGGTCATTAACTGCACCTGATCGGCATCATCCTCCCCTTCGTTGCGCTCCATCATGTCGCGCAGGGTGAGGCGAGTGACCACCTGAGCCAGCGTCATCGACTCCTCCAGCTCATCCCCTTCCAGCATCTCGGTGATCCAGCGATAGAGGGTGGAGACGTTCTGCATCCGCATCTCGGCCGCTTTCGGGCTGGGGGAGGTCTCGTAGAGCCACTCTTCGTAGTGGATCTCCTTGATCATGTCCCGCACCGCCTCCACCGGATTGCCGTACAGCGCTTTATCGCCAAGGCGAACCAACCAGTTGGTAAATGCCTGCAGGGCCACGAGGCCGCGTCCGGAGAGGTGCTGCTCCAGCCCCAGCTCGAAGCTGGCGGCAAACAGGCTCTTACCGCGCTGATTGGCGTATTGGCCGAGCTTTTCGAGGGTAGTGGGGCCAATCTCGCGGCGCGGCAGGTTGACCACCCGCAGGAAGGCGGTGTCCTCGTCCGGATTCACCAGCAGCTTGAGGTAGGCCATGATGTCCTTGATCTCGGTGCGGGAGAAAAATGAGGTGCCGCCGGAGATACGGTAAGGAATCCGGTTGGTCATCAACGCCTTCTCGAAGATGCGCGACTGATGGTTGCCCCGATAGAGGATGGCGTAATCCTTGAACCGGGTGCGGTTCATAAACTTGTGGCCCATCATCTCGGCAGCAATCCGCTCCGCCTCGTGCTCCTCGTTCTTGGCGAACAGCACCTTGAGCTTCACCCCTTCATCCAACTCGGAGAAGAGCGCCTTGTCATAGACGTGCGGGTTGTTGGCGATCAGGATGTTGGCGCACTTGAGGATCCGCCGCTTGGAGCGGTAGTTCTGCTCCAGCTTGATCAGCTTGAGGCTGGGGAAATCTTCACTCAGCAGAACCAGATTCTGCGGCTTGGCACCGCGCCAGGAGTAGATGGACTGGTCATCATCCCCTACCACGGTAAAACGGGCACGCTCGCCGACGATCTGCTTCACCAGCTCGTACTGGCTGGTGTTGGTGTCTTGGTATTCATCGACCAGCAGATAGCGGATCTTGTTCTGCCAGCGCTCACGCACCTCCTGATTGCTCTTGAGCAGCAGGGTCGGCATCACGATGAGGTCGTCAAAATCCAGCGCGTTATAGGCCACCATCTGGCGGTGATAGCGCTCGTAGAGCTGAGCCATCAGCACCTCTTCCGGCCCACGGGCGATGCGCATGGCGCGGGCTGGCAGGATAAGGTCGTTCTTCCAGTTGGAGATTTGGCTGATCAGTGCCGAGAGCTTGTCCTTGTCGTTGTCGAGCTCGTCTTCAGTCAATTCTTTCAGCAGCGCCAGCTGGTCGGTGTCGTCGAACAGGGAGAAGTTCGCCTTGAGATTCAGGCTCTTGTGCTCCCGACGAATGATATCGAGACCCAGTGTATGGAAGGTGGAGACCATCAGCCCCCGCGCTTCCTTGCGACCCAAAGTCTGGCCAACCCGCTCCTTCATCTCCCGTGCCGCCTTGTTGGTAAAGGTAACTGCGGCGATGTTGCGAGCGTTGTAGCCGCACTGCTGCACCAGATAGGCAATCTTGTTGGTGATGACGCGGGTCTTGCCCGATCCGGCCCCCGCCAGCACCAGGCAAGGGCCGGAAACATACTTGACCGCTTCGTTCTGATTGGGGTTGAGCTTCATGGGCCGGATCTCTTGGCTTATGATGAGGGGCGGCATTGTACCAGAAATCACCCGATGAGCCGTACCTGCTGCACAGCAGGCAGCCGCTCATCGGGCTTATCGCACCTTGTGTTCGGGCGCTATTTTCAGGATCATGGCCGACCTTTCGAGATGATGACTTTTTCCGGATGATGAGGGGAGCATGAATCAGCAACAGCACGACCAACTGCGCAGCCAGTTTCCGGCCTTGGCGCAGGAGGTGAACGGCCACCCTCTGGTCTATCTGGACAACGCCGCCACCACCCAGAAGCCGCAAGCGGTACTGGATGCCATCGCTCACTACTATGGGGCCGACAACGCCAACGTGCACCGCGCCGCCCACGCCCTGAGTGGCCGCGCGACCCGGGCCTTCGAAACAGCCCGCGAGACGGTCGCCCGCTTTATCAATGCGCCTTACTCTCGCGAGGTGATCTGGACCCGCGGCACCACGGAAGCGATCAACTTGGTTGCCCAGAGCTGGGGGATGAGCGAGCTCAAGACGGGGGATGAAATCATCCTCAGTACGCTGGAGCACCACGCCAATATCGTCCCGTGGCAACTGGTCGCCCAGCGCACCGGGGCGGAGCTCCGGGTTATCACGCTCGATGAGCGAGGCGATCTCGATCTGGCCGCCTATCACGCCATGCTGGGGCCACGCACCCGACTGGTGAGCGTAGCTCACGTCTCCAATGCCCTCGGTACAGTCAATCCGGTCAAAGAGATAGTGGCTGCCGCCAAAACGGTTGGCGCCGTGACGCTAATCGACGGCGCCCAGGCAGTGGCTCATCTCGAGGTGGATGTGCAAGCCATCGGTTGCGACTTCTACGCCTTCTCCGGCCACAAGCTCTATGGCCCGACCGGCATCGGTGTGTTGTGGGGCCGCACCGAGCTATTGGAGCGGATGCCGCCTTGGCAAGCAGGTGGCGAGATGATCGATCGGGTCAGTTTCAGCGGCACTACCTTCAATACCCTGCCTTTCAAATTCGAGGCGGGCACCCCCCATATCGCTGGCGCTATCGGCCTCGCCGCCGCCATCGACTTTGTGATGGGGCAAGATAGGGAATGGCTCGCCCAACATGAGCAGGCACTGACCGACTATCTGGCCGCTGGTCTGCAACAGGTGCCGGGGCTGCGTCTGATCGGCGAACCCGGCAAACGCGCCGGTGCGGTCTCTTTCTTGCTCGACGACATCCACCCGCAAGATGCTGCTACCCTGCTCGATATGCAGGGGATCGCCCTGCGAGTCGGCCATCACTGCGCCATGCCACTGATGGAATCCCTCGGGATCGGCGGCACCATGCGCGCCTCGCTGGCCTGCTACAACAATCGGGACGATGTCGACACCCTGCTGGCCGCCCTGCACAAACTCAGTGACTTCTTCTAAGGCAGACAACCGAATGAGTGACCTCGCAAGATATACCCAGATTGGCCTTGAGCCCAACGCCGACACCATCCGCCAGCAGTTTGCCGCTGCTCACGGCTGGGAGAACCAGTACCGGCTCATCATCCAGCTCGGCAAGCAGTTGCCGGTGCTACCCAGCGAATGGCAGCAGGAGGAGTTCCGCCTCAAGGGGTGTGAAAGCCTGGCCTGGCTGAAGGGGGAACAAAGCGAAGATGGTTGCTGGCACTTTGCCTGTGATTCCGATGCCCGCATCGTTCGGGGCCTTATCGTCATCGTGCTGGCGGCGCTCAACCACCAATCGTCTGCGGCGATCCAGGTTTTTGATATGGAAGGCTATTTCAGCGAACTGGGGCTTGAGAAACACTTGAGCCCGTCACGAGGTAACGGGCTCAGAGCGATCGTACTGGCGATCCGGGAACAAGCGGTCTAACCCGCCTTGTGCAGAGGTCGATTAGGCTTCACCAATCGACCCGGCGTTTTCATTCTCGGCTTCTTTCTCGGCTCGGGCGCCCCGCTCGGCAATCTTCTTCAATACCCGGGACGCGGCAACCAGCCCGAAGGTTGCCGTCACCGGCGTCACGGCGCCAAAACCGGAGGCGCAATCCATCTTCATGGTGCCATCGCTGGCCGCCTTGGCCTGACAGGTACCACCATTACCATCCGGATAACTCAGCTGCTCGGTTGAGAAGACACACTCCACCCCGAATTTGCGCGCAGGATTCTTGCTGAAGTTGTGCAACCGGCGCAGGTCGGAGCGAACCTTCGCAGCGAGCGGATCCTGAATGGTCTTGGCCAGATCGGCCACGGTGATCTGGGTCGGATCCATCTGGCCGCCAGCACCACCCGCTACAATCACCGGGATCTTGTTACGCTTGCAGAAGGCAATCAGCGCCACCTTGGCCTTGACCGAATCGATGGCGTCCACCACATAGTCAAACTCTCGCTTGATATGCTCGGCCAGGTTGTCGGCGGTGACGAAATCGTCCACCTCGATCACTTCGCAATCCGGATTGATGCCGCGAATGCGCTCAGCCATCACCTCGGTTTTGAGGCGACCAACCGTCCCCTGCATGGCGTGGATCTGGCGATTGGTGTTGGTGATGCAGATATCGTCCATGTCAATCAGGGTGATCTGGTTGATACCGGCACGGGCCAGCGCCTCGGCCGCCCAGGAGCCTACGCCGCCGATCCCCACCACACAGACCTTGGCCTGGCTAAAGGAACGCAAGGCGTTCTGACCATAAAGACGGGCAATGCCCCCGAATCGCTGTAGATATTCCGCTTTCATACCACCACCTTGCTTGAGGGCGGCCATTATAACGGCAACCAGAGCCAGCGGCGATGGCATAACCGGAGAAAATCGGGGAGGGAAAACAGAGAAACGGCGGAGAAGAGAGAATGAACGGTCAATTATCAGGCTATTTGCTGAATTGCAGGCAATAAAAAACCCCGCTCGATGAGCGGGGTTTCTTGTATTGGGTGCCTGGCAGTGTCCTACTCTCGCATGGCG